>CAZLWL010000001.1:0-74752 GCA_964563335.1 uncultured Pirellulales bacterium
AAAGGTGCCTCAGATATTATTGGCCAAATACAATTCACTAATCACGAACTTACTTGGGGCGACGGTTGTCGGTGCCCGTTGTTAGCTGGTTCCCCGCACCAAATGACGCAAGCTTGCTATTTCGTGCGGGGCAAGTGTAATTATAGTTTTTTTTGCGGGAACTGCAAGGAAAAAGTGCCTTCAGGCAGGCCCTTCAGGGCCAAACGATATTGAAGACAAAAGATAAGAATGACCCATTAAACACGTTGGATTCAGGGCAAGCAGGGGCCCTTCGACTCCCTCGACCCTGTTCGGGACAGGTCCGCTCAGGACAAGCCTATTTCGTATCTCGTATTGTGTGATGCGTGAATTGGAACTGGATACCGGCTTCCGCCGTCGCCAAGGCTATGTCTGGACGTGCGGGGCTAAACGGCAAAAACCGCATGGGCAACAAGTTGCCCATGCTACCGACTCACCCTTTTCCGGGAAAAGGGTGCCACCAAGAGGAGGATCCTTTCGGCTGCGCTCAGGATAAACGTGGATTGTGGGAAAACATTTCTTGCAAGATGGGGATTGTTTGGCTATAAAGCGGGGTTAGATATAATTTGTTGGGAATTTGGCCTGTTTGAAAGGCGAACCGGATATGGAAATATCAGAACTTAGAGCGGCGATAGGTGATTTGACGGCCCGGATCGAACAAATCCGGGACTGGCTTTGACTTGCCGTCAAAGATTTCCCAGCGCGCAAAGCTCGAAGAGAAGATGGCCAGGGCCGGTTTTTGGGATGACCCGGAAAAGGCCAAGAGTGTGGTCTCCGAGCTTAGCGCGGTAAAGAGTATTATCGAGCCCGTTAAGGAGGTGACCGGTGCCGGGCGGGACCTGGCGGAGCTATTTGAGTTGGCGGCCGAGGAAAATGACGCCGAGACTCTGGCTTCGACTGAAAATGAACTGGCCCAGTTAGTGAAGCGGTGCGACAAGATAGAGATAGCCGGTATGCTTGGTGGGCCGGACGATATGAAGGGGTGCTTCTTCAGCATTCACGCCGGTGCCGGTGGAACGGAAAGCTGCGACTGGGCAAATATGCTGTTGCGGATGTACACGCGGTATTTTGATGCGAACAAGTACGGGTATGAGCAGCTTGATATTACGCCGGGCGAAGAGGTGGGAGTGCGGTCGGTGACACTGAAGGTAGGTGGGCCTTTTGCGTACGGTAAGCTTTCATGTGAGACGGGTGTGCACAGATTAGTGCGGATAAGCCCTTTTGACTCGAACAAGCGGCGGCATACGAGCTTTGCGGCGGTGGATGTAATTTGCGAGCACGAGGAAGATAAGGATGTCGAAATCAAAGACGATGATTTGCGGATGGACTTTTATCGCGCGAGCGGTGCGGGCGGCCAGCACGTCAACAAAGTAAGCTCGGCTGTCAGGATTACACATCTTCCGACGGGGATAGTTGTGCAGTGCCAGGGTGAGAGGAGTCAATACAGGAACCGGGCTGAGGCGATGAAGATGCTCCGGGCGAGGCTTTATATGGTTGAAAAGCAAAAGCGTGACGCGGAACTGGCGAAACTTTACAGCAATAAGGGTGAGATTGCGTGGGGCAACCAGATAAGAAGCTATGTGCTTCAGCCGTACCAGATGATTAAGGACCACCGCACGGGTTACCAAGTGGGTAATGTGCAGGCTGTGCTGGACGGCCAAATCAAAGACTTTATCGAAAGCTATCTGAGACTGCGAAGCAAAGAGGACGAAAAGTAATGAAGGATGACAGGAAATGGCTAAAGAAATTATTTCGGTAACGGTTAGGACGCAAAAGGCGGACCCGGTCGCGGCGAAGTCGGATTTGTTGGCGGTTGGGGTTTTTTCGGATGTTAAGAAAGACAAGTTGTGCGAGGCAATTGACAAGAAGTTGGGTGGGGCGATAGAGAAGGTGCGCAAGCTCGGCGACTTCAAGGCCAAGGCTGATACGAGCGCGCTTTTATACGGTGACGGGAAAATAGGTGCCCAACGGGTTCTGTTAGTTGGGCTTGGCGAGCGCAAAAAAGCGACAAGTGATACGATTCGAGACGCCGCGGCACTTGCAGCGAGTAAGGCGGTGGAGTTGAAGGTAAAGCGGGCTGTCTTGGCGCTGCATAATGGATTTGGAAGACGGCCTGATGCGGCCGGGCTTGGCCAGGCGATAGCTGAAGGTGCGCATTTCGGCAGTTATCGGTATGATGAGTTTGTGACAAAGAGCGAAGACGGCAGGTTGAAGGAACTTGTCGCTGTCGTGGCTGATGCCAATGCGGCCAAGGTCGGGCAACTCGCAAAGGGAGTGAGGACGGGCGGTGTAATTGGTCGGGCGCAGTCGTTTGCCAAGACGATAGCAAACCGGCCCGGCAACGTAATGAATCCACCTGTGTTAGCTGCGGCGGCGAAAAAGGTCGCGAGAGAAACGGTCGGTCTTAGCTGTACGGTGTTTGACGAGAGGCAGCTCAAGCAAAAGAAGATGGGCGGCATATTGGCTGTTGGTTCTGGGTCGGTGAATAAGCCGAGGCTCATTGTGCTTAAGTACACCCCGACGGGAAACCCGCGAGCGAAGGGGGCAACGGTTGGTCTTGTCGGCAAAGCGATCACATTTGATTCAGGCGGTATTAGTATTAAGCCGGCGGCGGGTATGCAGGATATGAAGCTGGATGTGTCGGGGGGATCGGCGGTCCTTGGGGCGCTAAAGGCGGCGGCGGAGTTGAAGATTGGCTTGAATGTCTTTGGGATTATCCCATCGGCTGAGAATCTGCCGAGCGGGACGAGCTATCGGCCGGGGGATATCGTTACGACCTACAGCGGCAAGACGGTGGAAGTGCAAAATACCGACGCCGAGGGCAGAATGCTTCTGTGTGACGCGCTGCATTACGCCGTTGAGCAAAAGTGTGATATTATCGTAGATATTGCCACGCTGACGGGGGCTTGCATTGTCGCCTTGGGCAAGCACAAGGCGGGGCTTATGGGTAATGACGCGGGGCTGATAAAGCAGTTGCAGTCAGCGTCCGAGGCGAGCGGTGAGAAAGTCTGGCACATGCCGAGCGGCCAAGAGTATCTTGAGGAGATGAAGAGCAAGATAGCTGACCTGAAGAATATCGGCAGCAAGTGGGGCGGGGCGTGCACGGCGGCGGCGTTTCTGGGCCAGTTCGTGGGCGATGTGAAGTGGGCGCACATCGATATGGCACCAAGGGAAGCGATGTTTGAGGGCGATAAGAAGGGCGGCGCTGTGGGTTCGACGGGTTTTGGTGTGCGACTTTTAACGACTTATTTAATGAATACAGCGAAGTAGCTGGAAATTAGAAACGAGAATGCTTTATTGGAAACATGACAGGGTGGCGTTCAGAATGGCAAATTCCAGATGTTTTCTACGAAGCATACTGAAAAATGAAGAAAGAGTGTGGTATGAGTGAGAAGAGTAAAGGAAAGATAGATTTGGCGGGGATTGAAGATGCTGTTCGCCGGATTTTGCTTGCGGTTGGTGAGGATGTGCAGCGTGAGGGTTTGCGTGGTACGCCGGGGCGAGTTGCGGATATGTATGCCGAGCTTTTAGGGGGGATGTGGCATGATCCAAAGGAGCACTTAACCAGTGTTTTTCGGGAAGACTATGACGAGATTGTGCTGCTGAGGGATATACCTTTTTACAGTATTTGTGAGCATCATATAATGCCGTTTATCGGTAAGGCCCACGTGGCATATCTTCCCGACGGGCAGGTGCTTGGTGTCAGTAAGTTAGCCAGAGTTGTTGATTGTTTTGCGCGGAGGCTTCAGGTTCAGGAGCGTTTGACTGTTCAGATAGCGGATTTCTTGATGGATAATCTGAAGCCGAAAGGCGTGGCGGTGGTTGTTGAGGCGTCGCATAGTTGCATGACGATTCGGGGGATAAAGAAGCCGGGCTCTGTGATGGTAACCAGTGCGCTTCGCGGCATATTTATTCGCGACTCAAAAAGCAGAAACGAAGTCCTGCGGCTTATGAATGTTGACAGGAAATGAGCAGGTGGTCTTAGAGAATGCATAAGCTTGTCAGGGCAGTGAGGTTTTCGGTAAATCCGTTTTTACCGGTGGGTACAACAGGCTTTAACTCATACGCTTCAAAGCCATGTGGTGAGGGGCTAAGCTTCTATCTCAACCTGTGGGTGGAGGTGATTGGCGGAGTTGATCCTGATACGGGGTTTGTTGTGAATGTTAACCGGATTGATCGGTCTGTGCGGCGATTTGTCGTGTCGATTTTTGATGAGCATATAAAGAAGAGCTTCGACAGGGGCGAACATGTCTCGCTGTTGGAGATTTGTGAAATTCTGAGGCGAGCGTGGTGCGTGCTGAGCGATAGATTCGGTTCGGCAAAGTTGTGCGAACTCAGGCTGGAGCTTAATCCGTTTAGGACAGTGGCGATTGAATCGGGGGACAGTAAAGTGTTTTATTTTGGTGAGAAGTTTGAATTTGCCGCGATGCATACACTATGGAACGACAAGTTCAGTGACGAGAAGAATTTTGAGGTGTTCGGCAAATGCGCCAACCCGGCTGGACACGGGCATAATTATGTTGTTGAGGTGACAGTGAAAAAGCCTGGTGGTGATGGTTTTCGCGTTGCGGATTTTGAGAAGATTGTCAATGCCGAATTCATGAGCCTGGTTGATCATAAGAACCTGAATGCCGATGTTGCCGGATTTGGAGAAAAGAACCCTACGGTGGAAAATATTGCGGCGTTTGCATGGAAGCGGCTTGTGGGCAAATTTAGCGGCGGTGAGCTTTCGAGCGTTACTGTCTGGGAGACCGACATGACGTATTGCACTTATCAGGAATAAGAAGTCAGAAGTCAGAAGTCAGAAGTCAGAAGTCAGAAGTCAGAAGTCAGAAGACAGAAGGCGGAAGTTGCCGGGTGAAGCGGGATGAACGGAGTAATAGAGACGATGTTTTGGGCCACAGGCTGGGTTTTTGGCGCAACCGACGGGGGCGATGTGTGGTTTGATAGTTTTGAATTTTGAGTTTTTGGTTTTTAGTTGTATGTATCGCTACTTCCACGTGGACAGGAGCATGGTCACAGCAATAACAAATGTCAAAAACAAGTATGTGCTGATAGCATGGCGGAGAATCTGTGATGGCGGAATTTGAAGTTCGACCGTTGGTATGAACGAGATGACACCAATATTTCGGCTGCTCATCGATCAAGACAAGTGCGACCGCTGCACTTCCAGAGGACAACCTGCGTGTACAGAGGCATGTCCTCACGGAGCTGTCTATCCGGATGTCAACTCAAACTATGTGTGGGTGGACTGTGATCTGTCCGGCGGTCCTGATCTTTGTCGGAAGTGCGTGGAGGGTTGCCCGCGCAAGGCTATCGAAGTTAAAAAGATTCCTCCTCCAAAAATTAAAGAGCAAAGCATCACTTATTTCGAAACCCCCGGGATTCAGAACACCACGTGCGTCGTGGACGTTGTTACAAATCGTATTTCGCAAGGGGGTATCGGAGCAGTCGTGGTAGCGTCATGTTCCGGTTCCAGTGCATTAATGTTAGCGGAGTCACTCCGAAGTCATTCAGTCAAAATTATAAACATTAGCCCGCCTACAGAGGCATTGGAGGAGATGGGTTGGCAGCCAATAAGCAAGAAGATGGCCCAGAGGCTTATGAAGTTAGGCGTCGTTTGTCGAGAGCTGTTTCTTGTAAATGGAAGGAATTTAGGAAATGGGCACATTAATTTTCCGGAGAAGGCACATTTCTTTGACTGGCAGCTGGGTAGTGAGTATCCTGTTGAGCATCTTGAGAAGGTCTTCAACGAAACTTTAATCAGCGTTGGCGGGATGGGTTTGAAGACAGCGGTGGAATGCATGTTCTCGGCCTGTCAGTATGGCGATATGGAAGTGGGAGAGAAAATTATTGGCACTGCCGGGTCTGGTTGGGGATTGGACACAGCGGTTGTAATTGGAGCGACTACTCCTGAGAAATGTTTCGGCACAAAGCCATCAGAAAGATTGGAAATACAAGAAATCTTAGCGATGCCCATTAATAAACAACGTTGGGGATAGGAATCAAAAGGAAGAATCAGATGAGAGCACTTGTAACTGGTGGCGCGGGGTTTATCGGGTCGCACTTATGTGAGCGGCTGTTGGAAAGGGGTTGGGATGTGGTCGTCATTGACGACCTCAGCACCGGCAGGGGCTCGAACGTTGAGAGAATTCTCGACAATCCTCGATTCAGGTTTGTTGAAGGGAGTGTGCGGGATGTGAAAGTGATGGAAGGTTTGGTGTGTGAATGTGATGCGATATTTCACCTGGCTGCGGCGGTTGGAGTGCAGCTTATTGTTGATAGGCCGGTACATACCATCGAAACGAATATTCACGGGACTGAAGTCGTTTTAGAGATTGCCAACAGATTTAAGAAGAAGGTGCTGCTGGCTTCGACGAGCGAGGTTTACGGCAAGAACGAGCAGGTTCCTTTCTGTGAAGATGACGATACGGTTTTGGGGAGCACGCGGTTTTCGCGGTGGTCTTATGCGTGCAGCAAGGCGATAGATGAATTTTTGGCATTTGCGTATCACGACCAGTTCGCTCTTGATGTGGTTGTGGTGAGGATTTTCAACACGATTGGCCCAAGGCAGGTGGGACAATACGGTATGGTGGTGCCGAGGTTCATCCAGTGGGCGTTGAAGAATGAGCCTGTTTTGATTTACGGTGACGGCCGGCAGAGCCGGTGTTTCGTCTATATTGGGGATGTTATTGAGGGATTGATTGGACTTATAAATAGTGACAATGCAGGTGGGAGAGTTTATAATATCGGGTCCGATGAGGAGGTGACTATTGAAGGCTTGGCTGATTTGATTATAGCCAAGACCTGTAGCAAAAGTGAAAAGCGGTTTGTTCCATACGAACAGGCATACGGCAAAGAGATCGACGATATGGCAAGGCGCGTGCCCGGCCTGGAAAGGATTCGCAGGCAGATCGGCTATGAGCCGAAAGTGAATCTTGAGCGGACATTAGAGATTATTATTAGCTATTTCAGGGAGACGGTTGAATGAAGGTCTCTGTTGTTGGTGTTGGCTATGTAGGACTGGTTGCAGCGGCGTGCCTTGCCGACGGGGGCAATCATGTTGTGTGCGTCGATAACGACAAGAAGAAGATTGAAGACCTCAACAACGGTATTATCCCGATTTATGAGCCGGGGCTTTCGGAGGTTGTCAAAAGGAACGAAGAGGCGGGCAGGTTGAGCTTCACAACGGATTTGAAAGAGGGGGTCGACAATTCGTTGGTGATATTCCTTGCGGTAGGTACGCCCAGCGCCGAAGACGGCTCTGCGGATATATCGGTGGTGCTCAGTGTGGCCGGTGAAATCGCCAAGCTGATGGATGGATACAGGATTATCGTTACCAAGAGCACGGTGCCGGTGGGGACTTCCAAGAAGGTCAGCGAGGTTATCAGGAGCAAGACTGAGCAACCTTTCGACTATGTGAGTAACCCGGAGTTTCTGAAGGAAGGTTCGGCGGTCGATGACTTTTTGAAGCCTGACAGGGTGATCATCGGCACCGAGAATCCTGCGGTGATGGAGATAATGAAGCAGTTGCATGCTCCGTTTATGCGCAAAAGCAGCAGGATAATCTTTATGGACCCGGCCAGTGCGGAGATGACAAAATATGCAGCCAATGTGATGTTGGCGACACGGATTACGTTTATGAATGAATTGAGTGGTCTGTGTGAGAGGTTTGGAGCCGACATTGAGAAAATCCGGGCGGGGATTGGGAGTGATTCGCGGATTGGCAGCGCGTTTTTGTTTCCCGGCGTCGGTTACGGTGGCAATTGTTTTCCGAAGGATGTTCGTGCGCTGGCGCATATGGGCCGGGTTGAGAGTTGCCCGATGACGATAGCAGAGGCGGTGCAGGAGGCAAACTACACTCAGCAGGACAGATTCGCCCGGCGTGTGGTGAGTTACTTCGGGCAAAAGGCAGGCGATGTGACATTAGCGGTGTGGGGATTGGCATTCAAGGCCCGGACGGATGATATTCGCGAGGCGCCTTCGATACGATGCATTAGAAAATTTTTGGACGCGGGGATGAAGATAAAGGCGTATGACCCGGAGGCGATGGCGGCGGCCCAAGAGCTTGAGGGTAGGATTAGTATCGCCGAGCATAGTTATGATGTACTCGAGGGAGCCGATGCTCTTGTAATATTCACCGACTGGCAGGAATTCAGGACGCCGGATTTTGAACTTATTGCAGCTAAGCTGAACCAGCCGGTAGTTTTTGACGGTCGCAATTTGTATGACCCCGAGTACGTGCGGAAACAAGGCATTGAGTATTACAGTATTGGCAGGGGGTGATGAAGGTCGGAAGTCAGAGGTCAGAGGTCAGAAGTCAGAGGTCAGAGGTCAGAAGTCAGAAGTGTATGTCATTCTGAACCCCGATGTATCGGGATGAAGAATCTCCGACGCATAATTGTCATTCCTGCGAAAGCAGGAATGCACGGCCTTCGGTGAGAGAATCCCGATAAATCGGGAAATCGAGTTTGGAATGACAAAAGTCGAAAGAGTGAGATTCTTCGGCTTCGCCTCAGAATGACATAGAAAAAGAAGTCAGAAAGGATAAGATCTGAAGGCGTTAGTTACAGGGGCTGCTGGATTTATAGGCTCGCACTTGTGCGAGCGGCTGATTAATGACAACTGGGCGGTTGTGGGACTGGATAACTTCGACGATTTTTACGACCCGGCCGTTAAGCGGGCCAATATCGCCGGATGTCTCGAAAACGACAGATTTGAGTTAATCGAGGGAGATATTCGAGATGCAGATGCGGTAGGGTCCGTTCTGACCGGCGGCGACGTTGATATTATTGTACATTTGGCGGCCAAGGCGGGGGTGAGGCCCTCGATAAAAGACCCGTTAGCTTATCAGGATGTTAATGTCAACGGTACGATGGTGCTGCTTGAGGTGGCGAAGGAGTTCGGCGTTAAGAAATTTGTGTTCGGGTCGAGTTCGAGCGTGTACGGCAATAACGAGAAGGTGCCGTTCAGTGAGACGGACAATGTTGATTTTCCGATATCGCCTTATGCGGCGACGAAAAAGGCGGGCGAGCTTATCTGCCATACGTACAGCCATCTTTACGATATCGACATGGTGTGTCTGAGGCTGTTTACAGTCTATGGGCCGAGGCAAAGGCCTGACCTGGCGATTCATAAGTTCTGCAAGTTGATTGAGGCGGGCGAGCCTATACCGGTTTTTGGTGATGGGTCGATGCGGCGGGACTTCACCTACATTGACGATATTATCGGCGGGATAGTTGGTGCGATGGGCCGGTGCGAAGGATACGAGATTTACAATCTCGGCGAGTCCAGGCCGGTACAGCTTGATGTTTTGATAAGTGAGATTGAAAAGGCGCTTGGCAAAAAAGCCGAGGTTAACCGGTTGCCGGTGCCGCCCGGTGATGTGAAGCAGACGTATGCCGACGTGAGTAAGGCGAAAGAGCGGCTTGGGTATAAGCCGAGGACGGAGATAGACGTGGGGCTTAAGCAGTTTGTTGAATGGTTGAGGAGCGGTTAGGCGGCGTGAAGGTTTGAAGCCTTTGGCTATTACGGGGTAATGTTATGAAGAAGGCATTGGTAACTGGTATCACGGGGCAGGATGGTTCTTATCTTGCGGAGCTTTTGCTTGAAAAGGGTTACGAGGTCTGGGGTATTATCAGGCGTAGTTCATCGTTTCATACGGGCAGGATAGACCATCTGTATAAGGACCCGCACGAAAAGGTCAATTTAAGGTTGGTGTATGGCGACCTTACGGATGGGAGCGACCTTGCGACGGTAATCAATGATATTAAGCCAGATGAAGTTTATAACCTTGGTGCGCAAAGTCATGTTCGCGTCAGTTTCGACATACCGATATACACCGCTGACGTCGATGCGCTCGGGACGCTTCGTCTGCTTGAGGCGATTCGGACAATGAAAAAGCCGCCGCGGTTTTACCAGGCCTCGAGCAGCGAGATGTACGGCAAAGTCTCTGAAACTCCACAGACGGAACAGACACCGTTTTATCCGAGGAGCCCCTACGGATGTGCCAAGGTATATAGTTTTTGGCAGGTGGTGAACTACCGAGAGGCTTATGGGCTGTTTGCATGTAACGGGATTTTGTTTAATCATGAATCGCCCAGGCGAGGTGAAACTTTTGTCACGCGCAAGATAACACGGGCGGCGACACGGATTAAATTAGGGTTGCAGGAAAAGCTGTATTTGGGCAATCTTGACGCCAAACGTGACTGGGGTTTTGCGGGCGATTATGTTGGGACAATGTGGCTGATGCTTCAACATGACAGGCCCGACGATTATGTGATCGCAACAGGTGAGACACATTCGGTGAGGGAATTTCTGGACGAGGTTTTCGGGCATCTTGAGTTGGCCTGGAAAGATTATGTTGAGATTGACGCGCGGTATTACAGGCCGACGGAGGTCGATTTTCTGCTTGGTGATGCGAGCAAGGCCAAAGAAGTTCTGGGATGGGAGCCCAAAGTAACATTTAAGGAGCTTACACGTATAATGACTGATGCTGATATGAAGTTGGCCGAGGAGGAGAAGATTCTGAAGGATCACGGGAGGGGTTAGTAATGGACGGTTTTTTTGAGGACAGAAGGGTAGTTGTAACGGGCGGGGCCGGGTTTTTGGGCGGTTATATTGCCGAAGGCTTAAAGAAGCGGGGTTGCAAAAATATCCTCGTGCCTAAGATAGAAGAATATGACCTGGTGAAACCGGATGATATTCTCAGGATGTATGATGATATGGGGCCCGATATAGTGATTCACCTGGCGGCGGTTGTTGGGGGGATTGGGGCGAATCGCGAGCATCCGGGTGAGTTCTTCTATAAGAATTTGATGATGGGGGTGCAACTGATTGAGCATGGCAGGCTGCGGGGCATTGAGAAGTTTGTGGCGATAGGTACGGTTTGTGCGTATCCGAAGTTTACGCCGGTGCCGTTTAAGGAAGACGATATCTGGAACGGTTATCCGGAGGAAACTAATGCGCCGTATGGGTTGGCGAAGAAGATGCTGCTCGTTCAGTCGCAGGCCTATCGGGCCGAGTACGGATTTAACTCAATCTTCCTGGTGCCGGTGAATCTGTACGGTCCGGGTGATAATTTTGACCCTGCCAGCAGTCATGTAATACCCGCGCTTATAAAGAAATGTGTTGACGCTATTGACAGCGACGCCGACTACATTGAGTGCTGGGGGACAGGCAGTGCTTCGCGCGAGTTTATTTATGCATCCGACGCGGCGGAAGGGATTTTGTTGGGCACCGAGTTTTATAATAAGCCGGAGGCCGTGAATATTGGGGCGGGCTTTGAGATAACAATAAAAGAGTTGGTTGAAAAAATAGCGAAGTTTACAGACTTTACAGGCGAGATTCGATGGGACAGTTCCAGGCCGGACGGTCAGCCGAGGCGCCGCCTTGATGTTTCACGTGCGAAGGCCGAATTCGGCTTTGAGGCGAAGATGGATTTCGATGAAGGGTTGAAAAGAACAATCGAATGGTACGTTAAGAAGAGAAGGCAGGAGACAGGAGCATGAACAAGGCTTGTTTGAATGTTGCGGTGTTGGGGGCAGGCTATTGGGGCAAGAATTTGGTTCGCAATTTCGCAACGGCCCCCAGATGCAGGCTGAAGTATGTGTGTGATTTGGATGAGGAGCTGCTTTTGCGACAGAAGAAGAATTTCCCCTTTGTCGAAACGACCACGAATTTGGATGAGGTGCTTGGCGACGGTGAGGTTGATGCAGTGGTGGTGGCAACGGAGCCGGAGAATCATTTTGAAATTGCGCGGAAGGTCCTTGAGACGGGCAGGTGCGCTTATGTCGAGAAGCCTTTGACGCTCAAGGCCGGCGATTCGCAGGTACTGATAGACCTGGCTAATCAAAAGCGACTCAAACTGATGGTGGGGCATCTGTTGGTGTATCATCCGGGTGTGAATTACGTGAAAGAGCTGATTGACGGTGGGCGGATTGGTGAGCCTTACTATATGTACACTCAGCGGGTCAACCTTGGCATTGTTCGGCAGACGGAGAACGCGTGGTGGTCGTTGGCTCCGCATGATATTTCCGTTATCTGCTACCTTTTTGATTCCGAGCCGGTGTCTGTGGCGGCGCACGGACAATGCTACCTGCAGGAAAAGATTGAGGACGTGGTGTTTGCGACGATTACATTCGCCGACGGCAAGGTGGCGCATGTTCACTGTAGCTGGCTGGACCCGCACAAGATACGCAAGATGACGGTTGTTGGGTCTGAAAAGATGGTGACTTTTGATGATATGGAGGCGACGGAGAAGATTCGGATATATGACAAAGGTGCGGCCAAAGGGCTGGATGCCAATACCTACGCGGAGATTATATCGCTCAGGTTCGGTGATATCGTGATGCCGAGAATACCCGGCGGTGAGCCGTTGGCTCTTGAGTGCCGACATTTTATTGACTGTGTGCTTGACGATAAGCCGGTGCGTAGCGACGGCGCGAGCGGGCTGCAGGTTGTGCGGATATTGGAGGCGGGGCAGAAGTCGTTGGAGAACAATGGCGAGGCGATTAATCCAGAGGAGTTTTGATAAGTGCAGGTACCTTTGTTGGATTTGAAGGCGCAGTACGCGACTATTAAGGACGAGATTTTATCAGCAGTTTCTGAGGTGTTAGAGTCGCAGCGGTGTATAGGCGGGCCGAAGGTGGCCGAGCTTGAGGAAAAGATAGCCGCGCTGTGCGAATGCAAATTCGCCGTTGGCGCTTCGAGCGGGACGGACGCGATAATGAACAGCCTGATGAGTCTGGACATTAGGCCGGATGATGAGATTATTACGACACCTTTTACTTTTATCTCGACAGTAGGGTGCATCGCAAGGGTGGGTGCGAAGATAGTCTTTGCAGATATTGACCCGAAAACATTCAACATTGACCCTGCTGGTGTAAAGGCGGCGGTAAGCGACAAGACCAAAGCAATAATGCCGGTGCATCTTTTCGGCCAGATGGCCGATATGGACCCGATAATGGCAGTTGCCACCGAGCACAATCTCGCTGTGATCGAGGATGCCGCTCAGTCGATCTCAAGCACGTACAAGGGCAGAAAGGCGGGCGGCATCGGGACGGTCGGATGTTTTAGCTTCTTTCCGAGCAAGAACTTAGGCGGTATCGGCGACGGGGGGATGATAGTTACGAATGACCAGCAGCTTTATGATCGGCTGTTCATTATGCGCAATCACGGCAGCAAGCCGAAGTACTATCACAGGTGCGTGGGCGGTAATTTTCGGCTTGACCCGATACAGGCGGCGGCGCTTTTGGTGAAGCTTCCGCATCTTGACGAGTGGTCGGCAAAGCGGAGGGAAAATGCGGCGTATTACGATAAGAAGTTTGCGGGCACTGTCGCGTGGACACCTTATATCAGCCCGGACTGCGTTACGATTTATAATCAGTATGTGATTCGTGTGCCGAGGCGTGATGAAGTGGTGGCCCATCTGAAGGCGAACGATATCGGGTGCGAGGTATATTATCCGGTGCCGATGCATTTGCAGGAGTGCTTTAGCTATCTGGGATACAGAGAGGGTGATTTTCCGGAGACCGAGAAGGCGGCCAAGGAAGTGATGGCGATACCGGTTTATCCGGAACTGACGGATGAAATGAAGGATGTTGTGGTTGATACGATATTGTCATTTTTGAGTAAATAGCGGGTAAACCAGAAGCTGTGGATAATTCTCAAACAAGTTCTTCGGCCTTGCAGATTCGCGATATTAGTCTTGGCATCGTATGTCCGATGGCAAATGAGCGCGCAACTGCTGTGGAATTTGTGAATGCGGTGTTGGCCCAGTGCGAAGGATTCAGAAAAGTGATTTTCTTTGCGATCCTGGATAATACCTGTAAAGACAGCACGACTGAGCTTCTTAGGGACCTTGCCAAAGAACGGCAGCAGTTAAACGTTGTGTGGGCACCGGAGGATAGATGTGTAGTCGATGCTTATATTCGCGGGTATCGGGAGGCGTTGTGTGCAGGCTGTGAGTGGATTTTGGAGATAGATGCGGGTTTCAGCCATCAGCCGTCGGATATACCTCGGTTTTTCGATAAAATGTTGGAAGGTTATGATTGTGTGTTTGGCAGCCGGTTCTGCAAAGACGGCAGTATGTCTGAGTGTCCTCTGGGGCGGCGCATTGTGAGTCACGGCGGCACTATTTGCGCTAATATCCTGTTAGGGACGAAGTTCAAGGATATGACCAGTGGTTTTGAGATGTTTACACGTCCAGCACTTGAGATGGTGTTAGCCAGGGGGATTAAATCGCGGGCACATTTTTTCCAGACTGAGATAAAAGTGTATTGTCGTAAATTGAAGGTGGCCGAGGTGCCGATAAGTTATCGTGCGCCGAGCGTTAGTATTAACAAAGAGGTTTTGAAGGATGCCCTGGGTAATTTGTTTCGTCTCTTTATGTTGCGGTTTTCGGGAAAGTTATAAATTCTAAAGTTTTCGGGGATTGCAAGTGAGTGAAAAGATAGCGGTTGTGGTTACATCAATTGCCGGCCCAAATAAAGTCCTGCGGGACCTGGCAGGAGGGTGTAAGGAGAGAGGGTATCGGTTCATTGTCATAGGCGACGAGGCCAGCCCGGCGGACTTTCACCTCGAGGGCTGCGACTTTTATAGCCTTGAAAGACAGGTTGAAACAGGCTTTAAGTTTGCGCGGCTGTGTCCTGCGAGGCACTATGCCAGGAAGAACATCGGCTATCTTATCGCCATTGCCGAGGGTGCATCGATTATAATCGAAACGGATGATGACAATATTCCGTATGATGATTTCTGGTGGCAGCGGAGTGTGAATCAGTCCGTTAAGACGGTTGAAGAGGCAGGCTGGGTGAACGTTTACCGGTATTTTACAGATGCGAATATCTGGCCCCGCGGGATGGCGCTGGAGCACATTAACGACGAGGTGCCGGCGTTTGAATCGCTCCAGAGGCGTGATGTTTATTGTCCCATCCAGCAGGGATTGGCGGATGACAACCCCGATGTCGATGCGATTTATCGCTTGATCGGGCCTTTGCCGCAGACATTTAGAAAAGACAGGCGCGTTGCGCTGATGGACGGGTCGTGGTGTCCTTTCAACAGTCAAAATACGACATGGTGGGCCGAGGCATTCGGTTTGTTGTATCTGCCTTCATACAGTTCTTTTCGCATGACGGATATCTGGCGAAGTTTCATTGCTCAGCGGATTACGTGGGTCAACGGGTGGGCGGTTCTCTTTGGCGAACCTACGATGCGGCAGGAGCGTAACGTGCATAATTTGATGCGGGATTTTGCCGACGAGGTTCCGGGGTATTTAAACAACAGCAGACTCTGTGAAGCGATTGAGGCCCTTGCACTGGGCGGCGGTGCGGTCATGATTAGCGCTAACTTGCGTTTGTGTTACGAAAAACTTGTCGATATGTCATTGGTTGACTTGAAGGAGCTCGATTTGGTAGATGCCTGGAATGATGACCTGGCCCAAATCAGAAAATAATATGAAAAGGTAAAGTATGATAAAGATAATTTGCGTATGTGGTGCCCGGCCTAATTTTATGAAGGTTGCGCCCGTTATGAGAGCATTCGAGGCAAAAGGGGGGTTCGAGGTCCTTTTAGTTCATACAGGCCAGCACTACGATGAGAATATGAGCAAGCTCTTTTTCGATGAGCTTGATATCCCCCGGCCGGATATAAATCTGGAGGTCGGCTCGGCAAGCCATGCGGTTCAAACAGCTCAGATTATGAAGCGTTTCGAGCCGGTGGTGCTGGATTTTCGACCTGATTATGTCCTGGTTGTGGGGGATGTTAATAGCACGATTGCGTGTGGTTTAGTAGCGGTTAAGTTAGGCATTAAACTCATACACGTTGAAGCCGGCCTGCGAAGCTTCGACCGAACGATGCCGGAGGAGATTAATCGTGTGCTGACGGATGCGATAAGCGATTTGCTGTTTGTAACCGAGCAGTCCGGACTTGACAATCTCAGCAATGAAGGGATCGACGCGGCCAAGGTGCATTTTGTCGGCAATGTTATGATTGATACGCTGATGGCACACAGGGCCAGGGCCGAGAAGTCAGATGTTTTGGAGCGGTTAGGGCTTTCGTCTAAAGAATACGCGGTGATCACATTGCACAGGCCGAGCAATGTTGATGACATGAGGACATTTGGGGAAATAATCACGGCGTTTGAAGAAATGGGCAAAGAGATGAAGCTGGTTTTCCCGATTCATCCGCGGACGAGGGATAATGTTAAGGGCAGCGAGCTCGAGAGACGGATGGAGAGGCTGGCGAATCTTATCTTACTCGAGCCGGCCGGATATGTGGACTTTTTGTGTCTGATGAGCAATGCTGCTCTGGTGCTGACGGACTCGGGCGGGATACAGGAGGAGACGACGATACTGGGTGTGCCGTGTATGACACTGCGTGAAAATACGGAGCGGCCGGTAACAATTACGGAGGGTACGAATCGACTTGTGCATGTAACAGCTAAGGATATTCTGAGAAATTATCGCCAAATCAGGAATGGGGGCGTAGATAGTGGCCACAGCATTCCGAGGTTATGGGACGGCAAGTCCGCCCAGAGGATTGCCGGAATTATAATCTAAGCGTGAAGTGGGCCGAACAATCCGCCGATATACACGTAAATAAAGCTATACTTTACACTTATGGCAAATAAGTATGGTTCTGATTATCTCGGTGTAGTTCTCGAAATCTGCGTTTCATAACAGCGATAACATGTGCAAAATCAGCGCCTAATTGCACCCGACAGGGACGGAGTCCAAATAATCTTCGTGTCCCAAAATTTGTTTTTGCTTCATTTCCCACAAATAGCTTTAGATAAGTCCCAAAAACCTCGAAGATATTACGTGAAGTTATGAAAAGCTCCATTCCAGAAGCGAAGAAACGGCTAATTGCAAACATTGGCACTAATATGTTGGCTGTGTTTGTAGGTGCCGCAATTGGCATCTGGCAAACTCCTTATTTGATACGACACTTTGGAATAGAAGTGTATGGGATGATTCCTCTGGTTATTTCATTTATCGCATACTTCAATTTGCTCACAGCATCTATCACAAATGCCGTGACTCGTTTTGTGGCTATTCATTTGGGCAAAGGCGAAGAAGAACAGGGCAACACGTATTTCAACAGCGCCTTGTTTGCTTTGACAATATTGTGCGGGATACTCCTTATTCCTGTTATTATCCTTTCGGCTTTCTTTTCCAAAGTGTTTCAGGTGCCGGCGGGTTTTGAGACGGATACGAGTTGGCTGTTTTTTTATGTAATATTTTCCACTTTTATTATGGCGGTTAATAGTCCATTCTTGGTCAGTACATTTGTAAGACATCGCTTTGACCTAAGTAATTCAGTGAAAATGGTTGGCAGGTTATTACGGGTGATTTTTTACGTGGTGTGCTTTACATATTTGTCGGTATCATTGAAGTATTTTGGTTTGTCCTATATTGCAATGGCGTTGTTTGTTCTTGTTTGTTCCATAGTGTTGACCCGGCGTCTGACTCCTCAACTGCAGGTGAATTGGAGACGGTTCAACTGGCTGACGCTGCGCGAAATGGGACGGATGAGCGCATGGATAGCAATTAATCAAGTTGGCGCACTATTATATCTTAGTGTCAGTTTCATTATTATAAATCTTTTTCTGGGGCCTGAGCAGTGTGGCCGTTATGCTCCGGTTGCTTTATGGGTCACGTTGCTGGGAGCGTTAGGCGGAGCTATCAGTGATATTTTTACACCGATAGCTTTTGAGTATATTGCCCGTGACCGGTTGGATATTTTGGTCCTACAGATTCGGCGGTCAACGAAGTTTTTAGGCTTGATAATGGGATTGCCGGTAGGCTTGTTATGTGGTCTTGCAGCGCCTTTACTGACGAGATGGCTGGGTCCGGATTTTACTGACCTGTGGCCTCTGGTGTGGCTGCTAATAGCACCTTGGTTGGTAACCATTACAATCAGGCCAATGTTCGCAATCCGCAGAGGCCTGGATAGAGTGAAGGTGCCGTCAATAGTTACTCTTGTCGGTGGTGGCATAAATGTGATTCTGTCTATACTGCTTGTACGTTTTACTGGTATGGGAATCTACGGAATTGCATTTTCTCTGTCATTCTGTTTGACGGCACAGAATTTATTCTTCACTCCGATCTATACAGCTATGATAACCGGGAAGCCAAAGACTATGTTCATGGTGGAGATCATTCCAGGAGTGGTAATGGCAACACTTATAAGTGTTGCAACATTTGCACTGACCCAGATGTGCGATCTGGCCTCGGTCCCGCGCTTGTTAGGGGTAGGGGCTCTTGCAGCCCTGATTTATTGTCTATTGTGCTATGTGGTAGTTGTTAGCAAAGAGGATAGGATTTTGCTGCAGTCACTCGTTCTCAGGCGCAAATAGTCGTTGTAGGATTTTCTGTGTCGAAATTTCTATGGACACATGATTGCGTGGATTTTTCATTATAGGTTGTTCTGTATGTCAAATCAGTGTTGCTGTCGGGCTTGTGCACATAAGCCTGTAAGACTACAAAAGTCGAGCTAAACAAGGAAAAAGCGAAAATGAGAATAGAGGATCTTGAGTTGACAGAACGCGGGAGCCGAGTACGAGTTACCGCGACGGTAAAATGGGAGGATTGTGAACGGCCTGTTCAGCAAATCTACTTTGAGACGGAAGATGCGTTTAAAGAGAACATGACATTCTGCAATCCTCACGCTTTCTTGGTGGGGTGTATACTGCCTGCGATGCGTTATGGGGAGAAAAGGATCGCCATAGATGGAGAGATCTGTCCCCGGTTACTCTCGGGTCTCAAGGTTGCCATGGGCTTCATACGTAAATGGTCCAACGGGGAACGCGAGGTTCTTGAAATTGAAGCTAAACCGTTTTCAAATTTAAGGGAAACGAACAAGAACGCAACTGCAGGTCTATTTCTTTCCGGAGGAATAGACTCTGTTGCAACACTATATCTCAACAAACAAAACTATCCCGAGCAACATCCCTTATCTGTTAAGAAGTGTTTGCTTGTCCATGGGTTTGATATTGGAGGGGACACAAAGAAAGGGCCTCAACACGATTTCTTTGATCTCGCGATGACTGCACTTTCGAAGATAGCAAAGGAAGCGCATGTTCCTCTAATTCCCGTTTATTCAAATATCAAGAGTCTGTGCAATGAAGGAGGGTTTTGGATTCACGAGTTCCATGGAATTGCTCTTGCAGCGGTTGCTCACGCGATGGCTTCAGGATTCAATATAGTGTATGTGGCTTCGACCTATGACATACCGAATTTGGCTCCATGGGGTTCTCATCCGCTCTTGGATCCACAGTACAGCAGCTACGACCTTAGGATCGAACACGAAGGTATTGCATTTTCACGGTTGGCAAAGGCCCGACTGATAGGTGATTGGGACGTGGCTCTTCAGAATATTCGGGTGTGTACAAAAAGTGAGGAAGGAACGTCAAGTTTGAATTGTGGGAAATGCGAGAAATGCATTCGGACCATGACAGCACTCTTATCGATAGGAGCACTCGATAGAAGCAACGCTTTTCCTGCAGACGATGTTTCCGTGAAACTTCTGTCCAGTGTAGCCATTAAGAGTGGGTATCAGGCTTCATGTTACCGGGAATTAATCGAGCCACTACGACAATGTGGGCGACGTGACTTGGCCATGACCATCAAGTACCTGCTTGCAAAACACCCGGTCTATCGGTTGGGAGAGAGTTTGAAAAAAAGGATAAAGAGGTTCGACAGAAGATATCTCAATAACAATATCGTCCGGCTTAAGAGACGTATCTTACATCAAGAAATCTGATCTCCTACTTATTGTAAGTCCTTACATGACAACAAGGATAATTACGCGACGGATTTGCTTGCCCATGCTAATTGCAAAATCGAATCTATTTGCTGTCAGTTTTTGAAGTATAGGGGCTGTGGTGAAAATATTGATAATTGGCGAGATAAATAGTGACAATCTTGGTGACAGGGCGATATATCTCACCTTGGAGCATCTATTCAAATCAGAGGGGTATGAAGTTTGCGGATTAGATCTTACCAGAATGACCCGATTTGGCAGGATGGAAGGGTATATGCCGGAGGGCCCGCCAGATAGTTTTTACCTGGCCGGAGAAGAGCTGCTTTCGAATAGTGTAAAGGATAATGAGATTTCTCTTAAGTCCATACTGAAGTTTTTACAGCCGAATATTGTACGCAAGGTGCGCGTATTGTATTCGAAGAGCCGCAACTTCCTGAAACATGAGGAAGAATGGACACGGTCAATCAGAAACAGTGATGTGGTCGTTTTCGGAGGGGGAGCACTTCTTACGGACAACTTCTGGAGTTTTCCACTTGCTTTATTGTATGCGTCGAGATTGGCGAAAAAGTTTGGCGTACCGTATGGTTGCATCGGCTGCAGTGTTGGAGAAAGCTTCAGTTTTAACGGTGCACGATGGCTGAAGGAATTTCTGAGGGGAAGTTCCTTCATAATTGTACGTGATCCGGTGTCGGGGGCACGTTTGAAGGAATTTGGCGTGAGCCAATATAGAGTTTTCATTGACTCGGCGATATGTACTAAAGACGTAATTAAGATTGAAAGAAAGCCGTTCACGGGGAACCTCGGCATAAACGTTTTGTCCTGTGTTCGCCACCCTCGAGTTACAAGGCGGGATTACTACAGATATATTGAGGTTATGAAGAATTTAGTCATTAGAGTTGCTCAGACGCCCCAATTGGATTTTAAACGGGTAATACTGTTCAATACTGGTGGGTCTGCGGATACACATGCCGGCAAATTCCTGCACTCTCAAGTGAAGCCGCGGCTAAGTAACGTTGATGTGAGAGTATGCAGAAAAATGGAAAGCCTCGGAGAATTGTGTCATGTAGTATCGCAGTGCGACGTGGTGATAGGTGCAAGGTTGCATTCCAGCATAATCGCAAAAAGCTATGGTGTTCCCATTATTGGCATCGATTGGGACAAGAAGGTGGCCGAGTTTTACGAAATGCTCAATTTGACGGATTTTTGTTTTGATTATAGAACTCTCGACGTCGAAATGATTATCAATGCTCTTGCGAAAATCAAGGCCCGCAATTTCCACCAGGACACAAATGTGGCGGGACACATAAGTGAGTTCAAAAGGCTTCCGAGCTATATATGTCAACAGGTCGGTATCAAGGAAAAGGTTTGAGTGGCTGTCCATTTCGAAATCTCCAACGCAAAAAGATTGCGTGTTCTCCAGATTTTTGGGAAACCAGTGATGGGCGGCATTGAAAACCAACTCCTATTTTATCTGCAAAGGTATGATCGGGATGCATTTGAAGTTGATGTTGCTTGCGCTGGAGACACCACAGGTCCTTTACAGGGTCAGTATCTGGCGACTTCAACGCGACTTATACTTTGCCGGTGGTCCAGGTATGTAATTCCTTTCATCTGGCGACTTCTCAAACTGCTTAGCCAAGAACGATACGACGTCGTGCACTGTCGATTGGCGGAGGTGAGTGGATCTGCCATGCTGGCGGCCAAAATTGCTGGAGTTCCTGTGCGAATCGCCTCCTACGACCACACTGAAACGCCTTGGAGTAATCCGGGTGTCATTAACAGCCTTGCGGTTCGTACTCTTCAGTGGATGACACGCCGATGGGCTACCAGAATCTATGGTGTTTCGCGGGCCGTTTTGGATGCTCATTACCCACATTGGAGACAACGCCCTGAACAGTATATGGTCTGCTACAACGGCGTTGACCTTGAGCAGTTTTCCAAGTCAGTGGATCCTAATGAGGTGCGCAGAGAATTGGGTTTGCCAACCGATTGTCTTGTTGTTGGCCACGTAGGTAGCATTAGACAAGTGAAAAACCATCAGACCTTCGTAGAAATGGCTGAAACTGTTTCAAAGCAATTTCAGCAAGTGTATTTTTTGCTGGTAGGCAACGGCGTTTTGCGCCCGCAAATTGAGTCGGAAGTAAGAAGACGAAATCTGAGCAGCAGGTTCGTTTTTACCGGTGTGCGTAAAGATGTACCACGAATGTTGGCGGCAATGGACGTGTTTGTAATGCCTTCGTTTAATGAAGGTTTTGGCATCGCTGCAGCTGAAGCTCAGCTGAGCGGTCTCCCAGTGGTGGCCAGTGATTTGCCGAGTATCCGTGAAGCTTTGTGTCCTGTGATGCACAAATTCTGCTGTAAACCACGTGATTCAAAAGGCATAGCAGAAAAGGTTAAACTGCTCCTGGAAGATCCGCGATTGCGGAGTGAGCTTGGACGCGAAGGTCGAGAATATGTGATAAATAAGTTTTCGATAGAAAGAACCGTCAAACAATTGGAGTCTCTTTATGCCGGACAGCCTTGGAATGGGGAGCAAGAAAGGAGGTAAGCTTTTGGACCCTGATCTGCCAAAACATTGTAGACTGTACGTATCCAGAGGTTTGTGGGAGTTCTCTATGACATGCTTAGTTAGCATTAGGGCAATAAGCCTTTTGCTGGTTGCTGCACTTTTGGTTAGTCATAAGGAAGTATGCAGAGCAGAAGGTACAGTTTCATCGGGGAATTTCAAGAACCCTAACGCAGTGCGAAGGGTTTTGTCCGGCGAAGAAACAGTAGCCAACGTGGCCTGGTGGGGGTTTGACGAAAACGATTCGACTGACGCAATCCAGGAGGCAATAAACTCCGGAGCCGCCAAAGTCATCATACCTTATGTGGGTAAGGAATGGATTGTTCGGCCAATAAAGTTAGTCAGTAATCAAGAAGTATTCTTCGAGCCCGGAGTGGTGGTGATGGCAAAGAAGGGCGAATTTAAAGGCAAGTTCGATTGTCTGTTTTCCGTGTCCAGTGCGAGCAACATTACCCTTCGGGGCTATGGAGCTACGTTGCGAATGCGAAGGAAAGACTATAAGAGTTCGGCATACACAAAGTCTGAGCATCGGCATACCGTTGAGTTTCGAGGCTGCGATAATATCAAGATTCTCGGTCTGCGGTTGGAGTATTCAGGGGGTGACGGGATTTTCATAGCAGCAGCAATAAAGAGGCCCTGGCAGCCTTGTAGAAATGTACTAATTAGGGATTGTATCTGTAACTGTAATTATCGCCAGGGTATAAGTGTGATTTCTGTGGACAAGATGCTGGTCGAGAACTGCCTGCTAAAAATTACCAGAGGAACCCTACCTTCAGGAGGTATAGACCTTGAGCCCAGTCAGCCCGCACATATGCTGTCTAATGTTGTGATAAGTAATTGTGTCGCCGAAGGAAATAACGGTGGGGGTTTCATAGCAAGCATAAGCAATCTTAGGGCGGGCTCACGCGAAGTTTCCGTTCTTTTTGTCAATTGCTATGCCAGAAACTGTGTATCAGCGGGCTTTGATGTGTATGCCAAAGGCAAAACCGGACCGAAGGGACTGATTGAGTTCAAAAACTGCATTAGTGAAAATATAACTTATGACGGTGCCCGTGTCCTTTGGGAAAAAGATTGCCCAACAAAGCTGCGGTTTAATGGTTGCAAGTTTCAAAACGTCGCAAAGAGGCCAAATGCGTATCCTATTAAACTTGTTTTGAGAAGGAAAGAGGCTGTGAGTCAAACAGGGGGTATCGAGTTTGTCAACTGTTACGTTTATGATAACGTTAAGCGTCCTTTCTTGAAAATTACTGACGCTGTAGTTAGCAAAGGTGTGTATGATGTGGTAGGTGATATCAACGTTTTCAATCCTTATGGGGCGAAGATGGATTTAGGAGTGCCCGATGAAAAGCTACACCTTAAAGTCAGAGTCTTAGGTGGCGAAAAACGTTGATTATAACAATAATCATTCCAGCGAACTGCGGCTCGGGTGTTGTCTTGGATATTGGAGTTGATATATGCTTGCTTTGATGCTACTAATTATCCTGTCATTTGTGATTCCATACAGAATACTGCGGCCGTTCAGTGGTTTGCAGAAGATGCTTGTTATGGCAATGGTTGCAGGGCACGTGATAGTGATGCTTGCATGGCACTGGCATCTTGTTGAAACAACGGGTTTCCCAATCATTATGGATGCTAAGATTGACACACAGAAGTATTACTGGTCCACGATGTACTTTGCTGACCGGCTACCCTTTGATGTCAGTATAGGAGACGTGAAGGCCAGCCTGGCGGCCGGGTACGGCGAGACAAGACATGTCGGATACCCTTATGTGCTGGCTCTGTTGTGGACTCTCACACCTTATGGAATACTCGCTGTTCGTCTGTTTAAAACCATGTTGTTTTTCGTCAGCTTGAGTTTTCTCGCGCGCGTCTGGCGTACGGATTATGGAGATCGACTTGCTATGTGCGGATATGTATTCCTCGGTGCCATATTTACGCCTGCGATCCTCTATAATTTCCGAAATCTGAAAGATGGATTGATATTTGCTTTGTTTATATTCCTTATGGCGCTGTTAGACACGCTGCTCCGCCCTCGGGAAAGACGGCTGTATCCAATGAGTCGCCGTCAAGTAATTTGCTCCTGGGCCGCGGTTTTGTTTCTTCTTTATGCGATCTCAACAGTCAGGATCTATAGTACTGCCATAGTGATGGTTGCGGTTGCAATGCACCTTGTAACGGCAAGCAAAATGGGAATAAAAGCAAGAATATCACTGTTGCTGGCCTTGACGGTCATTGGATTAGCCGGGCTCCAAAGTGGCTTTTTTGGAAATATAGTGACCATAGCTTCCGGACGGATTAGTAAATTAACTTTGTTTACTGTGTATGGATTAGGTCAGGCATTTTTAAGCCCACTTCCATGGAATCCTGAACTTGAACGCTATCTTGCTTTCTTTTACTGGATCTATTGGGCGCTGTTTCCTTATACAATATACGCTGTGGTACGACATTTGCGAAAGAATATGACGTGGCACTTATACCTATATTTTATGGTCTCATACATAGCAAGTGGAGGTATAATAGGTGATTCACCGCGTAAGCGGCTTATCGTTCATCCCATTATGGTGGGATGGATACTAGCGCATCTGGCGTACGTAAAAGGGAAACAGCTTGTCTCTGCAAATCGAATGAGCGAATCAGAAGTATTGGAAGATTATGACTATAGTCATGATGAAGAGCATGTTCTCGTGGGGTCAGGTGAGGATTATACGGTGTATGGTGACTGATAGGATATCCTGTAACGCAAAACTTGGCTGTGCAGATGTCGCTGGCTTATGATATTTCTATTGTATGCAATGGCAATGTGTCTTGCGGAGGGAAATGACAGATGCGTGTGATGGTAGCTTTGCAAAATCGCTTCTTGCGTACACATAGCGGGAATATATATTCGACTACCGTTTGTGATTATAGTTTTTGGTGTAGATACTTACAGGTATTTGATGAAGTTGTCGTCTTGGCCCGAGTCGGTGATATTGACCAGCAGGAGTTGGATAAACCGCCAGCCAGTGGTCCGAACGTGCGTTTTATAGCTATCCCTTATTATATCGGTCCTTGGCAGTATACGAGACGATATTTCCAGATAGCCGCTATAGTTAAGAAAGCTATCGAAGAGGCTGATGTGTTTATACTCCGGATTCCCGGGGTAATAGGCGGTATGTTGGGACACGACTTGATAAAGGCAAAGATACCCTATGCTGTGGAGGTCGTTGGAGACCCATGGGAGGTAGGGGCGCCGGGTGGCATAAAGTGTTTCTTAAGACCGGTCATACGACGCAGGGCCAGAGTCCGCTTACGCCGATTGTGTCGCATGGCAAGGCTTGCTGCCTATGTAACGGCACATTGTCTTCAAGATCGTTACCCGCCAATAGGGTTTTCAACTTATTTTTCTGATGTAGCGATTGATGGTGAGGTTATAATTGACAAATCGGTACTCGAGAAAAGAACTGAAAGGGCAAGAAGTAAGTTTGAAACGAGGGAACCCTGGCGACTTTGTTTTGTTGGAGGTATGGACCACTTAATCAAAGCTCCTGATATTCTCGTAGACTCAGTGGCACTTTGTGCTAAGCGAGGTCTGAATTTCCAGCTGATAATGGTCGGTGACGGTAAGTACCTCCCGGATATGGAGAACAGGGCTAAGATACTGGGTATCTCAGATTGCGTAAGATTTATTGGCAGAGTATCGCCGGGAAAGCCGGTCTTTGAGCAACTCGACGATGCCGACCTGTTTCTCTTGCCTTCGCGTACTGAGGGGCTTCCGCGAGCGATGGTGGAGGCCATGGCCAGAGCACTACCGTGCATTGGTGGTGCGGTCGGTGGAATCCCGGAGTTACTTGCACCCGAGGACTTGGTGCCACCTGGAGATGCCGTGGCACTTGCTTCTAAAATTATCTCCGTACTGAGTGACCCCGACAGGCTCGCGCAAATGTCAGCCCGAAATCTGCAAACAGCCCGGGAATACGAAGCTGAGAAACTTAATCGGCGTCGCATCGAGTTCTATAGGAAGGTCGCTGAGTTAGGCAAAGAAACAGGAGATTTCAGCAGTGCGCAGTAAGGTTCTATAATTGACTATCATTAAGAGTAAGTAGAACATTATGGAAGCAAAAAATTACGTTGCATGTAAGGATATTTTGGGGATTCAGACTAATTGTAAAGAAAAAATTGGCTGGTCGTTTGGATATCCTCCGGAGCCTGTTTCTGATGAAGAAATTCACAAATGTCGGCTTGTCGTCAGATTTATTGTTGATCCACTTACAACTGAGGGCCGGGAAAAACAAGGCCTTCAAAAGTATCATTATTGGAGGGCGGAGCAAGGCAGAGATGCTTTGTTCTATGAGCGAAATTTTTTTGGTGGCACAAAGTTGCGGTTACTTGCAAAAGATTTATTGGCAAATAGGCCGGCGATATATGCCAACAGGAGATACATCAGACACATACGTTGGCGTTTTAACAACTTACATTCACCTGGTTATATCTTAACGGATATGGTTTGCGTATTGCTATTAAGGAAGAGTCTTTGTGCATTACACTGTTCAGCATTCCGTACACAAGGCGCGACAGTAGTCGTAACGGCCCCACCTAATACAGGCAAAACTTTAGCCACTATGCGGGCAGTATTCAACCACAATGCATCATTTATCTCGGAGGATCTGGCTGTAACTGACGGTGAAAGTATCTATGCATGCCCCTGGACTTCTACTTTTCGCTATTATGATGAGCTTAGCATGAGTCGAATAATGGCCTTAAGAATGAAACTCATGAAGTTCTTGCCGGTGATAGAGATACTTCCATTTCCCGGAACACACAAGACCATCGACACTTATATAGGAAAGGAACGTATTCTTGACCGCTCCAGGGTGACCCACATTGCGATTCTTGCTTGTTGTAGCGGGGGCGTTGAAGTTCTGGACAAGAAAACTGCGTTTGATATGGTTTACAATATGAATCGCTATGAATTTTTCTACCGGAAAAGCCCGATGCTGACGGCTTACTCATATTTCAACCCTGAGTTTGACCCGGAGGCTTTAGTCGAAAGAGAAAAAGAAATATTGGCAAGACTGGTGAATCAGTCTGAGTGCTTCTTGGTTCAGAGCAAAGACCCTACTGAATTTGCCGACCTAATTAAGGACAAGATTGGATAATCAGTCTAATCTGAGGATGTCGTAAGTGCTGGGAAAGATTCAATAGGTACGATGCAAGAATGACAGAGCAAAGCGATAAAAGGAATTTTCCAAGAATCTGCCTTGTATCTTCGGTGCCGAGGACACTATGGCGTTTTTATGGTGGCCTGATAAGACAACTAATGAAAGATTCAGTGAAGGTAACGGTCGTAAGCTCAGACACACCGCGATTGTACGAGATGAGGGGTCAACTCGGCTGCGCCATTTTGCCGGTGGAGATCACCCGCAGAATGTCTCCGATGAAGGATTTGAGCGCAATTCTCAAGCTCACATGGCACCTCCGTCGGGAAAAGTATGACATAGTACATGCCCATATACCCAAAGGCGGCCTTGTAGGTATGGTATCAGCGTTCTTAGCCCGAGTCCCCACCCGAATATACACAATGCATGGATTATTGCTGGAAACTTTCACCGGCTCAAAACAAAAACTTCTTTGGTTGATTGAGTGGTTAACCTGTAAATCGGCGACGAATGTGCTGGTGGTTGGTCCCAGCCTGAAACAGCGGGTACTTGAGGAGAAACTGTGTCCTCTTTCTAAAATGCAGATTCTCGGTGATGGGACAGCATGTGGAATCGATCTGGAGAAATTCAATCGCACTGAAAGGACCGCTGCATTAGGCAGGCAGACCAGACAGAAGTTGAATATCCCCGAGGATGCGATAGTTATTGGATACGTGGGCAGGATTATTCCTGATAAAGGAATTAAATGTTTGGTTTATGCATTTGAAATAGTTCAAAAGCAATTGGAAAATTCCTATTTACTGTTGGTAGGGGCTTTCGAGACCGTGCGTCAAACCTTCTGTCAGAAAACTATAGGCATAATCAACAGCAATGATAATATTAAAAATACGAGATATGTCGAAGATCCCGTACCGTTTTATGCGGCCATGGATATAGTTGTATTGCCTTCCCGGCGTGAAGGTTTTGGTTTGACTCTAATTGAAGCAGCGGCGTTGGGATTGCCTACTATTGCCACCAAAGTCACCGGTTGTGTGGATGCTGTTGTGGATAATGTTACAGGGCTGCTCGTAGAAAAGGATAACAACAAGCAGTTTGCTGAAGCAATATTGAAACTGGCCCGGAGCGCCGAATTGCGAAACAAGTTGGGACACGAGGGCGGCAAACGAGCTAGAAAGCTTTTTGGTTCTGAAAGGCTAATTGAGGAACATATGGCGTTGTATGAGGAGCTTTTGGGTAAGGCAATCCAGCATAAGGCTGAATAAATTGATTTACAGTAAATCGTCGAAGATGTTGCACGCATTCAACTTTTACTCATTTTGAGAAGAGGTCTGAAGAATGAAATTAAGTGAGAAAGAAGTACAACAGTATTTTGATAAGGTGCCCAAACGATGGGACGCACTTTATTCACATGAAAATCGATTTAAGTACGTCATAAATAAATGGCTGCGTAAGGGTCTTTTCGAAAGGTACAGGCTTGTCTTCGAACACTGCGGAGACCTTGCCGGGGCAAGAGTGTTGGATATAGGCTGCGGTAGCGGCCGATACAGTATTGAATGTGTTAAAAGAGGAGCCGAGCGCGTAGTGGGAGTCGATTTTGCTCCATCAATGATTGAATATTCTCAAAAAGTGGCCCAACAGATGGGGGTGGCAGAGAAATGTGAATTCATTTGCGATGACTTTCTGTCGCATCAGTTCGACCGTTCGTTTGATATTGTGCTGGCACTGGGATTTTTTGACTACATCCAAGAGCCAGAGCCAATATTCAAGAAGATTGCTCGGTTGACTCCTCGTAAATTCGTGGCATCGTTTCCCAAGTTCACGTTTTTTTGGGGCATTCAGCGCCATATCCGTTACAACTGGATTAGAAAATGTCCGATTTATTATTATTCCGCTGAACAATTAGAGCACTTATATAAGGAAGCACCTTTTGTGAGATTCAGGATAATCGAGGGCAAAAGGGGCTTTTTTGGCGTAGGAGAGGGTATTTAATCAGGTCAGAAGAGACTGCGTATGGCGAGTGTCAGCCTCTCGTTGTCTCGGTAGTGGGTTGTATTGAGTTTGTCATGCGGAGATAGGATAATATGTTAAATGCTCTTTCTTTTGATGTTGAAGACGGCTGGAGCATTTTTTCCCGTGACTGGCTGTTCAGAGAGATAGAACTAACAGATACCATAGTGAGAGATACCGATTGGGTACTCAAAACTCTCGAAGGGCGAAATATCCGAGCAACCTTTTTTGTACTTGGGAATGTGGCACAGAAATTTCCATCGCTGATAAGGCAGATTGCTGATGATAAGCATGAAATCGGGGTGCATGGTTTCTCGCACAAACAGATTTTCAAGCTGACTAAGGAAGAGTTTCGCAGCGAGGTTGCTGATGTAAAAAAGTTGCTGGAAGATATTATCTCTGCACCCGTGCCTGGCTATCGGGCGCCGGCTTTTTCTGTAATACCAAAAACCAGTTGGGCTTTGGAAGTTTTAGCCGAAGAAGGTTTTGTTTATGATTCAAGCATTGTACCCTGCAAAAACAGTCGTTACGGGTGGCCGGGCTTTAGTAGGGATATTTGCAGAATTGATTTACACAGCGGGAGCAGTATCATTGAAGTGCCGATGACGGTAGTGAATTTTCCTGTCATTGGAAAAGGTTTTGTTACCGGCGGAGGGTATATTCGACATTTCCCATATTGCCTCTCGAGCTTTATGATTAAACTTATTCAGAAACACCGCCCTGCTATCGTATATATGCACCCATACGAATTTGCGACAGGGATTTACCCTTTGTCATTTAGTCATCTTTCCAAAGAAAAGAAGAAACGGGTTTTCAGACACTTGAAATTTGCAGCGCGAAACCGGAAATCCATGCCTTGCAAGCTAAGAAAACTTTTGTCGGAATTCAAATTTTCTACTATCAGCCAGGTTATAGAATCAGCTAAATCTTGTCCCTGCGGCATCAATTCGGTTAAACTGGATGAAACTAAAGACAAATAACCAATGTCTGCCGGTGTATAATTTACCGGATACCTTAACAGGTGGTTGTTATGGCTGATTCGCCAAATAAAAAGAAGTCTCCGGTACTTTTGTTTTTCGTGGGCTTTCTTGTGATTGTGGGCGTAATGTTTATTGCCAATTACAGGTCACCGCTTGTGCAGGAACTTGATGCTCCTGACGATGGTATCCAAAAACTCTACACAGTTCGCGATTCGCTTGTAGCTGTTTCTAATCGAAGCGAAATTTACCTCTGGAATTGGAAAGAGTTGGAAGATAAAGCGAAAATTATCTCCGTGAAGGCGGCTAATGTGGCGGTTTTACCTGCTGATAAACTTGTCTTGGTTTCTGCTAATAATTCCAACACTATTATAATAAGCGATTTTGAAAATAACAGTAAACAAAAACAATTGTCTATAGAGGACGGTTGGCTATGTAAGCACTTAAGCATTAATCGCGTAGGCCGAGCAGCTTTTGGTTTTGAACAAAAAGGCGAAACCAGCCAAAATTCCAGTCCGTATGGTCGTATTCGTCTCGAAACAATTCGACCTGATTTCGACAAACTTCTTCCGGTCGCGACAATAGACAAAAAAGATAATAGTTTGTCACTGTATGGGTTGGCCATATCGAATGATGGTGCATTTATTGCAGTTGTCGGGCAGAAAAACGATGTCGGCTGGGTTGGAACAGTTGATGTCGCTCAGAAGAAATTGCTTTGGGAAAAATCGATAGAAACATCGGCAGATATTACGGAAATTGCCTTTTCGCCGGACGATAAGGTGCTCTATGCCGGTGGAGAGGGCAGGTATTTGTATTGTTTCGAAACGGATTCCGGAAAGACAGTAAGAAAGTTGCTCATAGATGAGGAGCAACTGACGGTTTCATTTAATGAGCAGCGAGTTACGTGTACTGAGGTTAGCCCCGATGGATTTGTGGTGGCAGCCGGTGTGAACCCCGGCAATAAAATCTATTTCTGGGATACGAGAACGAGCAAGCGACTTGGTGTCATGGGAGGTTGCCGAGGGCTTAATAACTTGGCATTTGCACCGGACTCATCTACTTTTGTTGTAGCTGGTCGAAATTATGGCGGTTCGCTAAAAGTGCGGCGTGTACCAGGCAAATAGGCGCGTCAGGAGTTCAAGGATTGCTTTGCATGATTGAGAGCATAAATAATGTTGCTGTTCTCGGCTCTGGTGGCACCATAGGCAGTTTGGTGGGCGGTCTTGTTGCGCAGCATGGGATAAAGGTTTATTTTCTGAGCCGGACCGCTGAAGGTGCGAAACGCGGCCTGCAGAGGGCGATTGCCCAGGCTCGCTCGGAAGTGATAAGCCGAAATATCGTATGTGGTGATTATGACCATTTGTTCGAAGATGCGCTAAAAGGGGCGGATTGGATTATTGAGTGTGTCAGTGAGGACCTTGCGATAAAGCAAAGAATGTATGAGATGATAGACGGATGCAAGAGGCCGGATACTATCGTGAGTTCCGTGACATCGAGCTTGCCTCTGGAAATTCTGCCGAAGGGCAGGTCTCGGAATTTCAGGAAAAACTTCCTCTCTACACATTTCTATAATCCTCCCGGTAAGATGTTGGCTTGTGAGATTACAGGCCAATCCGATACTGACCCCGAAATTGTTGGCTTTATGGAGGATTTCCTGAAGCACCGGTTTCGGCGGGTGGTCATTCCTGTCAAGAACGTTGCAGGATTTGCAGGTAACCGGATAGCCTTTTTGCTTCTTAATCGGATTACGGCGTTGGCTGCCGTGTACGGCGTAGAGATGATGGATTACCTGATTGGGCCTTATACGGGCAGGCAGATGCCGCCTTTGGCGACTATTGATTTGGTCGGATTGGACATTCACAAGGCCATTATCGAGAACTTGTACAATAACACCAGCGACGAGATGCGGCACAGCCTTGTTCCGCCTGGGTACGTCAACAAGATGATTCAAAATGGCTTCTTGGGTAACAAGACGCCTGATAGAGGCGGTTTTTATAGGAAACTTGAAAGCGGCAGGAGCGAATTTATTGATCCGGCAAGTTGTGAGTATGTGCCGGCAATAGAGCCCCACATTGGTTTTGTTGAGAAAGCCAAGCATTTTGTCCACATGGGCAGATACCGAGACGCGTTTGAGATTATCAAAACGGTCTCCGGCAGAGAAGCTGAGATAGTCAAGGACATTCTCTGCGTGTACATAGTATACTCTTATTCGCGCATCGGTGAAGTCACCGAGTCTGATTTTGGCATAGATGGAATTGACAGAGTGATGTCCTTTGGATTCAACTGGGCTCCGCCGAGTCTGATTGTGAGTATGCTCGGTGGCAAAGAATATGTCATTGAGCTACTGGAAAAGAAAGAGTTTGAGGTACCGGATGCGTTGAAGAATGCAGAGGATAGAAAAAGCCTGATGCTTGATGCGGGCAAGTACTTTCCGGCTCGATAAATGATAAATGATGATAGAGGATAGTGAGTGGATAATAAGCAGGTATTTATATTAGGCGGCTATCAAACAGATTTTGCGAGGAACTGGAGTAGGGAGAACAAGCATATTGCCGCGATGATGCGCGAGGCTTATGAAGGCAGCTTGGCGGTGACGGGTATTGAGCCTGCCCAAATCGGCGCCGCGTTTATCGGTAATTTTGCGGCGGAGCTGTACTGTATGCAGGCACATCTTGGTGCATTCTTTGTTGATTTTGATCCGTGCTTTCAGGGTCTGCCAACGATGCGTTTTGAAGCAGCGTGTGCTGCCAGCGCGGTAGCTGCCCTTTCGGCCATGGTCTATATACAGGCTGGCATCTACGATTTAATATGCGTCGTTGGTGTTGAACAGATGAAAACCGTAAGCTCTGCCAAGGGGGGCCAATTTTTAGGTACTGCCGCCTGGTATGAAAAAGAATGTGAGGGAATAGAGCTACCCTTTCCTAAACTTTTTGGCAAACTTGGGGATGAGTACGACAAAAGATATGGACTCGATGACAAATATCTGGCAAGAATTTCTGACGTTAATTACAGCAACGCCAGGAACAATCCGAATGCCCAGACGCGCAACTGGTTCATGAATTTTGAACACGCAAGGAGACTGGGTCGGTACAATTCGGTAGTCAAAGGCAGGATTAAGGTTACCGATTGTTCTCAGGTAACAGACGGGGCGGTGTGTTTGTATCTTGCTTCGGCTGATTTTGCTCAGGAATATGCAACAAAAAGAAACCTTAATATCACCCGGATTCCGAGAATCTTAGGCTGGGGTCACACAACGGCCCCGATTGAATTTGCACAGAAAGTAGCTGACTCCGCCCAGGACGAGTACGTGTTACCTATTACTCGTCAAGCGATATTGGATGCTTACAGACGAGCTGGTATAGCGGATTGTTGGGAGCTTGATGTCATAGAAACACACGATTGCTTTACAACCTCGGAGTACATGGCGATCGACCACTTTGGACTTACTGAAGCGGGGCAATCGTGGAGAGCAATAGAAGAGGGAACCATAGAGATGGGTGGCAAGCTCCCCGTCAATCCTTCGGGCGGGCTTATCGGTTGTGGACATCCTGTTGGAGTGACTGGAGCACGACAATTACTTGACGCATATAAACAAGTTACTGAAACCGCCGGGGATTATCAAGTTGGCGGCGCAAAGAAGGTGGCCACGCTGAATATTGGTGGTACCGCAACAACAAACGTGTGTTTTGTCATAGGAAGGTAAGATAAAAGAGGTGGCAGAACAGCCAAGAGTACGAGATATGACTCTTGAAGACGTGGATGGAGTTGTTGAGGTACACAGACATTGCTTTCCGGCTTCGGTTTCTATTTTTTCTGTATTGAGCCGGGATGTCGTCAGGTCTTACTATGCCCAGTTTGTGCAAGAGCCCGAAAGCCTTGGAGCAGTCCTCGAGGAGCCTATGTCGGGGCGTATTGTGGGATTCGCTGTTGGCACTGTTAAGGCCGGATTCAATCGCAGATTTGTGCGGCGTCGTTTTTTCAAATTTGTCTGGCACATATTTAAAGGTCTTTTCGTAAGCACCACTATCAGAAGAGTGGTAGGATCGCATCTTCGCAAAATCGGCGGTATGTTTTTTGAAAAGCGTAACGGTGCTCCAGGTAATTTAGTTTTACCGCCGCCAACAGGCCCGGTGGCGATATTTATGCCTATTGCGGTTCACACGCAGTGGCGAAGTGGTGGCAACGCTGCCAAACTTGCAAACTATTTTGCCGACCGGCTTTTTGAAAAAGGCGCGTCGCAAGTGCGGGGGCGGATAGCTCCGGACAATCTGCCCTGCTTGAAGCTGTTCAGGAAGCTTGGCTGGAGTGAAAAAAAGGTGTCTGAGGAATGGATTGCTGTCTGGATTGATCGGGCTGAGGGTGATTCTTGATCTTATTTAGCAAGAAGTTCATCTTGTATGGATTTTCTAAAGCTTTAATACGGCGTTAGCAGAGGAGTTAAAGGATGGGAATAGGCTCAATACAAAAGAAAGTAGGGTATCTGTTCCAGAAAATGGACAGTGGCCTTTGTAGGGCTATTGAGTCATTACTCATTCGAAACGAGCCAGACGATACTAAAAGCAATATGCCTTTTATCGCAGTTTGCGGAATTCCGCGCAGCGGTACGACTCTTACCTTCCAACTCATAACACAAGCGATCGATGTGATGCTGATCAACAATCTTCATTATCTTTTTTACCGTTCTCCTTTGGTTGGATACTGGATATCAAAGTGGATTACTCGTGCATATATTTCAGATTATCGTTCAGACTTTGGTTTTATCGCAGGATTAAACGGTCCGGCACAGGCTTATTACTTCTGGCACTATTGGTGCGATCAGAATTTAAAAGAAATCAAACCCAAACCGGACAAAGTACGTTTACAAAGATTTATAAAGGTAATGAATGCTATTTACAGGATAGATGGCCGGCCTTTTCTTGCGGGCTTTCAGGCACATGCCTTTTATTTGGATGAGCTTGTTTCAATTTTCGATAAGTGCCTCATCGTTCTCGTTAAAAGGGATATGCTTGCTGCGGCTCGCTCAATGTTGATGGGGATGAGAAAAAGCGATGGCACCTTTGTTGAGATATTCTCCGCTACACCAAAAGAATCCTTGTCAGAACCCGGACAAACACCTTATGAAAAGGTTGCTCGACAAGCGTTTTTCATCAACCGTAGGATTAATGAAATAAAGGAGCAGTATTCAGATATAATCTTAGAAACCGATTACTACGAAACCTGCCGTTCCCCTCAACAATTTCTGGAAAAGCTTGTGAAGTGTTTCTCAGATCGAGGATTCTCGTTCAATTGCAGGACAGATGTAAAAATACCGGAATCGTTTCACGCTCGTCGTGTTATCCGCGATCAGGACGAAGACACGCATAGAATCGCCGTGGCATTGGATGCTCTGGTTGAAAAATACGGACTGGTGGATTGACGAATATGGACAATCGATGGCGAAGAGAATATGAAGAAGCATTCAGAAAGTTGGTAGGAGTTGTAGGCGCAAGAGCTTTTGGGCTTGGCCGCCACGCGTTGGTGATATTGTTAAAAGCACTTGAGGTAAATGAGGGTGACAAAGTAGGTGTCTGCGGTTTCACTTGCCTCAGTGTAATAGAAGCAGTTAAAGTCTGTGGTGCAATACCAGTCTATTTAGATGTGGATGAATATTTGTGTATAGAGCCACAAGAGGTTCTTCGTCAAGAAGTGGGTTCCCTCAAGGTGGTAATACTGCAGCATACGTTTGGAATTCCCGGCCGATTCGAGCAGCTTTTATCGGCTTGTAGCGAAATTGGGGCGGAAGTGGTTGAAGATTGCGCTCACTCTTTTGGTTGCTCGTGGAAAGGCCGGGCGTTAGGTAGCTTTGGAGAAGGGGCGATATATAGTTCGGAATGGGGCAAACCCTACACAACCGGACAAGGTGGAATGTTGACCGTAAACTCCAAAGAATTGCTTGATGAGGTAGATCAACGAATAGAGTACCTTGCATTGCCTGTGCTTGCAAAGTCAGAACTTATCTTAGAGTGCCAACGGCGCGTATATTCATTTCTAAGCGGATCACAATTAGAAGGATACCTGCGATATACGTATAGGCAACTGCGGGATATCGGTATTATTAAAGAGGCGTTTGAGCTAAAAAGTGAGTTTTGCCTCTATCCTAGATATGTTAGATTTATTGGGAAGATGACAGCCAAAGCGGGCTTGAAACAGATGGAGAACTGGCCTAAGCTTCAACAACTGCGGCGACAAAATGCCGAAATTATTGAAGAGCATTTCAATAGAGTGGGACTGACTCTTTGGCCCAAGCCGGATGAGGCGGATGTTACAATGCTAAGATATCCGATACTGACAACTTACAAATCAAAGATAGTGCAGCAAGCTCGCAAACATAAACTTGATATAGCAGGGTGGTACATGGGCCCAGTACATCCATTACAGGAAGATGACCTGGTCAAAGTTGATTATCACCGAGGAAGCTGTCCAAGAGCAGAGAAAATGATCAGCCAACTGGTACATTTACCGACCGGGCCGGGATTGAATATGCACAACTTGGAAGAAATGGTGAAAATTATTTCTCAGAACTGATTAGGTACTTGAGAGTAGTACTATCGCTGCAGGGGATTTCTATAGATGACGGCGGAAACTTGTGAAAATAAATATGCCCAGTTTTTGAAGAATTCGGGCAATTATGTGATTACGGTTGGATGTATTGATTGGTATGAATATCAAGGCTTTATGATACCGGCCTATTTGCCACACTGTATCCCCCAGATATCCACAGAAGTAGCAAAGGAGGTATTAAGGGTATCAGGCCGGCCTTTTGCCAGGTGGGACAGGGCATTTGGAAGAGAGCAAAACAGCGAATGGTGGTATGTTCTTAAAAGAGGCCCTTGGGATATTGGGCATATTAAGGATAAAAAGAAGCGCTGGATGATCAGACAAGGGAAGAAGTTTTATACAATACGCCCTTTAACCTCCGATGAAGTCGTCTCTGAATGTCCTAAAGTTGCTCAATTAGCAACTATCCGCTACAAAGGTAAAGTTTATGTGGAGTCGCAACAAGAATTAAAAAATCGGGCTGAGACCGCACATAAATTGCCGGGGGTATTGGAATATATCGGATGTTTTTATAAAGATATTCTTGTCAGTTATTCTGAGAACTATATTCAAAATAATGCGGTTTGGTTGTCTAACATCAGGCATGTACCGGCCTTTCTGAAGAAGTATTCAAGCTATGGACTTCTCGATGGGATTTTGGATTATTATCTGAATAAAAAAAAGATGGATTACGTTTTGGACGGCTCTCGAAGTATTCATCATAAAACCAACATTCAAGAACATCTGATGAAGGTATTTGGCTTTTCGAAGGAATACGCGATTCTTTATGTGGCATATACAGGCAAGTTTAAGATAATGGTTAAAATGGCGTATCCTTTTAGAAATACGGTGGGGTTACTTTGCGATAAATGGGCCAATAGTTTCTTGGATAATGTTGGAGCCGTTTTAAAGCAAGAGGAGATAAGGAGAAGTTGCGAGAAGTGAAGGGTGTTATCAGAATGTTCGAAGGTTGCCGTTTCATAGGTAGTTGTGCATGCTTCGCAAAGTCCAGAAGTTTATGAATGATGATTTCGAAGATACCAAAAACAAAGAATGTCGATGATCTTTCCGCATTTGTGACATACGGGTGGTGCCGTAGCTCTTATGCTGTGGTTTTGTCATTAGGACGGCGAGGTATAGATGTTCATGTTGGCGATGCTTCTCCGTTGGCTATGTCGCGGTTTTCGAGGTATTGCAAGTCGTTTACCAGACTGCCCGACTTCTTTGTTGAGCCGAAAAGATATTTCGAGCTAACTTGTGAAGCTCTAAAAAGAACCGGGGCTAAAGTCTTGCTGCCTGGCCACGAAGATGTGGGGATATTCAGCAGGCACAGGGATGACCTGCCTTCAGGTGTACACATTGCCCTGCCTGAGTGGGATAGTTATAGCATAGCTGAAGACAAATTTACTGTTCTTGACATGGCCCAAAAAGCCGGATGTCCCGTGCCTGATACTACTGAAGTCGCATCGCTGGCGGAATTAAAAAAACTGGCAAGGACCACTACCTACCCCATAGTTATAAAAGCAAGAACAGGAAATAGTGCCAAGGGTGTTCGTATAGTGCACGATAAGCATGAACAGGCTGATATGTTTAAAGAGCTTGTTCAAACATTTGGTTTATTTCACGAAAGATGGCCCATCGTCCAGGAGTTTTTGCCTGGAGAGGCTGCGGGAGTATGCGTACTGTATGACCATGGGCGGTGTATCGCATCTTTTTCTGAAAGGTATTTGCGGTGTAAAGAACAAGGCAAGTTCGGTACTTCTACACTGCGTGAGACTTATGATAACCACCAGCTAATATCTAAGGCCATCTCAATAATGGACAAGTTAGAGTGGCACGGAGTAGCGCATCTGGATTTCGTCGCAGATAAAAACGGCGAGTTCAGATTGATAGAAATCAATCCGAGACTCTGGGGCGCTTTAGCGCTGGCTATGTTTTCCGGGCTTGATTTCCCCTATCTCTGGTACCTTACCGCTCTGGGCAGAGGTAACGTTGACCCGGGCGTGATTCAAAATCGGAAGATAAAGTGCAGATGGCTAATCGGAGATTGCCTGGCATTTGTAGAACTGATTAAGCAAGACAAGTTCCAAGAAGCCCTGAGGCTTCTTATTCCCGAGAGAAAATGCTATCACGATGATTTTATAGTTCGGGACCCACTGCCTTTACTGCTGGAAGTCTCTGATTACTTTACCAAGTTCATCAAAGCCAAAGGTTCTATGAATCCGGTAGTAGGTAACATGATACGCTAATGCTAATCGCTACGGGAGGAACGTGGAGGATATAGCACTACCATGGGGGAGCCCAACAAACAATCACGCAGAAATGCGTTGCTTTTTTTCACACCTCGTTTCTATTGACATGCCGCATACCAATAGACCAGTTCAGGTGTGTTAACATTGTTTCCGGCGTTATCTTTTAGGCCAACGGTTATATAGCCGTCATCTGTTGTCGTGACCGCAACAAGGTGATTGGCGTCCGAGGTGGTTAGATTCACTATGATGGGCATAGAAACAAGTCCGTGAGCAATTGTATTGCCGTTTGCGACCAAAGCCCCACCTCCGTTTTCCGTAGCATATCCCGGATTATCTTTAACCTGTGGGTTCACTATGTTACCGGAGAACATATCAGTTGCTGAGCCTTGAAAATTGCGGATACGATTGTTGTGGAAAGTAAATTCGGATAAGAGCTTGCCGCTTGCTACTTCGACTATAGGTGTATCCGTATATGCGTTTAGTTCGCAATCATGAATATTCCAACGCCCGATACTTTCGGGCACTTCGATCATTGGATAGCTTTCATCAGCATCATCATATCTGTAAACAAATGAATTGCTTACTACGCCCCAATCTGTGCTCAGCCGTAATACACTCCGGTCCGTATCATGGAAATCACACCCGCTTATCCAGTTCTCCCTGCCACTGCTGCTGAACCAGATACAGTTCTTGTTGTTACGGAAATGACAATTTACAATCCTGTTTCTTACACCTTTTGAGACATGTACTGCGTAACAATCATCGCTTGAATGCTTTATCTCCTCAAAGCAAGTATCGTAAATCCATACATTATGACATTGTGCCTCAACTGCATTTAGAAACTTCAGGTAATAGAACCCGCTTCGTTCAATGTGGTAGTCCCCCCCGGTAGCCCGGATGAGCACTGCCGGATAGTTTGGTTCGTCGGTCATGAAATACCCGTCAAAACCAATATCAAATATTCCTCCGAGATAATAATTGCCCACAGAATCAATGATTGGGCCGTCGATTCCATCAACAGGATAGATTCTCGTCAGACCTCCACGATAATGCCAATTGACCCCTGCCCCTCTTAAGAAAACCGGTTTATCTACTGTTATAGTGTCTGAGATATAGTATTCACCTTCCGTAAGATAGATTGTCCCTCCAATTGAAGTCATAGAATCAATGGCTTGCTGTATCTGTATCTGGTCATCTGTCCCGTCACAAATAAAGTCTGCTCGTGCCTTCACGTGCTCAAGTGCACTGTTTGCGGCGATCACATAAGTAGCTAAAGACACGGGCTGTTGTGCCTCGGGCAGGGATTCGGGCCCTTGTAACCATTGATATGCAAATTCGGAGTAATCTTCCAAATCGACAATCTCGTCTCTGTTGAAATCTGCTGTTGAATAACCAAAGCAAACGATTGGTAAAGCAGATAGTACCAGAAATATACTTGCATATTTCATAGTGGCTCCTCCTAAAATCTTCAGTCGCCGAATTCTCCGTGAAAGAAGCTCGGCGGAGAAGGGCGAAGAGTTCTCTTGTTATCTTCCGTAAACGCCGCGTGAGAACGCACAAGACTCACATAACTTTACCCGATCTGGAATGAAATGTCAAGAAAATTCACGTTTTTTCCTGATTCTTGATGCATCTGGAGGTTATAAGTGGATTTTTGATGCCTCTGCGGGCTTTTGTGATCATGGTTGTTTCCGTCTGTCAGCACCACGCCAGATATGCTGTTTGTCGAGCATTTTACAGCAACCCAAGATGCTCAAGCCATCTTTGGTACCAGTCGGACAATTGCACATACTTCACATCAGTAATAAGAAGTGGCGATGATATACTAGGAGTCTGTCCGAGTAATTGATTCAAGCAACGCCTTTTTTTCTATTTCCGACTTTCGACTGAAATTTTCAAGGTTCAAAATCTCTCCATGCCCAAAGTTACACATTTACCGGCCAAAACGACCTTGATGTTTTCTCTGTGCCTGTTGTGCAGCCGCCTTGGCTTCGGCTTCCAATGCCTTTTTCGCTTCTTGAATGTGTTTGAGACGACTTTGACGGCGAGCCAATTCTTCTGGTAATTCATCGCCACGCCTGTCAACACCGTACTTCTGGTCCTCCCGTTCATCAGTTGCCTGAGCTTTGCTGAGTAACTGATGAATCTCTTCTTTGAGTCGGTTTTCCTGCTCATATTTGTTCGTAATGGCAGATATGTCCAGCTCGTTGACGGTATCGAGTACAAAATAAACCAAGTCGTTCTCCGGCAGCCGGTCCTGGACAGATGGCGGAAGAAGATATTGCTGATTAGGGTTCCATGGCCGATATGTTTTGGTCATCCTTGAGTCTCCCAAAAACCTTGATTCATTTATTGATGTTCGGAGGCATTATATCATCGATGTAAAACGCTTTCAATTATTACTCGGACAGACTCCTATGGTAAGCGAAACGCCACCCTGGGTAATATGTGACCCACAAAAACAAAAAGCCCTGAAAGGGCGAAAGAAAATCTATCTTGTCTGCGAACCATGAACTAAGAACTACGAACTGTGCGGCCCCCCCGACCGTAGCAAAGAATCAACCTCAATATACAATATCAAATCTACAATTTTTAATCGTAACACGTGGCAATATCAACCACTTCGTTATTTGAAGTTCGATGTTAAGCAACGCGAAATCCCGACCTTCGGGGTTCGACGTTTCTTTCCGTCCTTTGGCCGGGATTCTCGCCGACGCGGAAACCTTCCCCATTTACCCTTCAAGCCACGACTTGGGTTTTTATTCAAGCCACGACTTGCCGGTTTTATCTAAGCCACGACTTGAAGGTTACACCCGCAATTTTGGCGACTCGCAAAACTCCAGCGCCACTGCCTGCGTTATCGAGCGAGATTGGGTCGTTGCTAACGAGTGCGGCTGGTCAACCCTGATGACTCTGGCGTAGCTGGATAATCTGCCGCCATATTCCAGCAGTCCTTCGGTGGGTGGAACCGTCATGTCAACGCTCACCAATTCCCCGTCTTCCAGATTACAATCGCCGAACTCGGCCAACACGCCGCCTGGGCTTACATTAACGGTATTACCCGCATAAACCGTGCCGCCGAGTTGGCCGACCTTCTGGCACAGCACGGTAAGCCTGAGCGGCTGGCGCTGATATCTTCTTCTGTCCTTATCTTCCTTCATAAGCGTCCCTGCCTAAATGGAGGTCATTAAATATATCCTCTATCTTACCTAATCAAAAATCATTAGCAAGCCCCATACCAAAACGACCTGCGGCAAAATGCCCTAAATTAACATTCCCAAGCTCTTGTAGATAATCAGGTTAAGTGGCCCCTGTTCAGTTCAGGCATAAAATCTTCCCGCCTGAGTGTCAGAAACGTTGACAAACAGCAACATGGAGCCAGGTACTGCAGCTTTTGTACAAAATTATTCACAATGTTGCCGTTTTGCCACCATATCGGTGCTTACCTATTTATCGGATGAGCAAGGCGTTATGTTTGTTTAAGTGCGTCCCCCTTTATTCCGAAAAGGAAACAGAAATGTTGTTTTTTTGCAACACAGGCACTTAACAGAACCTGGCTATCAGAGTTAAATGACTGCAAATGAGCGCACAAAACCAAAAACAACCTGATAAATCGACAAAAGCTGAGCATGAGCGACAGCAACACTCTGCATCTGAGGCGTTCAGTTCCCCAAACTTGGCCGAGTCGATAATCGAATCGGTTTGCACCGGAGTCGTGGCCTTTGACCGAAAGCTCAGGATAATCCGGGCCAACAGCCGGGCTGACCAGCTTGTTGACCTCGGCGAATACATTGACCGGTCCCTCGCCGCCGGCACCGATGCCAAAGTCTGGGGCAACTGGACGAAGTTGCTCAAATCGACCATCACGACCGGCTGCAACGGTGATTTTAAGGCGGTAAGGTACAACTTTGACGGGCGAAAGAGGCTTCTGCACATAGTCTGCACACCGCTAAAGGAAATATCAACCCAACAGGTCATCGGCGCAGTGGTGGTTATCGAGGATGTGACCGAAAAAGCTGATATCGAGGGTCAACTGGCCCAGGCCGAGCGGTTCGCGGCTGTAGGCAAGGTCGCCAGCAAAGTGGCACACGAGCTGAACAATCCCATGGACGGGATTCTCAGATACCTTAATCTTGCAATACGCGTTATTGACAAGCAGGACCTCGAAAAGGCCACCCAGTACCTCCATCAGTGCCGCGCAGGCCTGACACGCATGGTTCAGATTATCAGCGAGCTGCTGGAATTTTCCCGCTGTACGTATCCGGCCTTTGAGCGCGGGCCGGTCGATCGGATTGTTGAAGCGGCCGTCAAGGCCATGGAATCGCAGGCCAAGGGCATAGACGTTCAGGTCATTCGAGACTTTGCCGGCGATATGCCGAGGTTCAGAGGCTCGAACCTGTTTCAGGTGTTCAGCAATCTGATTAAGAACGCCGCTGATGCCATGGAAGGTGCGGGCCAATTGAGAATTACGATATCCGATAGCGATGACATGCTGACGATAGAGTTTCGTGATACGGGCCCCGGCTTTGCCCCCGAAAACGCCGAAGTTATATTTGAACCTTTCTTTACAACAAAACGCCGCGGCCGAGGCGCAGGGCTGGGCCTCGGGCTGGCAATATGCAAAGATATTGTTGAAAAGTACGATGGCCGGATAACAGCCCGAAACGTCCCCGAGGGCGGCAGCGTATTCACTGTTCGTCTGCCACTCGCGCAGGAAAATTCACCGAGAGGCTAATAGGGCAAATATAATGGCAAAAGCGAAAATTCTTGTTGTTGACGATGACCGGATAATCCTTGATTCCTTATGTGAGTTTCTGAGTCTTGAAGGCTACGCCGCTACCGCAGCCGAGTCTTTCAAGGAAGCCGCCGCCGCTCTGCAAAGGCAGTCTTTCTCACTCGTTATCGCGGATGTGAACATACCCGACGGCTCCGGCTTCGAACTGTTATCGGTCGTCAGGAAGAACTATCCCCAAACGGTCGTCATCATCATCACCGGCTACGGGACTATTGAAAGCGCTGTTGAAGCAATCAAGATGGGCGCCTATGACTACCTCACCAAGCCGATCGTTGACGATGATCTGCTCTTAGGTGTTGAGCGGGCGCTGCGGCAGCAAACCCTTCTGAGCGAGAACCGCCAGTTGCGAGGGCAACTCGAACAGAAGTACACCTTGGATAATATTATCAGCCAGGACTACAAGATGGCCAAAATCTTCGACCTTATAGAAGCCGTGGCCGACACCACGACAACGATATTGATGACGGGAGCCTCCGGCACCGGCAAGAGCATGTTGGCAAGAGCTATTCACTACCATTCATCCCGAAGTGATAAGGCCTTTGTTGAGGTTAGCTGCGGAGCCCTGCCGGAGACATTGTTAGAGAGCGAGTTGTTTGGCCACGTAAGAGGTGCCTTCACCGGAGCTGTAAGGGACAAAGACGGCAAATTCTTAGCTGCCGACGGCGGCACCGTCTTTCTTGATGAGATTTCGGTCGCATCGCCTGCCATGCAGGTAAAGCTGCTGCGCGTTCTTCAGGACCGGCAGTTTGAGGCGGTGGGCAGCAATAAGACCATCACAGTTGACACCCGCATTGTTCTGGCGTCAAACAGCAACCTTGTCGAGGAGGTCAAGGCCGGCCGGTTCAGAGAAGACCTTTACTATCGAATCAATGTAGTTACGATTCATCTGCCGCCGTTAGCCGACAGAATCGGCGACATACCGCTGCTTACCGAGCATTTCCTTAGCCAATTCTGCCGGACCCACGGCAAGGAAAAACGCGAAATAGTCCCCGAGGCGATGGAATGCCTGCAGCGTTATGCATGGCCCGGCAATGTGCGCGAGTTGGAAAACGTCATGGAAAGGGCGGTCCTGCTGTGCAAGGGTGCGCGGATCGGTATAGATGACCTGCCGCCGGCACTGGTGATGCAAAGTCGTGTTGCCACCGGGCCCGGCTTTAAGCAGATGGGATTGAAAGAGGTCCTTGCCGAGCCGGAAAAGACCGCTATCCGCGCCGCGCTCGACGCCAACAACTGGAACAGGCAAAACACCGCCAGGGCCCTGCAGATTAACCGGACCACACTGTACAAGAAGATGAAACGTTACGGTCTCGAAGACGAAGCGGCAAGATTAGGACTGTAATTTCGTGATGTGGCCACAGCAACGCCAATAACTTTTCCTTGTTCGTCCAGCACAGGTCCACCGCTACTGCCTGGAGATATTGGAGCTGTTATCTGCAAAATAGAGTTTTGACCGACCGTTCTGATAGCGCTAACAATTCCCTTTGAAAAAGTGCCTTCTAACCCTTTAGGATTACCAACAACAAATAATTCATCTCCTATTGCAACTTTGTTGCCATCGCCAAGAGACAAGGTTGGAGCCTTAACATCTTTTATCTTCAGAAGCACTAAATCACTTCGTTTGTCAATGGCTACATACCCTACTATATCATACTTCGGTTTTGCTCCAACGATCTTAGCGTAACCTCCTGCTGCCACCTCCACAACGTGAAGATTTGTAGCAACTACGTTTTCTTTTACAAAAAACCCGCTACCTAACGAAAGCGGCTGACCATTATCGTCATGCATCACAAGCATTACAACCGAGGGGAATGCATTTTTTGCAATATCTCGAGCGTTTTGTGCCCTTGCTACGGGAATGAAGCACAAGGCTAAAATAGGCAGAGTTGTAAAAGCCCTCCAAAATCAATTTCTGAATCCCATTTCTGGTCCTTTCTCAAAAAAGCACTGAATAATTAAGTTTTACAATGACAACATTGTACAAGTTACTGGTGAGAGAGACAAGCATGAACGTTCTTTCGCATGATTTTTTCAGATAGATTACCGGTTTCGTTGGCTACTCTGGCATAGGCCTGCCTTGCCACAAACCCAATCAGGACTCAAGGTCTTCGAGGATTTGGGATAGCAGCGGTTTTATTACGGGTATTCTGTTTTTTATTGTTTCCCACACAAGCTGGTAATCCACGCCAAAGTAGAAATGGATCAACCTGTCTCTCATCCCTGCCATATCTTTCCATGGTATCGAAGGGTATTGTTCTTTGATCCGGTCAGGAACATTCTTAGACGCCTCCCCAATGATCTCGAACTTGCGAATTACGGCACTGGTGGTTTTGTCGTCATCCTTGAAACTGTTGAAATCTATGTCTTCGACGAAAGCTTCAATCGCCTCAATAGCCGCCAGAATATCCCTTAGATACAGACTGCCATCCCTCATATATAAATTGCCTCCCCGAGAACTTGCGCTTTTATCTCCTCTCTTATCGAGCGAATCGGAACTACGTCAACTGAACAGTTCAGCCTCTCCTCGAGAAAATCAGACAGTCCTACAAAGTCAAACAAGTCGGCACCGGCATCGAAATCAACCAGCATATCGATATCACTGCCAGCGTCTTGTTCGCCGCGAGCATATGAGCCGAAGATACCTTTTATGTCCGCACGGAATCTATTGCGAACTACCGGCCGGAGGTCCTTGAGATTTTCAAGAATCGATTGTTTTGTCATAAATATAGTTCCTGAAAAACATCATTCTATCCGGTTTTCCTTTGAAAGACAACTAAGAATGGTTTTTCGCATGGTTTTTTCGGGGGGGTCGGCGGTGTCTGTGCCGATGAACAGTTTGTACTGTGCCATTGCCTGGCGGATGAACATCTCTACACCGCTTATAGTTTTTGCACCGGCCTTTGCGGCCTGCTTCAAGAGAAGCGTCTCGGCGGGATTATAGACTGTGTCAAAGACGGTCATGTCGGCATTAAGGCGCTCGGCGGGTACGGGCGTTGCATCCACGTCGGGGTACATTCCGATACTTGTGCAATTTATGACTACCTGTGCTTCCATTTGGCTCAGGGCGTCAAGCGGGGCGTATTTGCATCTGAACTCCTTGCTTAAGGCCCGGGCCTTTGCGACCGTGCGATTGTAGATTGTAACCTCGGCCCCCACATCGGTAAGGCCTGCCACTACCGCCCGTGCTGCTCCGCCGGCTCCCACGACGGCAACGGTCATATCGTGCAGGCCGTGTTTGTCAATTTTAAGGGCAGCGCAGAGAGCGTCCATCGCGCCGGCGTAATCGGTGTTGGAGCCGCTGACCCTGGGACCGATGCCGATCTTGAGCGTGTTGACCGCACCGATATCCTCGGCCAGAGGCCCGACAAATTCGCCGGCGGCATTTACATAGTCAAGGGCGTGGGCCTTGTGCGGAATCGTTACGCTAAAGCCACCAAAGCCGAGCCAGCTTCTGGCCAGGATGTTCTCCAGAAAATCGTTGAATCCGCTCCTTTCGCCTTCAACGAGCAACGGAACATACAATCCGTTTACACCCCGCTCACTAAAGCAGGCGTTGAAAATCGCGGGGCTCAGCGAATGGGCGACGGGACTTCCGATTACGCCGAAAAGTTCGGTATCGGCGTCAATAGAATCCCAGCGGTAAAGCATCTTCAACTGCTCAATCGTAATTTGCCCCGGCGCGGTAGCGTGTTCTTCATCAACCGAGGCAAATGTAAGAAACCCGCCGAGCTTTTTCGCTAATATTCGACTGATAAGACCTGCCTCACCCATGCAAAGTACAATCACATCGCCGGTTTTGTTGTGCAGTAAATCAAAGGCTTCGAAACAATCGTTTATGTGGCCCGCTGTATAAACTAACTTGGGTATAGCTTGTGGACAGGCGGCCGGCATCTCCTCATATAGCGCTTCCAAATCGTCAAAAGGGCAGGTGAAGTTGTGGGCCGAAAGAATCAGCCGGCCCTGTTTATTTTCCGATAGTGCCTCTTTGAGCCTGGCCTGTGCATCGCCTGCAAGGAAATTATCGTATTCGCAATCGACAAAGTCTGCACCATGATTCAGCGCTTCGACCAAAATCTCGGTTCGCAGTTGGAGCGACCAGTCGCCGACACCGCCCTGAGCCTTGTCCCTGCATGTGACAATCACCGGCAGTTTCGTTGCCTTTGCCTGGGCCAATAACGATTTGAGTGCGTCGGCATTGAGTTCATTTAGATAATCAGTGCGAAGTTCAAGCATCTCGGCACCGGCAGCGCGGGCGGATTCGATCTGTTCGCCGGCAACAACAATGTCACTACACGATATTGGAACCGCAAGATATGTCATAATGCAAGCAGATATAGCTTTGGAGAGGCGTGAATGCAAGGACAAAACCATGGCCCCCCAACTGCTGGGATACGCCTGCAAATCCGATTTTTGGTGTCATTTTTCTTTACGCAGCTTCGGCAGTTTGCTAAAATATCCTGCGTCCGGCCTGAAACAGATTTGACTGCTCTGTTCACCGGCGGAATATGGAGTGTCCAACAAAGAACGAAGTTGTCTTGACTGAGGAGTTATGATGTCAGAAGGATATTATTTACACCTGCAACCGAGCGAAACCGCTGTTTTCGGCGCGGCAGCCAATATTTTTGCAAGCTACATAGCGACGAATCAGGTTACCGAAGACAATGAGGCCGAGATGATGAAGAAGGCAATCCGCGCTGCCATCTCAATCGCACGCTATGTGGAAAAAGTCGTCCAGAGCGACGACGAATTGGCCGCTGAGCACAAAATAGAACCCAAGATATAAAATATATCTCCCATCTTGCGCAAACGTACCAGCCTCGTAGTGCGGCTTCACAAACGGGCAATCGTAATTAAGCCACTCCAATACGACAATTTGCCCTGAATAGTCGGCCAGCTTCACCTGCTTGCCATTGTGGTCTGTCAGCGCAAAATCCGGTGCCTTCTTAACTGCCGTTTCGCCACCATCCTTATGCCGGGACAGGGGACTTGGGTAATGGTTTTTTACCTTTGCAGCCAGCCAAAACGATCCCCAAGCCGGCCAGAAGCAAAACCGTCAACAATCTCGTTTTGGACATTTTCAGCACCTTTCAGCAAAATTATCATCAGCCTTTCGCAAACCGTATCCATATAACATACGAACTGACTTGCATCTGTATAACTTATTGCTAAAATACTACACAATCCTGACTTTCGTGTACAATACTCTTTAATGTAAAAACCACGGTGCCAGAAACATGAACAGTGCGTCGGAAAATACGGTGCCTCTTACGAGGATTCAGAAGCTCATCGGCAAATATATGCTTCAATCCAAGCGGGAAGGGCCATGTTGTTACCTCGAAGCCCGCGCGGATATGACCGACCTTGTGGCCATGCGAAGGCCGTATTGCAAGCAGGCGGGCGTTCGCGTAACGACAAACGATTTCTTCTTTTGTGCGATAGGCCGGGCGGTAAAGAAATTTCCACTGATGGCGGGGCACCTCGACGCTGGCGGTGCCAGCGTTCGTATCCCCGACAATGTGGGCGTCGGCTTTGCGGTGGAGGCTCCGCAGGGACTTGTTGTTCCGGTGATAAAGAATGTTTTGGAAAAATCCCTCCCACAAATTGCAGTCCAAAGCAGTTCGCTCGTTGAGAAAGCACGGGCGAATAAGCTCACTCTTGATGATTTCGAAGGCGCCGATATTGTCTTTAGCAGTCTTGGCATGTACGGCATAACTTCTTTTTTCGCAATCAAACCCCCCGGCGCCGTCGGCATCGTTTCAGTTGGAAAGTTTGAAGACACCCTCGTTCCGGCAAATGGCAGGTTGACGGTTCGCAAAACAATGTCGGTTGGCCTGGCAGCCGACCGTAGAATAGTAAGCGAATTCTATGCCGCGCAATTCCTCAGTTGCGTAGTTGAACTGCTTGAAGCCCCTGAAATGTTAATCGCGTAGAGCTATGTCGGCTGGCGACTGTTGACAACCGTGAACTTATTGATATATTGGAACGTCAAGTGTGGTAGTTGTGCCGAGTGATTATTATGGAAGGAACAATAAAGATGAAGACCATAGCGTCGTCCGTACTGTTCTTGGCCGTTTTAGCTGTTTCAATCCTCTTTTTGGGCTGTGAAGAAGGAAACCACCTTTCCCAAAGAAGGACCAGGTTGGTCGGTGATGAGAACCTCAAACTGAAGGAGCGGCTTGAACTGTGCAATCAGGAAAATCGAAAACTCGAAGAAGCCGTCGCTTACTACGAAGAGGAGGAACAAAAGCGGGCCGATACCGAGAAGGAAATGGGAGACATGGTTCTCAAGTTGCTAAAAGATAAAGATGCTGCCGGGAAAGAAATTGAGAAGCTCACCGATGAGAATCTACGGCTTAAAACCAGAATCGCCGAGCTCGAATCTGCCCTTGCCCGAAGTGGCGACCAGCCGGACGCGCAGTAGGCCTTAGACACATATTTTCTGTGACGCTTCGACGCAGTTGCTCAGATCTTCATTCGGATAGCGTCTTTGCATCGCCGCGGCAACCAGGCCGACAAACATCGGGTGGGGCCGAAGCGGACGCGAGGTAAAACACGGATGTGCCTGGGTCCCCATGAAAAACAGATGTGACGGTATCTCTAAAATCTGCATAATCGGCTGATTCGACGCCTTGCCCGAAAAGACAAGGCCGCCCGCTTCAAGCCGCTCGATATAGCGAGGGTCAACTTCATACCTGTGCCGGAACCGCATCCGGACAGAGTCGGCCTTGCCGAACAACTCCCACGCCAGGGTAACTCGCTTAAGCTCTACATCCCTGCCGCCCAGCCGCATGTTGCCGCCAAGCCCTTCTATCTTCTTTTGCTCGGGCAGAATGTCTATCACACGCTCGGTGCATTGTGAGTCAAGCTCGCCGCTGCCTGCATCTTCGAGTCCGCAAACATTGCGGGCAAATTCTATCACCGCCATCTGAAAGCCAAAGCAAAGCCCCAGATAGGGGACGTTATTCTCTCTTGCGTACTTTATGCACGCAATCTTGCCCTCAGTACCCCGCGTTCCAAACCCGCCGGGCACGATTATGCCGTCGATACCGTCCAGATGGGCGGCGACATTGTTGTCCGTCACCTGTGTTGTTTCAATCCATTTGATATTTATTCTGCAGCCGAGCGCAATGCCGGAATGCTCAATGGCCTTGATTATCGATGCGTAGCTGTCGCGAACAGATGTGTACTTGCCCGTTATTCCAACCGTTACCTCGTGGGTCTCGGCTCCAATTTTGTCAACAAAATCACACCACCTCGCCCATGCCCTGCGCTCATAACGCAGGTTGATTCTGTTCTCAATCTTTAACATCCGAAGCACCTCAAAGTCCAGTCCGCAATCCCGCAGCATCGACGGTATCATATAGACGCTTGCCGAGTCATGCATACTGAAGACCCGCTCCAAAGGCACATTGCTGAAGACGCTTATCTTCTGCCTGACCTTATCACCGACGGGGCTCTCGGCCCTGCACGCGATAATATCCGGCTGAATACCCATCTGCATCATTTGCTTGATACCTAACTGGGCCGCCTTGGATTTCTGCTCGCCGAGGGTCTTGGGCTCCAGTATGTAAGTAAGCCCCACGAAACAACAGCTTGTAGGCCCTTCCTCGTATGCCAGCTCGCGCATCGCCTCGATATAGAACGCGTTTTCCAGGTCACCGACCGTGCCGCCCAACTCGACAAAGACGATATCGGCATCGGTTTCCATGGCCAGGTGCCGAAGTTTCAGCTTGACCTCGCCGGTAACATGCGGAATCATCTGAACATCCCGGCCGAGGTAATCACCGTGACGCTCCTTGTCCAAAATGGACCGGTATATCTGCCCGCTCGTCGTAAAATTCGCTGTTGTTAAGTTCTGGTCCAGCATCCGCTCATACGTGCCAAGGTCCATGTCGCACTCCATGCCGTCGTCTAACACGAATACCTCGCCGTGGCGGAATGGATTCAGCGTCCCCGAATCGATGTTCAGGTAACCCTCAAGTTTGATGGGCGTAACCTTCAGACCCTTATCCTGCATGAGCTTGGCCAGACACGAAGAAAATATCCCCTTGCCCAATCCGCTCATCACGGTACCCATCACCACGACGTACTTGGTCTTGCCTTTTTTGTATCCATCAGGTATCGGCGAAAAGTACTCCGTATCCGTCGAAACGTCGCTGACGCTGGCCAACAAATCTTTGCTATTGCTCATTTACTCTCCTGTTATTTCCTGCCATAGAAATTATTCATTTTTTATTTTAGCCACAGAGGGCACAGAGAACACAGAGAATATTTCCTTATTCATGCTTAAAGAGCAAGAATCAATTCTCCATATTAAAAACGACTTCGCGCAAAGCCAATGTTTCCATAAGACTCGGTTCCGAACCGAATAGCGAGTACGCCGTAATATTCATTGAATCCAATTCTTTAAGCACCTTCTGCCGCTCTGAGATGGGGATGTCATATCTAATCAGAACCCCCTGGCCTTCAACATCCTCTTTGACTTCTTCATGATTAGCAAAATAAATCTCATCCTCTTCTTTTCTAAAACAAATTGTATACTCGCTTTGCTGTAGATAGTGTGTCCGGAAAGTTTTTATTGAAGAACCCAGTCGCCAAATAGACGGGCTCCCTTCGCACATAACATCTCCCCTATGTACAAAAATCGAAGCATGTTCTGCTTTAGAATACACATCTCCAAAAGCGAAAAAAGCGGCTATGTATGGGGATTTAGTCCAGTCTATTAAAGGACTTGGGAATCCATTGTGTCTTAAATACACCATAAACTCGTAAACCGACAACGGCAAATCAAACCCTCCGAGGAATATCTTTGGCTCCTTTGTTTCCAGATCCCATTTCCTGCCGGTGCAGGTTGCAATGTGGTCGCGAACAATTTTTACTTTTGTGATATAGTCCGAACGCTTCATTTCCTTCTTTATCCTATCGAGGGTTGATTCAAGATGATATTCGGCATTTTTTACTCCTCTAAAAATGGGATATTCCACACGGCTTAGCTTTCCTTCCTGTTGCAGCACCGTGGTCTGATCACTTATCGTGACCAATTCTCTTTCAAAGTCTTCCCAAGTATTAAGTTGTATTGGTTCTTTCATCGTATCGACCGCTTAACAACTAAAATCTTTTTTCTCTGTGACCTCTGTGCCCTCTGTGGCTATCAAAGAGCAACACGTTTAATGCCGTCGACCAGTCGCTTTTCACCGAAGTTCACTATCAGCCCTCGTCTGAGGTTTGTCGCCTTGAGATAGGAAAGAGTCTGGGCCAGGGCGACTTCAGGAAGCTTGGACAACGATTTAATTTCCACAACTACCTCATTCTCGACAAGAATATCTATCTTCTGGCCTTTGATAACTTTGCCTTTGTAGATAATATCAGCAGGCGCTTGCCTTTTGTACTTTATTCCCTGCAGGTCAAATTCATAGCGCAGGGCTTCCTCATAAATCGACTCAAGGAGTCCGGGGCCAAGCTCTCGATGAACCTCGATAGCCGCACCAATTATTTTTTCTGTCAACTCGTCAGACATTTTCTTTTTTTTCTCTGTGACCTCTGTGTTCTCTGTGGCTAAAAAATCACTTGTTTACTCTGTGGCTGTTTTTATATCTTTTCACAAACTCCGCGTATTGCTCGGGAGTATCTATTCCCTCCCAGGCATGTTCTACTTTGCCGGTTATAATTGTAAAGCCATGCTCAATCGCACGCAGTTGCTCAAGCTTCTCACATTTTTCGAGCTCGCCCTGCGGCAGCGATGTAAACTTGAGCAGGAAATCTTTACGGTATGCATATATCCCAAGATGCCTCAGATACCTTGCCGTTTGTCCGACGCCGCCGGCCTGTCGGTCATACGGTATCACCGACCGCGAAAAGTAAATCGCCCTGCCGTTCTTATCTACTATCACCTTGACGATATTCGGGTCGCTTATCTGTTCGCGGTTCTCAAACCGGGCCACTAACGTTGCCATATCCGCATCACTTTTCCTCAGAAGTTCTACAAGTTCGTCGATATTGGCCGGGTCAATCTCCGGCTCGTCAGCCTGCAGATTTACGATTATTTTACAGTCAATATCACGCGCAGCCTCGGCGATACGGTCTGTCCCGCTCTGGTGAGCCGCCGAGGTCATAACGCAAGCCGCCCCGAAACTCGCGCAGGCCCCCATCACAAGCTCGCTGTCGGCCGCTATGAGCACCTTTTCGACGCTCTTGGCGCACAAGGCCCGCTCGTACGTATGTTGGACGAGGAATTTGCCGGTATCTTTGGCGAGAACTTTCCCCTCGAATCGACTTGACCCGTATCGAGCAGGTATTACAGCCAATACTTCCACAAAACCTTCCCGGCAGCAGTTTTCAATAAATTCAGTCTCAAAACCACTGCCCGATTATATTAAATCAAATCCCTTCGGCTGTCAACCCCTGCTGAAATAAATTCTCCGTCCCTGTCCTGGGCCTGTTTATGCTGAGCAAAGCCGAAGTCGCCGAAGGGCCTTCATCATGTCCTCCGTTTATCTTCCGCGTCGCAGTTGCACACGCTGCCTGTGAGGCTGGACAATCCTGACAGTATCAGAGCTATATATATTGGCCGGATTCGAGTCTGCCGACAACGGTTAGTTCGACTCTACCATTATGCTCCACGGCGTTCATGACCTCATCCTTATCGAACAAAGTAAACACGCTCGTCTTTCTGCCCCCGCCGATGACCCGCCGCCAGCTCGCCTCAATTGGCCCGCTCATTCTCAGCGGTTCAATCGCTCGTGCTGCCGCAGCCACTGCACAACCCACCGCCTGGCCTGGTTGGGGGTGCTGAGCTCTTCGGCAAGCTGGGCAATATACATCTCCTCAGCCACAAGTCCTACCATAGGCCCCGGCTGGACTCCGAGCCCAATAAGCTCATGCCCATCCAGCAGTGGCCTGGGGCTGAGCTTGCACCCCTTAAGTGCCCGGGCACGTTTTTTAATCGCCAAAAGCGGTCCGATACTTTCACCACGCGACTTTTGAATCGCACGCTGCAATTCATACAAATCCGAAAAGTAAGGCTGGGCCAGTAACAATTTTAATTGGGCAAGCCCCATCTGAGCTTCCAGCAGTTTTGCCCTGTTGTCTAACAAGAACCGCAAATGCCTGTTGTGGGCCCTGCTGGGCTTCAGGCGGCGCCCCTGGGCCATCGCTGACTTAGTGTCGCACGCTGAAAAAAATGACGACAGTGCCAACGGAAAATCAACCTTCTTGCGCAAATAGCCAAAGACCTCAATTCCAAAGCGAGCATCCTTAAGGCCAATGCCCGGGAAAATCGCCTCGGTCAATCCACTGTCGAGCAGCATGGATGCTCCATCTCGACGATTTGGGTGCGTAAGTATCATCTCGAGCTCCATCGCAATCCGCTCGGCGCTGATTTTTGTGATATTGTGCGCCTTGCTGCAAACGGCCGACCACGTCTGCGGTTCAATTGCAAAACCTAATTGGGTGGAGAACCGCACTGCCCGCAGCAGCCTTAGATAATCTTCACCGAAACGTTTTTGTGCATCGCCAATCGTCCGGATGACCCCCTTGCGCAAATCGGCCTGACCGTTAACATAGTCTATTACCTTCCGACCAATCGGGTCGTAGAACATCCCGTTTATGGTGAAGTCTCTTCTGCTTGCGTCTTTCTGCGGGCTGGAAAATACTACGCGGCCCGGATGTCTGCCGTCGGTATATCCGCTTTCCGTTCTGAATGTCGCAACTTCGGTCTGCACACCGTCTGCAATCACCATAACAACGCCGAACTTGGCGCCCACTTTCAGCGTCCGCTTGAACAACTTCATAACTTCATCAGGCCGAGCGTCGGTCGCCACATCATAATCTTTGGCCTGGCGCTTCAGCAGCATATCGCGCACACATCCCCCCGCCAGCAGCGCCTGGTAATCGGCCTTACGCAGCCGTTTGATTATCTTTATCGCCGCTTCCCTGTTCGTCATCTGTACAAAACTTTCATCAGTAACCAGCCAACTGTAAAAGCGTTATCGCCATGGTCCCCCACTCGCGTCTGTCTATTACCCTCAACCGGCTGTATGCATCCGGCAGACTTGTTCGGCGGTGTGTTCTGGCCACGATGATTGCCTCGTCAGCCGCCTGCTCGCATACAAGCTCGAAAAGGCCGGCCACCGGTGAATCCGTCCCCATATCTTCCGTCATTTTATAGGGCGGGTCAACAAAAACGAGTTCACACTTCTCGCCGCCCGAACTTTGGGCCGCCCCAATCTTAAGCGCATTGGCCCTGATTACCTTTGACTGAGCTATGAAACCCGCCTTTGCTATATTTCGATTCAATACTTCAACCGCACTCGCATCTTTTTCAACAAATGTAACTTCACTCGCACCCCGGCTTAGCGCCTCAAGTCCCAACGAGCCCATCCCACAAAATAAATCCGCCACAACTTTGTCCTGCGGAAAACCGTAATTGTAAAGCACATTAAACAGCGACTCCTTGACCCTGTCCGTAATGGGTCTGGTATCGTAGCCCTTCGGGCTAAGCAGCTTCATCCCGCGTTTTGTACCCGCTATTATCCGCATCCATGCCACTCCTTCGCGATTTCAAGCCTGCGATTCAAATGTATCCGTTCCTAACTCTTGTTCACTCTTGAATCTTTCAATTGCAAGCTCGATGAGCTTGTCTATAAGCTCTGAATAAGATATTCCGCTTGCGGCACACAATTTCGGATACATGCTGATTTTCGTAAAACCCGGAATTGTATTAATCTCATTTACGATAATCTCGTCGTTGTCCTTCAAAAAGAAGTCTATGCGCGCCATACCCTCACAGCAAATCGCTCTAAACGTCTTGATTGCGTAATCCTGTACCTTCTTCGTTGTCTTATCGCTAAGCCTGGCCGGGATATCAAAAACAGCCCCATTTTCATCAATATATTTTGCCTCATACGAATAAAATTCGTGTTGCGGTATAATCTCACCCGGCACCGACGCGATCGGATTATCATTGCCCAACACGGAGCACTCAATCTCCCGGCCCTCGATATACTCTTCGACAAGTATCTTGTTGTCGTATTCAAAAGCCATATCAACCGCTTTGCGGAACTGGCCGGCGGATTTAACCTTGCTGATGCCGACCGAGGAGCCGAGATTCGCCGGCTTCACAAACACCGGCAGCCCCAGACAATCTTTCACTGCATCAAAATCAATCTCATCCGCCCCTGACCGCTTAAAGACAAGAAAGTCAGCGATCCGAATCCCGGCGTCTCTGAGCAGTCTTTTCATAACGTCTTTATCCATGCCCGCGGCCGAACCTAAGACGCCCGCCCCCACAAAAGGGACGTTTACCAGTTTCAACAATCCCTGAATCGTACCATCTTCGCCGAACGGCCCATGAAGAACCGGAAAAACAACGTCAATCGGCCCAACAGTCCTATTATCGGAAAGACTAATAAGTTGCCTGCTCTGGTCGCCGGGAACCAGGGCCAGACTCTCACCGGCTACTTGCAGCTTTATCAGCTTCGAATCATCTGCATGTAAGAGAAACTCAGACGACTCATCCAGATGCCATCTGCCCTTTTTATCAATGCCCACCAAGACCACGTCATACTTTTGCCTGTCGATAGCCGCCACGACGTTCCTGGCCGACTGGAGCGAAACCTCGTGCTCGGCTGATTGCCCGCCAAATAAAATTGCCACCCTTATCTTTCTGCTCATTACAGTGCCTTCATACTTTTATGCTATGCGTTTGACGATCAACTTCTAAACCTAGATCCGCCAACATCTGCATATCTTCGGCTACGGCCCTGCCGGTGGTCGTCAGATAGTTGCCGCTCAGTATCGAAGTCGCTCCTGCATAGAACATCCAGCTTTGCAAATCCCGCAGATTCAGGACCCTGCCCCCTGCGATCTTTAGATTTGTCTTGGGCAGTATAAACCGGAAAATCGCTATAATCCTCAAAATCTGCATAGGCCTAAGCGTCTCTGCCCCGCCAAGAGGTGTTCCTTCTATTGGGTGAAGAAAATTCATCGGCACGGTATCTGCGACCAATCTTCGCAACTCAAGGGCCATATCAACACGGTCGGCTTCGGTTTCACCGATTCCGAAAATCCCCCCCGCGCATATCCACAACCCCGCTCCTTTTGCCGCCTCAATCGTCCTAATCCTGTCGGCATACTTGTGCGTGGTAACAATATTGGGAAAATGTCTCTTGGATGTCTCTAAGTTATGGTTATAGCGACTAACACCGGCGCCGGCCAAACGTTTGGCCTGCTCGGCCGTTATCATCCCCAACGAGACACACACACCCAAGCCGTATTCATCTTTTATACGCCGAACGAGTTTTTCAATCCGTGCCAGTTCGACTTCGCTAATCGCCCGCCCGGAATACACAATCCCAAAATTCCCCACGCCGTTGCCGGAGGCCTGTGCCGCCCCAGCTAAAATTTCCTCATCACTTAAAAGTCTCGCCTTCTTTCCCACCGCCGTATCATATCGAACTGATTGCGCACAGAACGCGCAATCCTGGTCACACCCGCCGAGCCTGCCAGGCACAATCGAGCACACCTTTATCTTATCCACGAAATACTTTCGGCGTATCTTATTGGCCCAGTAAAGCAGGTCATCGTAATCACCCTCGCTTTCTTCGAGCAGACTATCAATCTCGGCCCTGTCAAGCAGCCCGCCACCCAATACACGGTTTGCAAGTAACGCTATGGTCTCATTCATATTTCTTCTTTTCACTTACCACCTTTGCAGGGTTCATGACTCGGCCCATAAAGAGTATGCTGCCAGAACGATTGTCCCTGACCAAAAATATGAAAGGCCGGTCCGCACGAAATACCACCGGCGGGGAAGGGATGCTTGTTAACTGCATTCCCACCCCCGTAGCCGCCGCGGCCTCGGTTCCCTCCTCATCTACCGCGACAAAGGCCTTGTGAATCACATTTGAAATAAAAAGACTTTTATCGCCCGTGATACCTGAGAAATCCGCCGGAGGCAAACTGAAAGCATCGGGCATCCCCATCGCCTTAAGATGACCGGCCAATTCAAATTTTGTGCTCACTTCAAATTTCGGCAAAGCCACCACAACTTCTTGCTTGCGCAGTCCTCTCAGCCATTTTTTCAGTGTAAGCGATTTTTCCAGCTCAGCCAGTCCGCCTACTTGACGAGGCAACAGCACTACCATACTCAATTCCTGCCCTTCATAAGGTAGGTCGAGTACCTGTAATTCGGCGCCGGCCCAGTATCCGAATCTTTCCTTTATATGCATCATTGGCACTGTAACTTGTTTGCCCCTCGTTAGCTCGAAAGGTTCATCTTCCGTCCTTTTCTTGTCAAATTGGTTGGCCCAGTTGCCTTTGAAGTATATAGCGTTGGTCAGGACCAGGCGCGTGAGTGTGCTCAGGACCCCGGGCTGAATGAGGTCCTTGATTTTGTCGCGGGTCTTTTCTTCCACCCAGGCATTGATAGTCCGGCGAGCCTTTTCAGTCCGCCCGGCAAAGTCAACTTCTTTCAGCCCCGCGCCGTAACTTTCCTCCGTCAGCCCTGAGAACTCTTTAAGGAAATTGTAGCCGGCCTGTCCCCACAACGCATTAGCGACACTAAGTTCGTATCCACCCCTTTCACCACCCTCATTCAGTTGCTTTTCCAACTCGCCGAACGACTTATGCAGCTCGGCCTGTGGCAACGTAAAATGCAGCACCTCGGCCATCTGCTTTTCGGTCAGGCCGCGGGCTCCCGCCCAGGTCATCGCCAAAGCAGTCGAAATACTGTAAGGGGAAAAGAACAGATTGCCGCCGTCCTTTTTAATCTTGGGGTCATCCTTAAGTTTCGCATAAAGGTCGAACGCAAACTCGCTATTGCCCCCGACAACGGTCTTCATGTCGTCCTGCGGCCCTTTCGTCAGGGCTTGTACCAATGGAGTCGCGCTTGAAAATATCCCAAATACAACCACGCAAAATGTAAGATATCTAATCATATACTACTTCTCCTTTCCGGCTGCCAATTTTACGCCAATAACAGTTCTCTTGCCGGTATCGCAAACTCCCTGAACTTCGCCGCGGGCAGCGTAACGGTCTGCCACTTCGGGCTGCGGACCTTCATGAACTCCCTGTAGTCGTCGAGCTTGACGGCATAGAACATATACCGGTCTTGGTCGAAATCGTAAACCTCCCTGCCGTCGGCCTCAACATCAACATTCTCGAATTCGTACGCGAAGATAAACACCGCCTCAAAACCATCCGCAAAAACCTGCTCCCACCTTATAAGCCCTCGGACATCCTCCATCGTAACCCAGCATTCCAGCCCGGCTAATGCCGCGAGACTTTTGCCCTTGAACTTTCTGCCCTTGACCTCCGCTATCACCGGACTCGAACCAGCCGGATACAACAAAAAGTCAAAGCTCTTAATCCTGCTGCGGGCGAAAATCCTCCGCTTTTGCTGGTCAACCACTACATACTGAACACGATTCTCGATAAGCCAGTTCTCGAACACCTGCTCATAATTGGTCAGCCGGACAGCCATACGCCTAAGCCTATTGATTTTCCACCCGCTGTCAAGCCATATCACAACACACGCAATGCGAACCGATGGCCGTTATAAGCCGCATTTTACCCGGCATTTGGCCCGTTTGCTCACCCGCCAAAGAGCGGCGTATTTGTACAGGAAAACGGTCCGAATGGCCGATAAACAATAAAAGCTGCCAAAAGCTAAGAGGCACAATCAAAGTGATAGGCCAATAATAAATAAAACAGGAAACAAGCGAGTGGTCAAGCAGACGAATCTGTACAAAACGGCATTTGGGGTGATTGGGCTGGTAGTGTGTATGTTTGTGCTGTGCAGTTGTCTGTCGTTCAATATCGCCGACGCCCCAAGTCAATACGCCTGGCCGCACAACGAGCCGGCGGCGAACTGGTGCGGCTCAATTGGTGCATTTCTGGCATACTACTTCATGTACTACTTCGGGCCGGGTTTGTTTGTGCTGCTGATAGTTGCAGCGGCCGCGATGGCAACTGTGCTTGCCGGTGCAAGGGTAAGTCAGCCGATACTTCGGGCGGCCGGTCTGGTGATGTTGGTTACTGCGGCTTCGAGCACCTGGAATCTATTGTGGCCGACCCAGCCGATCTGGCCCTACACGGCGGGTAGCTTCCCTCTGGGTAACGGAGGTGTGCTTGGCATCGCCGTGGCAAACTTCCTCATGAGCCATGTAGCCGTTCTGGGCACTTCCATAATTATCGGCTGCGGATGGACTGTCGGAGCGATACTCCTGGCGGACAGCATTGTGCTTGCTTTGGCCCGCTGGTTCGGAGCGGGCATATTAAAAACTGTGGGCCTGGCCGTACCGGCATGGTCCGCAGCCCGGCAGCATTCCAGGGCAATGGCCGAGATTTGGAAAAAGCTCAGCGAAAGACAAAAGCAGCACAAACGAAAAATTCCGCTCGTTTCACGCAGGCCGGATGCGAAATTGGAAAGGCTCGTCGAGCCTTACGAAACTATTACTCAGTACGGCGAACACCTCCCCGACGACGAGTACACTGAACCTGGGCCTCAGACCGACCGTGCAAAGGAGGCAGAACCCGTTAAGGCGCCCCCACCCCAACCGGCAAAGGCCGCCCCTTATGTGCCGGCCAATTACGAGGATTATGAACTGCCTCCGCTGGATTTGCTCAGAGTACCGGAGTACGGCTTCGCGGCGATCCAGGAAAAGATGGTGGAGCGAAAGGCCAAGGCCCTGGAGAACCTCTTGGCGGAGTTCGGTGTGAACGCCAACGTCGTCAACGCGGAACCCGGCCCCGCAATTACAATGTATGAACTCGAGTTGGCCCCGGGCATTAAGGTCAGCCAGATATCGAATCTTGCCAATGATATGGCCAGGGCATTGGGAGCAATATCCGTGCGGGTGGTTGCTCCCCTTGCAGGCAGACATACAATAGGTATTGAGGTCCCGAACAATCAGCGCGAGATAGTGCGGATAAAAGACCTCATCCAGCGCGCCGGCTCAAAACCACAGCGAATGCAGATTCCGCTGTTTTTAGGCAAGAGTTCATCGGGCGAGGTCTTGACCACGAATCTTGGCTCGATGCCACATCTGCTTATCGCCGGAACCACAGGCTCCGGCAAGAGCGTATGTATCAACAGTATCATCACAAGTGTACTTTTGACAAAGCGTCCCAACGAGGTGAAGCTGATCCTGGTCGACCCGAAGATGGTCGAGATGACCGTGTTCGAGACTATTCCACATCTGATGTGCCCGATAGTAACCGATATCAGCCGGGCTGAGCAGATACTAAAATGGGCTACGACAAAGATGGATGAGCGTTATGAGCTGCTGGCTGAGGCTGGAGTCAGGAATATTGACTCCTACAATAAACTCGGCCCGGAAGAGATTATCCGGCGGTTCCAGCCGTCAACGCCCGAAGAAGAAGCCAAAATTCCGAAAAAAATGCCGCACATCATCATCATTATTGACGAGCTTGCAGACCTGATGATGACCGCCGCCAAGGAGATTGAGGCCTACATCGTGCGGCTCGCACAGAAAAGCAGGGCCATTGGTATTCACCTTGTAGTGGCCACCCAAAGACCTCAGGCGACAGTTGTTACGGGGCTTATAAAGAGCAACATGCCCGCCAGGATAAGTTTCAGGGTCGCTTCGAAAATGGACAGCAGAATTATCCTGGACCAGAACGGCGGCGAGACGCTGCTGGGCGAGGGTGACATGCTGTTTCTAAGACCCGGCACCAGCGACCTTGTCCGCGCACAGGGGGCGTTTGTTGATGACGGCGAGGTGCGAAAAATAGCAAAGCATTTGAAAACCGTTGCTCTGCCGCAGTTCCACCCTGAACTGATGCAGCTTAACAGGGTTGACACCTCCGATGCAGCTAAGGATGAATTGTTTGACGACGCGGTTCGGATGGTCCTGGAGACAAAACGCGGAAGTGTTTCGCTGCTTCAGCGCCGCCTCAGCGTAGGTTACGCCCGTGCATCGCGAATGATTGAGATGATGGCCGTGTCGGGAATTCTCGGTGAATATAAGGGCAGCCAGGCCCGCGAGGTAACGATGACATTCAAAGAATATGAGCGGATGAAAGAGCAGATGGCGGCCGACGCTGCGGCCCATTACGCCGACCTGACAGATGAGGATATCGACGAAGAATACGCCGGCGTCACTGACTCGGCCGATGACGAAAGTGAAGAAGATTTTTAGCTCCCCTCCTCCCACATTCTCCCTGACAGCAGGGCGGACACATTTCCCGCGGGTACGGTAGTTTTTTTATGGCAGCCTTTTAAACTTTCACTGGCTTGGTCTTAGTATGTAATTGTCATTCTGAACAACGTGCACACAAACGTTATTCTGAGTCCCGATACATCGGGACACACAAATGTCATTCTGAGCGGAACGAAGTGAAGCGAAGAATCTCCGGCTTGCAAATGGGTGAGATTCTTCGGCTACGCCTCAGAATGACAAATGCAGCCTCAAATCCTTCCTCTGGACAGATTGCATACCCGCTGGTAATATAGCCCGTGCCGTCGAACCCACTCTAAAATCACAGGCACCGGCAGTATGGTTTTTCGGGCAATACGGTCGAAAACCGCTAAGTAATCGGAGTTTAGAGGCAAAAAAAGGATGTGAAAAGTAATACTACTCTTAGGAGAAACCGAAGATGACTTTGAAAAAAAGCGTATTGATGAGTTTAGTGATTGTCTTAACACTGGGGGCAATTGTCTCGGATGTTTATTCAGCCGGGGAGAAGTTTGACTTAAAACTAAAGCTCAAAAAGGGGCAGAAGTTTGGTCTGAAGATAGTTACCGACCAGAAGATGTCGCAGACCATGATGGACCAGCAGCAGAAAATGAATCAGATGACCGCTATTGGAATGAGCTTTGAGGTGTTGGATGTCGATGACAACGGAAATATGTCGATAAAGACCACCTACCAGAACATTCATACCAGGATGGAAGGACCGATGGGTGTGATGGAATATGATTCCACAAAGCCTCAGCAGCCCGGAGCGGACAATCCGATGTCGGCAATGTACAAGGCTATGTTAGGCCAGAGCTTTGTAATGAAGCTCTCACCGAAGGGCCAAATACTCGAGATCAAAGGCATGGATGAGATGATCGAAAAGATGATTGATAAAATGGCCACCGACGAGGCCATGAAGCAACAAATGAAAGAAATGATGAAGAACTTTATCAACGAAGACAAGATGAAGGAAACCAGCGGCGCCATGGTGGCGGCACTTCCCCAAAAGCCTGTAGGTATCGGCGATTCGTGGACAAACAAGATTAGTGTAGCGATAGGATTTCCAATGGAGATAGATACTACCAACACACTGACCCATCATAAAGAGGGAATTATTACCATTCAGACAAATGCCAATATCGAGACGGGTGATGATGCAAAAACAACCGCGATGGGACCCATGAAGATGACCATGAAGATGAAGGGCGCCCAGAAAGGAACTATCCAGATAGATGCGGCAACCGGCTGGATAGTTCGCAGTAAGACGGATGTCAACTTTACCGGCGAGTTCAAAACGGAGCCTAACGAGCAGATGCCGCAGCCCATGACAATACCCATAGCACTTGAAGGTGTCACTACTGTTGAGCCGATGGCGGTAAAGTGATCGCTCGCTCTGCGAAGACGCGGTTTGAGTTTGTGGAGCCGGCGTGATAACTTTCATCAGACAATTGATAGCGGCGCCCTTGCGGGTTCTGCTGTGGATATGCGGCTTTGTGCCTGTGTTCGACCGCCTGCGACTGATGGAACTGATATGGGCACTTAGCACTGACCCCGCAGATGCGGTAGCCGTTTTGACCCTGACAGCGGCCGCAAAAGGTATGGACGCCGCGCGCTCTCGCGCTGAAAAGATGTTCACCGCTCGTCCTGATGCACAAATAGCGGCGACGATGGGATGGCTCCAGATTCAGCACGCCCGGAACCTCCAGGCAGCGAGCCAATGGCTGAAAAGAGCACGTCAGGCCGATTGTGAGGACGCCCCGCTGCTGGGCCTGGAATTGTTCTTAAGTGAGCACCTCCCCGAGTATGACACTGAAGAAGTCGCGGCACGGATTTTGGCACGCAACGATTTACCGATGCAGACCACGAGGGATGCCTTGCTTACCGAGGGACGCAAGTTTCTCAAGCAGCAGCAGTGGACCGAGGCTGAGGCCGTTGCAGACAGGATTTTGGCCGTAGAGGAAAACACCCAGGCCCGATGGATTAGATGGGTAACTGCCATTGTAAGCGGTGACGATGCTCGCGCCCAGACACAATTATCGATTGCCGGACGTAAGATGACCGATGCCGCAATGCGCGGCTTTGTAGCGCTGGGATGGCTGTACATGGGCGACACCGAGCGCGCTACCCAGGTCCTGCAGGAAGCTCGCAGCCAGGGTGCCGGCGTCGGGCTTATCAATAAGGATTTGGACCGGTTCCTGCGAGGCAACATTCAAAAAACAGAAATTACAGAGGTTGATTAGATGAACTTGATGACGGCTCTATTCTTGCTTCCGGGATTGATCGTCGGCCTCACCGTTCACGAGGCCGCACATGCCCTGACCGCAAAATGGCTCGGCGACCGAACCAGCGAACGAATGGGCCGGATTAGCTTAAATCCCCTCCGGCATCTTTCACCCTTGGGAACACTTGCCCTGTTTATTATTGGCTTCGGCTGGGGAAAGCCGGTTATTGTCAACCTGTATAACTTCAAAAGGCCCAAGCTCTATTATCTGCTCAGTTCCCTGGCGGGGCCGGCGGCTAACCTTGTCCTTTGCGGCGTCTCGCTTGGCCTGCTGTACCTGCACCCGCACTGGTTGATACAATGGATATGCACGTCGGTCTTTTTCATTAACGCCATCTTGGCGTGCGTGAACCTTTTGCCCATACCACCGCTGGACGGCAGTAAGATTTGGCCTTGTATCATACCGCGCGCAAAGCCCGTGATTTCGGGAAAATGGACGATGGTCTGGATGGCTGTATTAGTAGTCGCCCTTTATACAGGGGCAATAGGCAAAATCCTCGGCCCCGTCCTGGGCTTCTTAACTTCCCTCCTGCCGAAAACATAACCGCTCAACGAACAACGGATTCCAGAGGGATTACCTGTGCCGTGTGATGTCCTTTAGGCGCTGGTCGAAGCCGGGCATATCCCATTGAGCAAAATTGCCGGCCAGTTGTCTTTCCTGCACTTCCGGGTCCAACACAGGCCGCTGGGCTTCGACGAGATGCAGCGGGCTAATGTCAAAAAGAATCAGCGCCGATGATATATCCTGCCATGGAAGGTTAAACTCCTTTTTTTTGCCAAGGCATCTGGTCGCAAGTGCCCGGAACAGTTCATTCTTCGTATAATCGCCTTTGCCATAAAAAACGAGGTAGCGAATCGGCCAGTCTTCGGGCACACACCCCTGCAACACTCTCAAAAAGTCGGGGCCGGGCAGCGTATTATTCGGCCAGCCACTCACGCGAGGCCCATCCTGTGGAACGCCGATAACAGAAACCGCGGGAAGGGACGAGCCAAAAGTCGCGTACCATGTGGGACGCCGGGTAAAATAGCTGAAATGAGGCCCAACCTTAAAATCCCTGTTGAATAAAAACCCCGCCTTTTGAGGAAGGCCGTTTGGGCCGATTGCTTTTAACAGAGTCTTGTCCGTGAAGCGACTTCTTTCCTTAAACTTTGGCTTTATTATGTACAACTGGTTAAGGACAAGCGCTAACAAGACCGCACCCGCTAAAACCCGTCCCCAAACGGCTGTGTCTTTTTTCAGCAGAACCGTCAAGATTATTGATGCCGCGGAGCCTATAACCACGACGACCAGCGGCAAAAGTTGATTCATTATGTGCGGGTGCCTTACTGTGTGTGACGGCATAATCAAATACCAGGCCGCCGGAGACACCAAAACGGCCAGAAGTAACGCACCTATATAACGCGACATCTTCGGGCAAATCTTCTGTCGCAGGGCAAATATGACGACGGCCAACGCTGAAATAGCGGGCCACGAAAAATAAAAGTACGTCGAGCTGCGTTCCAACACGGTCTTAGGCACTTTCCTCATAACGTCAAGTCGCTGGACTAAGCCGCCGACATCGCGCTTGGTGAAGCCAAGATTGTCCGCCACCGCAGCGGACAACCCAACAGCCCAGCAGTTTTGCAAAAAGTGCAGGCCGACCCCCACCAGAGGGGCCGTACCCAACAGCACCAGCAGCCGCCAGCGCCGGCGAATCTGACCCGTCGCCAGGACATAAATCAATGCAAATACCTGCGGATAAAGAATAAATTCAAAACTTGTCAGTGAGCTGAAAAACAGTATAAGCCAGCAGCCGAGCCATGTCCCTTTCATCCCACCTTCACCATGAATTCCCCTAAAGAAAAGCAGGAAAAACATCCCCAGGAAAAACATGTTATAGGCATGTGTATGAAGGCTTATTGCAAACCTGAAAAAAAACAATGTAGTCGCCAAAAAAGCCAGACCGCATACGGCGCCGAAAGGCCCTGTCACACGCCCAAGACCGCGGTACATACAAACCGAACCTATAATGAAAAACGTACCGCAGAAAATCCGCATCCATACCAAACTGTGAACGCCGGCTTTTTGCAGCAATCCGTTAATAATGTTGGGCAAGGGAGGATAGTGAAGATAATACCACGGGCTGTCACTTAACGGGCCGACGTGCTGGACCGGCAGAAAATGCAACCGCATGAAACCATATTTGACAAAGTTCTCACCGGACATAAGGACGTTTACGTTGCTTGCGCTGTCCGCCGGCCATAATGTATCGGTCGTGCTCATCACGCATATCGCAATAAACATAACGCCGACAACCACAGCCATTCCTGCGTTGCAACGATACCGGAGTTTGTGCTCTTGGGCCGGGAGGCAATCGTTTTGATCAGCAAAATCCCGCATTACCTTTCCTTTTTAACATCGATCAACTCCACGCTTCGCGCATTAATCGAGCCGTTACGAGCATCTCTCCGCAGCGATACCCAATAGGCCTGCACCGCAAACAGTGCGGCAGAAGGCGCCCTGCAAATGAGACTATCGGCGTCAGGAGCCAATGCCGATACGTTTGCAATTGTCTCCTAACGTAGTCGTATGTCAGGTACTTGCGGTGTCCGGAAACCGCCGTATCTGAGAACCCCGATTCACGCAACGAACCTTCCACACCACAGCGCGAAAAATACTGTATATGCTCCTGCTTGAAATGCAGCCAATGCGAGCCCATCAACACCCTCGACAGCGTATCGATGCGTGGTGTCGTTATACACAAAACGCCGCCGGTCCGCAGCAAATCGGCCGACTTGCGCAGCGTTGCCGGAACATCCAAAACATGTTCAATTACATCCGTCATCGTGATTACATCAAAGAATTTCCCACTAAAGCCGCACCGGGTTAGTTCACCTTCAAAAACCCGGTCCGCTCCGTATCGCTTTTGCAGAATCTCGGCCGAGTAATGGTTCACCTCCGTTGCATATACTTCCCAGCCAAGTTCCTGAGCCGTTCTCAGGAGCATTCCCGTGGCGGCACCTACGTCCAACAGACACGTTTTGCCCGCATTGCCAGTGTCCCCGGTAGCCAACAATTCTTTAACACGACGTAACAGGGGCCCAAACGTAGCCCTTTTCGATATCCAGGCCGCATCTTCATCTTCATCCAGTCCCCATGAGTCGTAATAATCTTTGTCATATATTCTCGCCAGGTCCTGCGCTGTCGGCCGAGGCACGCGATACCACGAACCACACGCCCCGCACATCGCCACCGGTCCTGCCCGCACAACACGACGGCTCCTGGCTGCCGCGCCACCGCATACCGGACATAGGTCAGAGATTGGCCGATCGTTTTCCATAGCTCGCTTCAGCTCTAATCAGCTTGGTGTTTATTATCCCCCTCCGCCAGCATCGCTTCAACTGCATCCAGAACAATTGGTGGTTCAATGGCCTGCATACACCACGCCTCGTGCTTACACCACATACCCTCGAACGTGGTAAACATGCACACGCACGGACTGCAATGATAATCTTTGAAGATGCACCGGATATTATCTCTGCGAGGGCAGTAAAAGCCCGGCCGACTCGGCCCCCACACCGAAACTATCGGCACATCGTGCGCCGCCGCCAGGTGAAGCGGCCCCGAATCACCGGTAACAAAGCCCGCAAACAGAGACAGGCCCGCCACAAACTCCATCAGCGACAAGGACCCTGCCGCGACTATTATCCGCCCGCGGTGTTTTTCATCAACCAAAGCGCCGAGTGACTCAACGTACTGCTTTTCGTCCGGCGAACCGGTCGCAACGACGTATATCTCGTCATGTCGCCAAAGAAGGGCCGATATCAAAGTGCCCCATTTCTCTTTCGGCCACCGCCGCTCCAGGCTCAATTGGCCAGAGTTCACGTTCACTCCCAAAAGAACCTTGCCTTCCGACCAGCCGTGTCTGCTCAGGAATTGGCGCACCGATTCGGCCTCCGCCTCGGTCGGCTCGATCCGGCTGAGGCTGCGATCGCTTACCGTTACATCCAACTGTCGCCCGGCCTCCTCATATACATCCGCAATGTGACGAAAGTAATTAAAATATATCGGGTGCGTTACAAGGCTGTACCGCCAGAAATCATTAAGATGAAACCCAACCCGGATGGCCGCCCTGCTGAGAAAGCTCAGCAGCGTTGAGAACTTGCTGAAAAACTCCAAATCTATTACCGCCTCAACCCGCTGACACCTCAGCCACACTATCGTCCGTAACACGTCGAATACGAAGTGCAGCGGCGAGTCGGTCCGAATTACCCGTAACTCGTCACAAACATTCAATCGACTTATTATAAGCTCATTCGAGCCGAATGTGACAAATATCAAACGTGCCTGCCGATACCGCCCGCGTATGGCCCGCAAGAGCGGTGTCGCCTCCATTATACTGCCTAACCCGAAGAACTTGAAAACCGCCAAAGGGCGCTGCCCTGTAATTGCCCGCTTGCGCCGGCCTAAAACTTTTCGCCCAAGCGTGGCAAATATTCCCAGCGTAAAGCACGCAGGCATGCCAACCCAGTGGTCCACCCATCGCATCTTACTCAGCTTCATATCATGGTCCTTCGTCTGCACATAAGAGTATGCACCGCTAAATTTCTGATTATCTCCTCTTGATGTCTTCTCGCGCGAATTTGACACTTTGGGCTTTTTCCTATAGTCCTTATACTCGATAGTTTTGTAGTATGACAGTTCATTATATCAGCAACGCAGCCCCTATACAAGCATGGTTTTGCCATATCAAGGCTGCCGAAAGAGGTCTCAGTCGCAAAAAAAGGTGGCTGAAATATTCTATGCTCCCACCTTTCGCTTTACGTCTTGCGCTTCAAAGCCTATAGTTATGTAAGTTGGTACTATATTCTTGCTAACACAGAAGTTGGAATTATGGGACAGTGAGATATAAGCGAATGAAGTGAAATGGGCGGAAAATGGTAAACTCCTGATATTTCACTAGGCCTTATCAATGGGCATCTGCGATGAGAGTACTCTTTATCTATGGTGGTGCAGAAAACCTTGGAATTGAATACATGTCAAGTTTTCTGCAGTCAAAAAGACATCAAGTAGAACTGTTGTTTGATCCGGCAGCTTTTTCAGGTGACATTCTGTTCAATAACCGGTTTTTGGCAAGTATTTTCAGTGTGGACAAGACTATTGTCAAAAAAGCCGTAGATATGAAGCCGGACCTCATCGGTTTCTCAGCCTATACGGGAAATTATCGCTGGTGTCTGAGGATCGCCCGAGGCATCAAAGAACACTCCGATGTTCCGATAGTGTTTGGCGGTGTTCATACAACGGCTGTGCCGCAACGAGTACTGCAGAATGGCTTTATTGACTATGCAATAGTCGGCGAAGGTGAATACGCTCTGCTGGATTTGATGGAAAACCTTCATAAGGGGCCTGAAGGTTTGGTAAACATTCCAAATCTCTGCTTCAATTATAAAGGCAGTGCACATATAAACAGTCCGAGACCGTATATTACAGACCTCAACGTGCTGCCTTTTCCTGACAAGGCGATCTTTTATGACAAAGTCCCATTGCTGGAAGACAATTATCTCATTACGACTTCTCGTGGATGTTCGTACAATTGCACATATTGCAGCAACAATATGTATCATAGCCTGTACGACAACGAAAAAAAACATATTAGAAGGCGTTCTCCCGACAACGTGATTGAAGAACTCAAGGGTGTGAAGAAACGCGCAAGAGCAAAGCTGATCAATTTTGGGGATGATGTTTTTACTTCTTCGAAATCGTGGCTGGAAGAATTCATAGAAAAATACAGCGCTGCTATTGATATGCCGTTCTTTTGCTCCGTGCACCACTTAACGATCAATAGAGATATTGCGCATCTCCTGAAGCAAGGTCACTGCTGGCTCGTTACAATGGGCGTACAATCCGGTTCAGAAAGGATAAGATCGGAAATATTCAACCGAAAAGGCAGCAATCAGCAGATTATTGATGCCGTTGCGTCCATCAAGGAGATGGGAATAAAGATATCCGTTGATAATATATTTGGGGCGCCGACGGAGACTGAAAGCGACTTGGAACAAGGCTTGGCTTTATATAAACAAATTAAGGCCGACCGCATATTGACCTTCTGGTTGACCTATTATCCAAGAACAAGAATCATTGATACAGCATGTCAACAGGGCATGTTGGAAAAAAATGACGTTCAAAGAATAGAAGAAGGTTACTCTGGGTTTACACATGGGGGAGGGTCTGTGGACAGTAATCAGAAGTCGATGTATTTGAAGTATCAATTGTTATTTCACTTGCGAAGTCTTATTCACAATGAGAAGTTATATTCTGCATTATCAAAATTTGTAGTACATCTTCCTTGCAAAGGGCTCCTTGCCATGTTCCTGGTGTTCCTGAATGCAGTTAAGAACAAGGACGTCAAATTCTTCTTCTTCATCAGGTATTACTTCTGTGCAAAAAATACTCCATGATTTGAATTTTAGTCAAGACAAAACTGACTTATTAGATATAACAGGTATGCCATTCAGGAAAATAACCATATCGATGGAGGTTTCATTACGATTGCTGTATTTGAGTTGCCGAACAACAGTAAATCGGTTAACTGTAGTTATGTAAGTTGGTACTGAAAATAGGATTGAAAATGTACCTCTTTCACATAGGCATCTGGAGGTTGAGCAAAGTATTATGGCGAAGCAGAGATTGAAGAAGCTTTTAGCTGCTGCGGGGGTTGCCTCACGGCAGCGCTCTTGCGCTTCGCTAACACTGCACCTCCATCAGGTTGTGTGGAGGACTTGACTTCGGCTGAACTCAGTCGTAGCCTCACCTCCAAGTTGCCAAACATGCTCGGCACACCAAAAAATGGCTGATAACCTTTTAAGGTTATCAGCCTATATGTGATAAGCCCACTCCACAAGGGCGTAGGATCTTTTCCGCTTGCTCTTACAGGGCTCTACTGTGCAAACTGCACCGCCATCCCGATGCCCCCGCCTCTGAGCATCTTCTGACGCTCAACCCGCAGCACCTTACCAGACTTTATCCGTGCGTACTGGCCTTTCTCCTTCGCTAATGTAGTCGTACGCGGAAAGTTAATCTCCACCTCATGCCCGGGCCTGATAGGTATTATCATTGGCATTGAGAGAAACGCGCCACCCTTGCTGACATTTATGCTTCTGCCGTTGAAGAATCTGTTGGCCTCCGGCACCCACACACTTACCGGCCAGGCCAACTCCGAACGGGCTTCCTTACGCTGCTCAACCGCCACTGTCTCCATGTTTCCATTCTCCGTTAATTTAGTGAATCTTATGGCCATGAGAACAGTATCGGCAATGTTAAGCTGGGGAGATTAGTATAAATGGACAATCTTGGCGGCTTTTTCGCAAAAATTTTCCCCCTACTCTCATCCTTGCCTGTTTTCACATATCTTATCGGGCAAACTACCGAGAACTCACCCCGAATGTTAAAGTGGGCGATTATCAGTCCAATCGAATTGCCTACGTGGGTTAACAGAGCCGGGAGCGTCAGCGACCGGGTAAGAATCATAGAAGCTGCGAAACCTGAGCCTCCAGATTAGTTCTAGCGGTTAACATCGAGCGCAGCGAAAGCCCGGCCTCGGCAGATACCCGACCCTGCGGGAATTCTCTGTCAAACTCAATGGCAAGCTCTATAATAATCCATTATGGAACGGGCAATTTTCAGGATAATCGACGCCAATTTTAATCGGGCCCGCGAAGCAGCCCGGCTGATGGAGGAGTATTGCAGGTTCGCCCTGAATTCCAGCGAGCTGGTCACAAGGGCCAAAAAACTCCGCCACCAGATCTGCGATGCCGTCGGAAGGCTCGATGCGAACATGCTCATTGCCGGCCGAGACGTCCACACCGATGTGGGCCGCGGAATGACAGTCGAGGGCCAGCTCAGCCGGCTGAATCTACGGGATTGCTTCACAGCAGCAGCCAAACGCCTCACTGAAGCACTGCGAGTCCTCGCCGAGACAACACAAACCCTCGAACCAACCGTCGCACAGGTATTTGAGCAACTGCGCTTTGATGCATACAGCCTCGAAAAGGACACCCTCATTCAAAGCAGCGCCGCCGAAAAGTTTGACTCTGTCAGGCTTTACGTGATTCTTAATGCCGCCGATGATAGCAGTGATTCGTCAATACTTGACTTGGCAAAAGCCTGCACAGCAGGCGGCGCCGACTGCATTCAGCTTCGGGCCAAAGGCATAAGCGACAGACGCACCTTTGAACTTGCCGGCCAAGTCATTAAGGTATGCAAAGACGCAGGCGTGATATGCATCATAAATGACAGGGTCGATATTGCCACGGCCGCGGGCGCAGATGGAGTGCATCTTGGCCAGGACGATTTGCCACTCGGCCGGGGGCGAAGAATGCAACTTACGCCGATGGTTTTCGGCCTGAGCACACACTCTATCGACGAGCTCAAAGCCGCTGTAGCTCAAAGGGCCGATTACGTAAGCCTTGGCCCGGTGTTTGCCACCGGCACAAAACCTGACCTTGCCCCGGCGGGGCTTGAATATGTTACACAAGCGACGCAACTGCTACGCGATACCGGCATTGGACATCTGGCAATCGGCGGCATAACACTCGAAAACATTGACCGGGTGCTCGAAGCTGGGGCGAGAAACGTCGCAGTCTCCTACGCCGTAGCCCATACCCCCAATCCTGAAGCGATGTGCCGACAGCTCAAAGATAAGGTCATGTCCATCAAGGCATAAAGGCAGGGCATCACTGGGCAAGATTTGGTCATTAACCCCTGCACTACTAACCTCCTGACCCGGTTATTCTACAAGTTATCCACGAAGCGGCCACGGCCTTTTCCCAGTAGCCTCACGGCGTTCAAAAGCCCACCGAACAGACCGGGCGGCTGGCACAAGGCCGTCGGTCTGGCCATCCGGTTCTGTAGGTATATGCTCTTAAATAGCTTGTACACCGTTCTGAAAAACCGTCAACGGCTGGATAATCCCCCCAAAGCCGGACGTGCCTGGCGGCACATAACCCACCTCGGGCCGAAAGAACGCAGTGGTCTAAGTGTAAGGTTATCAACAAGTTGTCCACGTCCGGCGCAGGCACTCGTCCATCTACCGCACGTAGCCCCAGCGGCTGCCACCCCACATCTGGCCGGCTATCCGCGGCATCACCCAACCCGGCTCCTTCCCTGACGTTTTGGGCACTTCGTCTCGCTGGAACAACGCCCGTAAACG
>CAZLWL010000001.1:74852-78761 GCA_964563335.1 uncultured Pirellulales bacterium
GCTCCTTCCCTGACGTTTTGGGCACTTCGTCTCGCTGGAACAACGCCCGTAAACGGGTTGTGAAAGACCGCCAGCCGGCCGGTTCCCGCGTCCTGTCAGCCAAACCAGCTAAAAAAAGTTTCCGGTATTGTGTAGAAAATTGTCGCCGCCCCCTTAAAATAGGGCATTGCTCATAGTGTCAGCATATAACTGAATTTGAAAAGGAGCGTCCGATGGACAATGTTCTTATTTCGATTGGTGAGTCGATTCACGCCTCGATTCCGCGCACCGGCAAGGTGATGAAGCAACTTTGCGCCCTTGGTGGCGGCGCTTACACCCAGCCGAGCGAGCCACTCGACTATATCAAGGGCTTGGTCGAAAGCCAGGCCGATGAAGGTGCAGACTATATCGCCGTCAACGTGGATGCCTTCGGCGAAGATGACCCGGCCATTGCCGTCAATCTGATGGTCGAATATGTCCGTCTTGTGCGACAGTGGTCTAAAGGAGCAGGGGTGTGCATTGACAGCAGTGATGATAACGTCCTCATTGCCGGCCTGAGAGAATGGTCCAGCGCGAGCGAAGACGTACGACCGCCGCTGATAAACTCGATTAAGGTTTACACCGCTGACAAGATGATGCCCCTGAAGAAGAAATACGACTTTTGCTTCGTCGGCCTGCTCGTAACAGAAGATAAACCCTCGGGCCCGGGCGGCTCGCACTCCGTGGATGAATTATTCGCCCTCGCCAAAGAGCTTTTCGATAAGGCCGTGAACGAGTACGGCTTTGGCGCCGAACAGATTTTCTTCGACAGCACGGTCTTTCCTTTGGCCATCGATATGCCGATGGAGCCCGGCGTGCCTGGATATACATACAGAGCGTTTGAAACTATCAAAAGGATCAAGAACGACCCGGCAATGAAAAACACCCACTGCTCGTTAGGTATCAGCAACTGCTGTCGCGACCTGCCCGCCCACAGGGTCGGCATCTGCCGGGCATACGTCGCCAAGGCAATCGAATACGGCCTCGACGCCGGGATAGTGAACGTGGCCCACCACTACAGCCGGATGCCCCCCGACCCGCAGCTTTATAAACTTGTCTCGGCTTTTGCAAATATGGACGGCTCCGCCGAGCGGACCGGCGAGGCAATGAAACTGATGAGTCAATTCTGCGCAGCCAGCAGGAAACCAGTGCAATAGATGCCGCCCGCCCAATAAAGTTATACTTATTATGCAACTTACAATGCTGTCAATTGCTCTTGCGATAGTATCTTTACCCCGGATTTGGCAGAGTGTAGGGCCCGATGAATCGCACCAATTATGGCTTTTTGAACTTCGTGTCCTTCGTGGTAAGTTGATTCCCTTCGTGGTGAGCTTTATATGATAACAACGGAGAGTTACTAACCACGAAGTGCACGAAGAACACGAAGAAGTATTGGACTAATTGTTTTTAACTTTTTTAACTTCGTGACCTTCGTGTCCTTCGTGGTAAGTTGATTCCCTTCGTGGTGAATATTGTTTACTTTGCGGATATTCAGCTAAACCCGGAAAAATAAAGAAACAGGCAGATTTTTCTTGTTTTAACGGTCTTTGTATGTTATTATGGGACATTAAAAGATAATCACGATGTAGTGGTGCCTTTTTTGGTGCAACGCAAAAGAAAGTCTTTGAGAGGGTGGTTTTTAGGGGCAAAGAAAATGAAGAAAAAAGTTATTCTTTTTATGGTCATTATCACGTTTGCGTGTATGGCTACAGACCTTTTGGCTGATATTCTTTACATTAAAGACGGAGACGTATATGGAACTGTTTCAGTTCCCAGTACACGGACAGTAGAAATGACAGGTGGTGAGGTTGGCTGTTTTGATATGGATGGTGGAACAGTCAATGTATACGGAGGTACGCTAAATGGAAGTTCGATTCGAGTTTGGAGTGGAAGCACATTTAATATGAGTGGCGGAACGAATACTGGGGTTGGCGAGATTGGTTGCTATGGTGGAACAATCAATATCAGCGGAGGTGAGACTGGCGTAGTGATGAATGGTTGGGGAGGCGGCACAGTAAATATTAGTGGTGGTGATTGGGAAGATTTTATATATGCTTATGACGATGGCAATGTTAATATCTACGGATACAACCTTAACCTAACTACTTCAGGAGGAACGCAAGGCGACGGTCAAGTAACGGGATTTTGGCAGGACGACACACCTTTTACGATAAATTTATACAATGCCGAACCTGTTGACTTGACTTGGCATCATATCGTCTTGCACGAGGTTCCAGTCGAACAGGAGACCCTGACCGTATGTGTTGAGCCGAATGACGTGGGTATCGACACAATCACTCCGAGCATTGGGCAACATGGCTATAATATAAATCAAATGGTTTTAATAAGTGCAGGGCAATTCATAGACTGTCCTGACATATACCAGTTTGCCCACTGGGAGGGCGATGTTACTGATGCTAACTCTGCAAATACAACCATATTTATGGACTCGAATGAAACCATTACTGCGGTCTTTGTAGACGATAGGCAATGTGGCGACGAGTGTCATCCAGACGATTACTTCGGTGACTATAACCACGATTGTATTATTAACGTTGAAGATTTTGCCGAGTTTGCTTTGAACTGGCTGGTATGTACGAAGCCTGAGTGTGATTAGAGCCACCAAAAGCCTGCTGGGAATAACGCTTTTGTTGCTCGGCCTCGGTGCAGTGATATTGAGAAAAAAACGCTAATGGTTTTGGAGAGATAAAGGTATGATTGGTGATTCACTTGTTGAAGGACTAAAAGAATCTCTCTCAGGCTTTCAAGCAACAGAAGTGGAATACTCCAACATTTCAAAAAATAAAAGGGTTTTTCAGCTTAAAGGAAAACTTAACGGTTTCATTTATGTGAAAACGAGAACTCAGTATCCTTATCGTTGGGGCATAACAAAGACTACAGTGGACAACATCAAAACTAAAGGGAAACCCTGGTGTGTGATACTTCTTTATGAATCTCCGAATAAAGGATATGTGATTTCGCCCAAGGACTATGATGAGAGAACACAATCTAAGCTATGGCCTTATGCACAGGGAGATTATAAGATAAGTAGCGGTAAAAGTTTAGTTGGAATACCAAAGTTAACAACGGTCGAAAAATTGTTTAGTATTCTTTTCAAAACATCTTTATGAACTCAATAAATTGAGTTTTGGCACAATAATGAAATATTCACTTTTTACTCGTTCTTTCCCCGTTGAATCGGCTCGTATTTCCGGCCTTCGTAGCCGCTACGGCGGAGTAGGCTCGGATTCTCTCCAGAACTTTATCCTGAGTGCAAATGAATGATGGACAAGCAAAAAAATAAGGTGCAAGGACGATTGACTTGCGCCTTGTTTTTTGAATCAGCCATATTAACCGGAAATTTCAGCCGGTACCGACCTTAAGGGAAAGTCCGTCTTTGCTATTCCGAGTTTTTCCTCGATATTGTTAATAGCGACAGGCATTGGCCCGGCAACAACACGAACAATGTGCTGGAGCGAAGAAGTATGCTTATCAACAGTTTTCTGCACATTTTGGATATCTTCTTTAAGCTCAGCTCTGAAGTCATCAACTTTTTTATTGAGGCCGTCAACTTTTTTATTGAGGCCGTCAAACTTATTATCAACTTTATTACTGACAGCGTCTATTGCTGCCAAAATAGCGTTAACATCGGCGTCCATAAATAATCCTTTCATAAAAAACAATTTTGTCAAAGGATATATAATTATCGACATATTCTCACAGGAGTCAAGAAGGAGTCAAGAATAAAAACTTATATTCATCATAACTCACGATAAATACAATAGTTATAGCAGAATAATTTATTTGCAACATTTCAAGTTGTTGTGTTTTCGCTACGGATTCTCTCCAGCCCGTTAGAAATCCCCGCCCGGTTAGAAGTCTGCAAGACTT
>CAZLWL010000002.1:0-78707 GCA_964563335.1 uncultured Pirellulales bacterium
TCTGCGGTGAAATATTCGGGTTAGGAAGTGGTTTTAATGTGCCGCAAAATCGAGAAAAAAAAACGCAAAATCGAGACTTCTGCTGAAGTTTTTGTGATAGAATATAAGTGGTTCTGAGACGTATTTACTTTGTGTAACAGTGCCTTTAGGGCAAATGAGGCCTTTGTCGAACAGATTGGAGACTTCGGCAGAGGCAAAAGTCGTATGTGCCTAAGGCGTGTGAGGAGTCTGGAGGAGGCAGTGATGAAAATATATGGACAATGTGTTTTCGAGTTGAGTAAGAGTTGGAGGAGGTACTGCACCTGTCAGCAGTTCAAGCTACCTGCCTTTTTCCTTTTTAGCTCCTGTTAGAACGTGTGTTAAAAGAGAGTGTGTGTGTGATGTGCCTGCTTGTTGCGGGCGCAAGCTGCGAGAGGGCGCCTCTTGCGTACGCCTGTGGAGAGACGCTGTCGCGGCAAGAAGTGAATTTTTTAACAGGCTGTTAAGAATTTTATGTTGGAGGAAATGATGATGAATAAATTAATTGTTTTAGTGTTAGCGCTTGCCATTGCGGCACCGGCACTGGCCGATGACCGTGTCCCCGCCCCGTTCCGTGGTGAACCCGGTACGACCTACTCGGAGTGGACGTACGACGACCCGTGCAACGTGTATAATTCAGGCTCGCCTGACTATATACCCGATTGGCCGGAGAGTTCCTCGTTTGTATCAGGTGAAGGTTATACCGACCCGGGGCCATATCTAGATGGGCCGCATTTCAGTGGTCAGAACTGGGGCAACGATGGTGATCCCTGTACACCAGATTGGGCTAATAATTTGCCTGGTGGTCGCCAGGGCGGTATCGAGTTTCTAATGGGCTCCTGGGAGCTGAACAACTTCGGAGAAGAGCTTACTCACAACAAGGATATATGGCTCCAGGTCACCTACTGGGATGATGGGGCTGAAGCTCCAGCCGAGTTCGGGTTTATGAGTGGATGTGACGTCTATCAAATAGTTTTTATACCGGGTGATCCTTGTGCAGTACCGATGGCCAGCACCAACTCAGGAGACACACTCCTTACGGAATGGGACAATGAAACCTGGGGCGAGCCGATGTATACTTGGGTAAACGAATATGATGGCTTAGAGTATGGCTTCTCCTACGTAACCGAACCCCTTAGTGAATGGGACTCCGAAACATGGGGCGACCCGATGGAAACCTGGGACGATTCCCAAGACCGTGAAGAAGAACAGCGGGTCGAGGTATGGGGTGAAAGGGTGAGCGAGCAGATCCTCCCCGACGATTGGCGCCACGATGTGTGGGCGATTACGCTCCCTGTCAATCCTGCTTGGGAATTTATTGAAGGTTGGATGGGAGAAGATCCCGCCAATGCCGTCCTGATTGACCAGGTTGTCATCGAGACGTTCTGCTACGTTCCCGAGCCTGCCACGATGGTACTGTTAGGCTTAGGCAGCTTGCTGATGATTCGTCGCAAAAGGTAAGTTAGTTAGTTAACTACAGTACGTACTTTATGTACTTTAAGACCTTCCCGACAATAGAGTCGGGAAGGTCTTATTCTTTACCTAAGCTGAAGTTTTCTTTAGTCGTAAACAAGTAACTGGTCAACGTCAATTGTTTTTTACCGTTCCGAATTTATGCTTGTCCTTGCCAAAATAGTAAACCTTTCCCCTAATTTTCTTGCCATACAGTTCTTTCTCTGCTAAGTTCTAAGAGGGGATGCCTCAGGGGCAGGTAGCTCAGTTGGTAGAGCAACGGACTGAAAATCCGTGTGTCGGCGGTTCAATTCCGCCCCTGCCCACTGTTTTAGGCCCTTTTTTGGCGAAAGTGGGTCAAAAGTGGGTCAGTCAGGTCATTTGCCAGGATCTTTGACTGGAGGAGTTGTGCTCTCTCCATGTCCTCCTGACGAACGGCTGGGTAGAACTTTTGGGTGGTCTTGATGTCGCTGTGGCCTGCAAGCTTTTGGACCACGTGCATCGGAAGGATGCCAGCCCAGTTCGTAATGCAGGAGCGTCGCAGGTCGTGTAACATGCACGTGCTTACGTGTGCTTTTCTCCGCAATTTGTGAAAGCCACGGCTAAGGTTATTTACCAAGCTCAAATCTTCAGTCCATTTCCCAGTGGACCGAACCTGCTGAATGTATTGCCACCGCTTTGCACGGATGAATACATAAGGGCATTTCACAGCAGAAGCAACCTGTAAATCAACGAGGAATTGCATTGTTTGTGAAGGTGCCGGCAATACTCTTGCCTCGTGATCCTTGGGCTCCCACCCAAGGATGCCTATGCTCTCACTCTTGGGAGTGATACGGACTTGGTGCCTTTCAAAGTCGACATCTGCCCAGGTTAAGTTCAATATTTCACCGCGCCTGAGACCACATCCATATGCTACTGAGATCAAAGCCTTCCACCAGATGCCCAAGGATTTTCCATTGGAGAAGTGTTATCGATTTGATGAGAATCATCAGGGCGGCTGTGAAACCGATGAAGCAAACGCGCACCTGTTATCTGCAATGGGCAAATTCAAAGGGCCTTTTGTACCGGTAACTATTTCACATTCCTATGATGGATACAGTTGGGCAGACCTACCTACGATAGGCAAGGTTGAAGTAACTGTTGGCAAAGAACTCGGCAGTGAAGGCATCTGGAATGAAACGCTTGTTGCTGTAGATTCGCTGCAAATACAAGTACATACCAGCGATGAGAAGGTTTTCAAATCAGATGTACATATGGCAGCGCTTGAGGAGCCGAGAGAGAAAAGAAGCTGGTGCTGCATGAATGTCTATGTCACGCTTGAGGCCAGAAACCAGCTAAGTTCAACCGACATATGGTTTCACCTTGGCGGCTGGAATGATGAAGGAGACACCTGGGATACACAGTTGTATTATTTCGAGCAGGCCCTGGATCAGTTCTGGGCAACTCTCATCGGACCTGCAGAATATCTGCGGTCAAAGATACGGAACTGTCTTTACGGTGTCGTTAAGGATTGGAAGAAAATAATCTTCGAAGAAGATGAAACCCTTACGATCCTGTACAAGGATGGAACCGAAAAGGTGTACGAATTTGGTCACCGGAGTTCTGCTGTCACTTAGTTTCAGATAGAAGTTCATCAACAAAAGTTTTTAATTCAAATCAATCAAATTAACCGGATGGCACGCTCACCAAGCGAAGCGTGCCATCATATTTCAAAGAAAGAGGGAGACTGTAGTAGCTTTACAGAGCAAATAATATGTAAGCTCCTTGAATACAATGACTTATAGAAAATCTAACTTAACCAATAGCACATTCCGGGTTCCTGTTCCAGCGGATCCAAACATAAATTTGGTTTTTGCCACGATTCGGCTGCAAGCAACACATGCCCACAAAGCAGGATACTCTGTAATCTTGCTACAGTCTCAAAAAATGTTGATTTTTCAATTCAATTCCAGACAAAAGATGGCAAGGGATTGTCTGGGACAAAAGCTCCAGACGATAAGCCATCCCACATAATCTCACAGGACAGCTCTCAGAGGTGTATTACGCTCGTAGAATAGCCGATCCGGCCTTAACAGCATTGTTTCAGGCAAGACGACATGCTAAAAGAAGCAAAGTTTCTATAAGTTCGGTCCTGCGAAGACCTACACATTGAGGTTGCTTGTTTTCTCTATGACGCGCCACAGTGCCTGAGTCCCCAGGCGGCTAAGTCCCTCTGCTTGGGCCTGGTTAAAGAGTTGCTGCGCAAGGGTGATTCCGGGCAATGACAATTTAGCCTCTTGAGCAAGTTCTGTTACCAGGCGAAGGTCTTTGCAGAGCAAATCTATCATAAAGCCGGGATCCATATCTTCGGATACTATCTTTGGGGCGAGATTGCTTAAAGCCCATGAATCGCCGGCACCGGAGGAAACGACATTCACCATGGTGCCAGGATCAAGGCCGACTTTTTTTGCAAGAGCGATACCTTCGCAACAGGCTAACATGTGCAGAGCACAAAAAAGCTGGTTGCATGCTTTGGTGGTCTGTCCCATGCCGACCGGCCCGACCCGAACCACATTAGAACCAAGGATTTCGAGCAAGGGAAAGCATTTTCGGAAAACGTCCTCGGGGCCACCTACCATGATTGCCAGCGTTCCGTTTTTAGCTCCCACATCGCCTCCGGAAACGGGTGCGTCTAAATATTGAACCTGTTTTTCTTCAAGACGTTTGGCAAACTTGCGAGTAGCACGCGGTGATATAGTGCTATTGTCAATGATAATCAGGCCGGCGTGCGCTGCCTCGTATATCCCATTTGAACCGAATATAACTTTCTCCACGTCGCCAGTATCCGGGACATTTATAAATATCACATCAGTATTTTCAACTACTTGGGCGGGCGACCGGCAGACAATTGCTCCCTGGACGGCCAGGGTGTCACACTTGCTCCCAGTACGATTATGTATGTAAAGCGAATGGCCTGCTTCAAGCAAGTTACGGGCCATGGGCAAGCCCATGATGCCGATACCAATGTAACCAATCTTCATGATGATGTCCTCTCTTGTTATTTCATCCAGCATTTCACGGCAAGCGCCTTTAGACTGAGATTTCCCATATTAAACACTTGGCTATGCAATCGAGGCTTTCAATTTCAGTATAATACAAAATCTTTCTCGAATTGCAACCAATTGAACCCTCTTTTTACAAATCTTGCCGCCATAGTCAGATTGTAAATTACCCGAACTTAAGAGCAACTTTCTTAGCCGCATCCAAGTCTCTTTCCGCATATATCTGCGTCGTACTGATATGGGCATGGCCGGTCGCCGCCTTGGCAATTTCTATCCCGAACTCCTTCGCCGCCCACGTCGTCGCCGTAGGCCTCAACTGATGTGGACTCCATATCAACCCAATCGCAGCCGAGACATCATCGTACAAAATGAATCTCGGCAACCTCTCCAGGCACAACCGCCACAACACATTCGCCTTGCTTGTCACGGTTTTCTACGATGTCGGCATCGCCTTTTGTGATCTTTACTTCCTTAAAGCCTCGCGGAATCTTAATCGTCACATTCTGCGGTATCTGCGATACAAAGCTAAGTTCCACTTGCCTGCCCTGAGTGAAATCGAAGGGCCTGTCATCCCATTTTAACCTCTTGATCTCAATCTGCCCGCGACAAAGCACCCTTTCAATCACACCTGACGGCCACTCTTTCGGCAAGGCCGGCAGAAGCTCAATCTTACTCCGTTCGGAATAAACGAGCATACAATAGAAAAGGACCTTGACAGAGTTGTGAGGAGAATAACAAAATCCGTCAAAAGACGGTAAGGGTGGCGAGGTTAGGAAGGTTCGAAATGCCGCTGTCGCGGCCAGGGCTAAATAGGGAAATGGTATGCACAGCATACCCTACGGAGAGCGAGATGGCAGAGGTCTTTTTTGGGCAAATCAAAGGAGGGGAATCGTTGACTTTTGGCTGGTTGGGCGGTACACTAAAAACCTCGAAAATTACGGCTGTCAGATGGCCGGTGGCAGCGGCGAAAGAAGCGATAAATTCTTTGGGGAAATGCACAAATGTGTCCATGGGTTTCCAGCGACCAATTGCGTCTTTATTACTGTGAGTGGGTCGGTGTTGAATGTTACATAAAGATGGCTGAGCGCTCGAGCACCGAAGACACATGGTCCTACATAAGGGCGTTTGATGAAATTCACGAGAATGGTATTTCCGATTCGCAGCCGACTTTGACGGCTGATGGGCTGATGATGTTTTATGTGAGAAAGATCGACGGTGGAAAGTATATATGGAAAGCCACGAGACCGAGCATTGAAGAGCCGTTTTCGGAAATAGCTGAAGTTAGCGAATTAAACGACCCCTGTAATACGGTGGACCACCCTTCGATTTTACCTGATGGGTTGACCATCTACTTCAACTCCCAAAGTGATGATCCCGAGCAGAGTATCTATAAGGCTACGAGGTCTTCAATAGGGGAGCCGTTCGGTGATATCGAGTTATTGGAATTTTGTGAACCGGACAAGAGAGAATCATCGCCATATGTAACGCCAGACGAAGAAACGGTGTACTACCGAGGCAATCTCACCGGATGGGGCATTTATGTTACACACAAGGTAAGTTTTGAGGTTGGAGGTTGTTTGCCCAGGTAACTGCTGATGTATTCCGAATGCTGAAAGGGTTCTCGGTCATTGAAACTGATAAGGAAAGTATGTAAGGTTCCTCGCAGAGTTGTCGCGCTTAGAGAAATATCCCGATTATCCCGGCAGAACAATACAGCTTCAAAATCACTTGCAAAGGTGCTTAGAGAAACCCTGCAGAACCGACCTGCGCCGGAGGAAAAGGCGTGGATTGAAAGAATAGAGTCACTCAGGAATGAATTAAATTCGTCCACGGACCAGGTAACGTTAATGGATTACGGCGCAGGGTTGTCGGCACCGCTTAGGATATACATACCTAATAGCAGGCGGATGAAATTGGGAAAAATATTTTTTATTTCTTGATTTGTTGGCAGAGGAGGTTTATACTATATTAAGTTGTAGGTTTTCTTTCTGTGAGGAGCAAGAGGTGAAAGCACAATCGGATGAGGGAAAGCCTGCGCAAAACAACACCCTGAATATATACGGATGGTTTGCATGTACGAAGTATCTGGTATTTGATTGGTTTTTTATTTTCGAGTCAGCACAGTTTAGAAAGGAGATAAGAACAAAATGAGTACGAAAAAAAACATGTTATTATTGTTGTTGGCAATAGTGGTATTGGCTGGTAGCGGTGTGGTATTCGCGGAGTGGTCAGAGCCGTTCTACCATCACGAGTTGAATGATGGGGATGACACGATTTCGGCAACTGATCCATTTTTGTCTGACGATGGTCTTACTATATATTATTCACGACATCGTTGGCTTGAAGACACGTATGACCTTGCAGAAGCTTACCGCGATACGCCTGAAGGGCCCTTTACGTCGAAAAGAATCCTGACGGAACTTTACAGGGGAGGGGCACAATACTGTCCCTGGGTATCGAACGACCAGTTGCGGCTTTACTATAGTGAGTGGGTTGGCAGCGAATGTTTCATAATGATGGCGGAGCGCTCGAGCACGAATGACCCGTGGACGTATGTAAGGACTTTTGATGAAATCCTTGTAGAGGATTTTTGGGATACGGATCCAACGCTTACCCCTGATGAACTAATGATGTTTTGGAGTAGGAGTGGGGGTGCCGGCAACAAGCACGTCTGGGTGGCTACAAGGTCAACGATTGACGAGCCATTTACAAATATGACAGAATTGACTGAACTGTATGATGCTACTGACGGCATGGTTAGTGAACCTTCAATTTTACCCGATGTGCTGACTATATATTTTAGTTCCAACCATGAGTATCCCAGCGCATGCATCTATAAGGCGACACGGTCTTCGGTCTGTGAGCCATTTGGCGATATCCAGTTATTGGAGTTTTGCGACCCTAATAAAAGGGAGTCTTCGCCCTATGTGACACCGGATGAAAATGTGGTTTATTACCGCGGCAAGACCACGGGGCTGTGGGGCATTTATGTCAGGTATTGGATTGGTCCTTATGATGTGGCCGTGGGAAATATTGAAGAGGCAATGGCGGATAAGACCGAGGCGATCGAAGTCGTAAATATTGCGATAGACAAGGAGATGACCGCTCTTGAAGCACTGGAAGAGCTAACGGCCAGCGGTGAGTACGAGGAGTTAGGCTTGCGACGGATTGATATATTCAGGGCCAGGATAAGGATTATGTTATCTATGCTGCGGCAAAGACGGGCCAGAGCCGAATTGCGCAGAGGTATCCGCGAGTTGGAAAGGGCCTTGGAGTTGCTTAAATTAGAGCCTACTGTGGAAGGCGAAGCGCAGGTCGAATCACCAGGGCCGGGGCCTATAAGGTTAATACGCGGACGGTGAAATTAAAAGGTCTTAGGAGATGGATTTAACTGGCGCGGTTTCGCAATGAGCGTGAGACCGCGCCTTTACTTACTGGGTCATTTTATGGGGTGTCGCCGACTATATGAAGCGAGCGAAACATCTGTTTAACTTTTGTTAGGGCTGTTTTTCTCGGAAATGCTTGACAACAAACCAAGGGGGCTTATCCTTTACATTGATTTTCCGAGTTACTTCTGGACATGTTCTGAACGATGAAAGGGTTCTTGAGCAGTGGGATTGATAAGGAAATCCGCAGGGAAACTCTGTAAGATTCTGCGCAGGCTTGGCGCGTTAAGAGAAATATCCCGATTATCCCGGCAGAACAATACAGCTTCAAAATCACTTGCAAAGGTGCTTAGAGAAACCCTGCAGAACCGACCTGCGCCGGAGGAAAAGGCGTGGATTGAAAGAATAGAGTCACTCAGGAATGAATTGAATTCGTCTACGGACCAGGTAACGTTAATGGATTACGGCGCAGGGTTGCCTGAGACGAGTCTCGGTGATCACAAGCCGCACGAAGGGAAAGTAATAGTCAAAACGATCGGTGATGTGTGTCGTACCGCCAGCAAGCCATACATGTGGTCATTTCTTCTGCTAAAACTTATTAGGGAGTTTAGGCCTCTTGTATGTTTGGAACTGGGGACTTGTTTGGGTATCTCGTGCAGTTACCAGGCGGCGGCGTTGGAGCTGAATCAGAAGGGCAAGATTATCACCCTGGAAGGGGCGGAATCATTGGCGGGGTTAGCGGAAGAGCATTTTCAAAGATTAGGCCTTGACAATGTTGATGTGGTTGTTGGGCTATTCCAAGATAACTTAAAGAGTGTGTTGAAGGAACGCGGACCCATAAACTATGCTTTTGTGGATGGGCATCACCAGGAAGAGCCGACTCTGACTTACTTCAGAGAAATTCTTCCGTTTCTTTCCGAGAGGTCTGTGGTTATCTTTGATGATATTTCCTGGTCCGAAGGGATGAAAAGAGCGTGGAGCACCATAAAGGCACACGAGAGCGTAAAAGTCTGTGTTGATTTGGTCTATGTTGGAATCTGTATAATCGACCGTACAACTGAGGGCAAAGTGAGTTTCATGATGCGTATTGATTGAACTGAGACGTTATTAAATGACATGGTGGGAAGTGCGCTAATCGTGCAATTTGGGGTGGTTTTGGACTGCAAAAGTCCTGAATTAGGCATTTTTGGGAGAATTTTTGAAAAATTTTTATTTTTTTCATTTTTTTATGTTTACACTACCGGGTCATGGTGTGTATACTTGCGATTTGGTAAAGACAGTAAAGATGGGGAATCCCTATAATTTCTTGGTGGATTCGGCTTTTGTTGTCGTCCGGGGAGTCGTTTTTGACTGTCCTCGGGTGAGAGGGTGGAGTGTTTTTGTTGGCAACTGCTGCTGTAGCTCAGTTGGTAGAGCGCGTCCTTGGTAAGGACGAGGTCATGGGTCCGAGTCCCATCAGCAGCTAAATGACGGTATAAGTTGGCTGACGGTTGTTTAGTCCGGTTGGCTGAATCTTAAGTGATAGGTACAGAGTAAAACGAAGATGGATTCCCGCTTTCGCGGGGACAAGCTTCGCGGGAATGACAGGCAGAATGTTGGTGAATTCGAGAAATTGGCGGTTAAAGCGACAGAAAAGTAATAGCAATAATGCTAAGGGAGGTTATTGACAAATGGCTAAGGCGGTATTTGAGCGTACAAAACCACATGTAAACATTGGGACAATCGGTCACATCGACCACGGCAAGACGACGTTGACGGCGGCGATAACTATGCGTCTGGCGTTTAAGGCGGGCGGCGGCAATATCAAGCGGTTTGACGACATAGACAACGCGCCGGAAGAAAAAGAGCGTGGAATCACCATTAACACGGCGCATGTAGAGTACGAGACGACGAACCGTCACTATGCCCACGTTGACTGCCCGGGTCACGCCGACTACGTCAAAAACATGATTACGGGGGCGGCACAGATGGACGGAGCCGTATTGGTGGTGGCGGCAAGTGACGGTCCGATGCCGCAGACGCGCGAGCATATTCTGTTAGCTCGTCAGGTGAACGTTCCGAAGATCATCGTTTTCCTTAACAAGATTGACCAGGTTGACGACCCGGAATTGGTAGAGCTGGTTGAGATGGAACTGCGGGAGCTTCTGGATAAGTACGAGTTTCCGGGGGATGAGATTCCGATTATCCAGGGGTCTGCTCTTGCGGCGATGAACTCCGAAGGCAAGGACGACGAGGCCTGCAAGTGTGTCGATGAGCTGATGGAGGCAGTGGATAGTTACATTCCGGTGCCGGAGCGTGATGTTGACAAGCCTTTCCTTATACCGGTGGAAGATGTTTTCAGCATTAAGGGACGCGGCACTGTCGGAACGGGTCGTATTGAGCGGGGCAAGGTAGTGGTTGGCGATGCGGTAGAGGTAGTGGGCCTAAGTGACGAGGTTCGCAAAACGACCGTCACCGGGGTTGAGATGTTTAACAAGACGCTGAACGAAGGTCAAGCGGGCGATAACGTCGGTATTCTGCTTCGAGGCGTGGAGAAGAAGGACCTCGAGCGTGGGCAGGTTGTTGCTAAGCCGGGTTCGATTACGCCTCATACGAAGTTTGACGCGGAGGTTTACGTGTTGACAAAGGAGGAAGGTGGCCGTCACACACCGTTCTTTGCCGGTTACAGGCCCCAGTTTTTCTTCCGGACAACGGATGTTACGGGCGCGGTTACTGACATTAAGAGCCGTGAAGGTAAGTCCGTAGAGATGTGCATGCCCGGTGACAACATTGGAATGGTCGTTGAGATCATATCGAAGATAGCGATGGAGGAAGGTCTGCGTTTTGCGATTCGTGAAGGCGGCCGGACGGTCGGTGCCGGTGTTGTAACAAAGATTCTTGAGTAAGTAGCGTTTTGTCTGTGAGAGGCGTTTTTTGGCTGTTGGGGCGTCTTTATGCCCTTTGTGTGGTTTTTTGGGGAAGTTGCGGTGCGTTGGACGTTTTGTGAGAGTTAGTCATGGCCAGGTCCAAGAAGCGAGAACACGTGTGGTTTGAATGCAAGGAGTGCGGTGATCGCAATTACCGAACGGAAGTAAATGTTCAGGGAGGGACGCCGAAGCTGGAATTGAAGAAGTTTTGCAAGAGGCAGCGCAAGCGAACGGTGCACAAGATAAGACGAAAGTAATGAGTTTAGGCCAGTAGCTCAATTGGCAGAGCGACGGTCTCCAAAACCGTAGGTTGGGGGTTCGATTCCCTCCTGGCCTGTAAGCGGTTGTTTTTTTTCAGAAGGTGGTTGCAGATACGAAATTCGTTCAGGGGTAGTCGGCTGTATGGCTTTGCTTAAGATTTACAAACGGGGGCAGGGGTACTACACGCGGCTCTGGAGCGGGTTGGTTGCGTTTGGCATTGCGGCGGGCGGATGTTACGTGCTCTGGCTTAAGCTGGCGGTCATTACTAATCTGTGGGTAAAGACGCTTGTCCCGGTGGGGTTGTGTATTGGTGCCGGCTTGCTGATATTCTGGCTGATGAACAAACCCGGTGCGGCTGACTTCATGATATCGGCAGAGGGTGAGATTAAGAAGGTGAGCTGGTCGAGCAGGCGGGAGATTGCCGTATCGACTCTGATAGTCATTTGCGTTGTTGTGATTATGGCGATTATGCTCTTCGCGGCTGACATGACATTCAAGTCTCTGTTTATGTATGTGATCGGGATTTGACCGATGGCAGCCGAGGGAGGTAGCAAATTGGCGATGCAATGGTACGTATTACGAGTTGCCTCGAATAAAGAAGAACAGGTTCGGGAGGCTCTGAGCCGCAAGATGGAAGTGGATGGCATAGAAAGTGTGGGCAGGATAGTGGTGCCGGTTGAGCAGATTAAGCGTATTCGCGGCGGCAAACAGCGGGTGCACAGGCGTAAGCTGTATCCCGGCTACGTTTTCATGGAGATGGAGCCGCGGGAGAATGGTCGGATACAGGATGATGCATGGTTTGTAATTAAGGAGACGTTGGGCGCGGGTGACTTTATCGGGACGGACGGCGTTCCGACAGCGATGCGTGATACGGACGTGGCAAAGATGCTGAAGGAAGCGGAAAAGCCGGAGGATACGCCGAGCATTAAGGTTGAATTCGAGAAGGGCGATATGATTAAGATTCGCAACGGTGCGTTTGAGAACTTCGAAGGTACGGTTGATTCAATTGACAGCGAGCGAGGAGTGGTTCGGGTGATAGTGACGATATTCGGGCGGAGTACGCCTTTGGATATAGAATACTGGCAGATAGAGAAAGTGTGAATAGTCGTTAGTAAATGTTATTTAGCTTGAGGATGGGCGGCAGGAGATGGCGAAAGAAGTTGTAACGAAGATAAAGTTGCAGGCGTCCGGCGGTCAGGCAACGCCGGCTCCTCCTATTGGGCCTGCATTGGGTCAACACGGGGTCAACATCGGCCAGTTTGTTTCGCAGTTCAACGAGCGGACAAAGGATATGAACGGTGTGACGGTTCCGGTTGAAATATCGGTTTATGCCAACAAGAGTTTTGATTTTATAGTTAAGAGCCCTCCTGCGGCGGTATTGCTGAAACAGGAAGCCCAGATTGCGAAGGGAAGCGGTGTTCCCAACAAGGAGAAGGTTGGCAAGGTTACAAAGGCGCAGATTCGCAAGATATCTGAGACGAAATTCAAGGATTTGAACGCATACAGTCTGGAGCAGGCCGATAAGATTATAGAAGGTACGGCCCGGAGCATGGGCATTGAGGTGGTATAATAGTTCATAGTTCATAGTTCGTAGTTCGTAGTTCGTAGTGGTGATTTGCTGACCGCGGCATGTAGTGGCAGCGAAGGAAGGTTTTATTCGCGGGCAGGTTTATGAGATTCAGAAGTAAGCGATATAAGGGCGAGTTTGAAAAGGCAAGTCAAGAGGAACTGAGTCTTGTCGATGCGGTGAAGAAGGTCAAGACGTTTGGCTCGACCAAGTTTGACCAGAGCGTAGAGTGTGTTATGCATCTTGGCATTGACCCGAAGCAAGCGGACCAGATAATTCGCGGTGCGCTGAGTCTTCCGCACGGAATCGGCAAGAGTCGGAAGGTGATTGCGTTTTGTGAGGATTCGGATGTTGCCGGGGCCAGGGAAGCGGGCGCTATTGAGGCTGGTTGTGAAGAGCTGGTTGAGAAGATACAGGGCGGCTGGATGGATTTTGACGTTGCGATAGCATCACCGAAGGTGATGGGCAAGGTAGGCAAGCTTGGCAGGTTGCTCGGCCCACAGGGCAAGATGCCATCTCCCAAGAACGGGACGGTAACTGCCCAGGTTGCTCAAGCGGTGAAGGACTTCGCTGCCGGCAAGGTTGAGTTCAGGAATGACTCCGGCGGCAACGTTCATGCGGTCATCGGCAAGGTGAGCTTTGATGAAAGTAAGCTTGCTGAGAATATCGAGACGTTTATATCGCATATCAAGAAGATGAAGCCCGGCACGGCAAAAGGTACGTATGTCAAGAAGGTTTGTATCAGCGCGACGATGAGCCCTGCTGTTATGGTGGACGTAACATAATTATGAGCAAGTACGTAAAAGAATTACTTCAAAAGGAGCTGGAATGTAAGTTTGCCGGCGCCAGGCATTTTCTTATTATAGAAACCAAGGGCGTCAACGGCAATGAAAATAACGAGATGCGAGGTGCACTGAAAGCCAAGGGTATCAAGCTGACGGTGGTCAAGAACGCGTTAATGCGCAGGGCTTTGAAAAGTCTGGGCATGTCGGGTGCGGTCAGTCTGTTTTCGGGCGGGCCCTGCACAGTGGCGTACGGCAGTGACAGTATCGTCGATGCGGCCAAAGAGATTACAAACTGGGGCAAGAAGATTAACGTGATTAAGCTGAAAGGTGCGTTTGTTGACGGGGAGGTGATGGATGCCGACCGTGCAAAAGCTTTGGCGAAGATGCCCAACAGAACGGAGCTTCAGGGCATGGTTGTTATGTTAGCCGGGTCTTGTGGCGCAAATGTAGCCGGTGCAATTGCCGCCGGTGGCAGTATTATTGCAAGCTGTGTTAACAGTCTTGTGGAAAAGCTTGAGAAAGAGGCGGCATAAATTAGTTCGTAGTTCGTGGTTTGTAGTTCGTAGTTTTGGGTTTTTTTGGTTGTCTTGTGGTTGCCCCTTGAATGGGTTAAATGAGACGGCGTAGTTTCAGCTACCACAGGTCCCAATAAGCTATACAAGGAGTTTTGAAATGGCGGAAGAAGCAGTTGAGACAAAGGATGAGGCGAAGAGTGAGACGAAGGATGAGGCAAAGGGTGAGCCGAAGAAATGGGGTAAAGAGATTAAGACGCTCGGCGACAAGATTGTGAAACTGACGCTGATGCAGGCGAAGGAGCTTGTTGATTATTTGAAGGCCGAATATGGTATTGAGCCTGCAAGCGCAGGTGCTGTAATGGTTGCCGGAGCCGGTGCGGTTGGTGGCGAGGCGGCGGCTGCCCAAGAGGAAAAGACCAGCTTTGACGTGGTTTTGAAGGAAATCGGAGACAAGAAGATCCATGTTATCAAGGAAGTTCGCGCGTTGACGGGATTGGGTCTGAAAGAAGCTAAGGCGGTGGTGGATGCTGTGCCCAAGGCGGTGAAGGAAGGCGTGAGCAATGAAGAGGCCGAGGAAGCGAAGGCTCAGCTTGAAGCGGCTGGTGCGGTTGTGGAGATATCGTAGTATCTTCAGCGATTGGGCGTTGATGAGTTGATGTAGATAAGCAAAAGGGAGAGTGATTTGATGAAGTCACGAACCGTTCGCAATTTTGGCAGGATAGGTGATGCTGTTGATGTGCCGGATCTTATTGAGATCCAGTTGAAAAGCTACAGTCGGTTCCTGCAGGCAAACGAACCGCCCAAGAATCGCAAGAATATCGGCCTTGAGGCACTGTTTCGTGAGATATTTCCGATTGCAAGTTACGACAAGACGATGCAATTGGAATATATGGGCTATGAGCTTGAGAAGCCGCGGTACATGGTGCAGCAGTGCAGAGAACTTCGCCTGACGTACGGTTATCCTCTTAAGATTCGGTGTATCCTTAAGCGCAAGGAGGCGGACGATATTGCCGAGCAGGCGATATATCTGGGTGAGATGCCGGTTATGATTGGGGGTGGCGAATTTATAATCAACGGCGCGGAGCGTGTGATAGTGAATCAGCTTCACCGCAGTCCGGGCGTGGATTTTGTTATCGACAACCGTGACGGCGATCGCATTTTGCACGGCAGCAGGATTATTCCGGAACGCGGTAGTTGGATAGAGATATCGGTTACGAAGAAGGACGTGCTGATAATTCGGATAGACCAGTCGAGCAAGATTCCGGCGACGATTTTTCTGCGTGCGATGAGCGAGAAGTACGGCAAGACGGAGGATATATTGCGTCTATTCTATGAGACCAAGACGGTCAAGACCGAGAAACTTGACCCCTTGATGTGGGCGGTCGGGCCTATTGTTGATACCGAGACAGGTGAAGTCGTAGTAAATGCCGGTGAGCAGATCGGCGACAGATTGCATTTAATCCAGACCGCCAATCTTTCTTCAGGGGAGGAGAGTCCAGACAAAAAACACAACATTGAAAGTTTGGGATTTCGCAAAGTAGCTTTGTCTTTTGAGCCAGAGGAATATCGCTCGGCTTATGAAAAGTATGATAAGAAGTCCTTGCGAGAAACCCTTACCAACAAAAAATACGCGAAATTGCGTCCTAAAGTTGAAGACGGACACCAGGCTTACTTAGACCATCCTTTGGGGGAATTTCTCCAGATTCTGAAAAGCAAGAAGGATAAGTTTTACGAGGAATTCTTAAATGATTATGGCGATAAGACGTACTGCAGGTTCTCCATACAAGAGGAGGATATCTTAGATAAAAAAGGCCTATACGCCTATTGGATTGGTAGCGAAATCGTATACGTCGGCAAGTGTACAAAATCAGACTCATTTAAGGTTAGGATAAAACAAGGGTGTGGGAATATTTCCCCCAAGAACTGTCTCAAAGATGGCCAGGTAACAAATTGTCGCGTAAATTCGTTGATAAATGAAGAGAGAAAAAATAAAGAAATAGAATTTGGCGTCATAATTATGCAGGATGATGTGGAAATAGTAGCGAAGGAAGAGCAGCTTATACAAGACCTGAATCCAAGATGGAATATCCGAAAAGTTAAAGAAAAGCCAAAGTCCAGAAACAAGAAACGAGATACGCAAACGGTTGAGGTTATAACAAATGTTGCCGACCAGCTTATTCTAAATACTCTGGCCGAGGATAACTGTGAGAGTCATGAAGATGCTCTATTGAAGATTTATTTGCGGCTGAGGCCCGGCAATCCTGCGCAGCTTGAGAAGGCCCGGACGCTGTTTAAGGAGAAGTTCTATGACACGAACCGTTATCGTCTGGGGAAGGTGGGCAGGTTCAGGCTGAATCGCAAGTTCGGTTGTGATACTGATGAGAACGAGATGTCGCTCCGCCCAGAGGACTTTTTGAATACGATGCGGTATATCGTGGGCCTGCGTAACAATCAAGGGACGCTTGATGATATTGACCATTTGGGCAATCGGCGGCTTCGGACGATAGATGAGTTGGCGGCCGGTGAGATTCGTAAGGGCCTGCTTAAACTTCGGCGGACGGTTCAGGAGCGGATGAGTATGAAAAGTCCTGATGATGTGGGGCGTATTGCCGACCTTGTCAATTCCAAGAGCGTCTCATCGAGTATCGAGTATTTCTTTGGCCGTGGTGAACTGAGCCAGGTGGTTGACCAGACGAACGCATTGAGCCAGTTGACTCACGAGAGGCGTTTGAGTGCTCTTGGCCCCGGCGGTCTGAACCGCAAGCGTGCCGGCTTTGAGGTTCGTGACGTTCATATCAGTCACTACGGCAGGGTGTGTCCGATTGAGACACCGGAAGGCACCAATATAGGGCTTATTGTTTCATTGGCGATATTTGCGAAGGTGGACGAATATGGGTTCCTGGTTACGCCGTATCGTAAGATCGCAAAGGGCAAGATAACCGAAGAGGTTGCATATCTCCGTGCGGACCAGGAGATGGAGGAGATATTCACGCCGCCAAGCATGATTGAATCGGACAAGGCGAGTTTGAAGAAAGGTATGGTTCTTGCGCGGAAAGAGGGAGATTTGACACAGATTGACAGCGACGAGATAGATTATGTGGATATATCCCCGAAGCAGACGGTGGGGGTTTCGGCATCTCTTATTCCGTTTTTGGAGCATGACGACGCGAACCGGGCGTTGATGGGTTCGAATATGCAGCGTCAGGCGGTACCGCTGTTGAATACGGAGGCACCGCTTGTTGGTACGGGCATGGAAAGCGCCGTCGCGCAGAATTCGAGTATGGTGGTTCGGTCCAGAAGCAGCGGCGTTGTTACGGCGGTTGACGGTAACAGAATAGTGATTGACAACACGGACGAGTATGAGCTTGCGAAGTTTGCAGGTCTGAATGAGCGGACATGTCTGAACCAAAAGTCGTTGGTTAAGCTCGGCGAGAAGGTCAAGAAGGGCCAGATTATCGCCGACGGCGGGGGCACGGACAATGGAATACTGGCTCTGGGCAGAAATATCTTAGTGGCGTTTGTTCCGTTTGACGGCTACAACTTCGAAGATGCGATACTTATCACTGAGAGGCTGGTGAAGGATGATGTTTTTACGAGCATTCATATAGACGAGTTTAGCGTCGAGGTTCGGGAGACGAAACTTGGCCGCGAGGAGTTTACGCGAGATATTCCGAATGTGAGCGAGAAGGCTTTGAGGAATCTTGACGAGGGCGGGGTGGTTCGAGAGGGCACCCGTGTTTCGACGGGGGATATTCTTGTCGGGAAGGTCTCACCGAAGAGCAAGACGGAACTGACGCCGGAAGAGAAGCTGTTGCATGCGATATTCGGCAGGGCCGGTGAGGATGTCAAGAATGACTCTCTTGAGGTTATGAGCGGTTATGAGGGAGTTGTCATGCGGACGCGGCGTTTCACACGTCGCGGCGTGGGCGGAGATGAGCAGCGAAAGGCACAAAGGGAAGAAATGCGCCGATATGAAGCCGAGATGGTAGCGAGAGAATGCACGGTCTTCAAACAGATGATGGCTGAGATTCATGATAAGGTTAAGATAGACGTTGTTGACCCGTCGACACGTCAGAAAGTTGGTGTCAGCACGAATGACGACGTGATTTATGAGCAGATTGAGAACTTTGATATTGAGTGGGTAAAGCCGGCGAAGCTTCGCGGGGACGCGCAGAAGATGCTGGACAAGTATTGGCCGAGGCTGGTTGAGATGCAGGAGGAGAAAAAACATCAACTTGAGCGTTTGAAGCACGGTGATGAACTCCCCGGCGGAGTTCTTGAGATGGTGAAGGTTTATGTTGCGACCAAGCGGACGCTCTCTGTGGGGGACAAGATGGCGGGTCGTCACGGCAATAAAGGTGTCATTGCAAAGATCATGCCTGAAGAGGACATGCCGTTTCTTGAAGACGGCACGCCGGTCGATATATGTCTGAATCCTCTTGGAGTTCCGAGCCGGATGAATGTTGGCCAGATACTTGAGACACATCTTGGGTGGGCGGCGAAGATTCTGGGTTTTAACTGTATTACGCCGGTATTTGATGGTGCGACCGAGGAGCAGATTCGTGAGGTTACGGGCGAGGCGAATGAGCATGTAAGGCGCCGGATAGAGGAGCTTGAAAGCAAGAAGGAAGTGCCGCCTGCGGATGAGTTGTTTGTTCAGATATCGGACGACATGAAGACAAGGCTTTACGATGGTCGGACGGGCGAGCCGTTTGAGCAAAAGGCTACGATTGGCAATATTTATATGATGAAACTTCACCATCTTGTGGACGATAAGATTCATGCCCGTGCGACCGGTCCTTACAGTCTGATTACTCAGCAGCCCCTTGGCGGCAAGGCCAGGACGGGCGGGCAGCGTTTCGGGGAGATGGAAGTCTGGGCGCTGGAGGCATACGGGGCGGCTTACACGCTTCAGGAGCTTCTGACGGTCAAGAGCGACGACATCGAAGGTCGCACGAAGATATACGAATCGATGGTAAAGGGCACTAATACGCTTGAGGCGGGCACACCGATTTCGTTTGACGTTTTGTGTAACGAGATCAGAGGTCTTGGTCTGAATATTCAGCTTGAAAAAAAGCGGATAGGCAGTTCACCGATATAGTAAGGTGAGTAAGAAAGTTAGGGTGGAGTTGATCGAAAATGGTAGAATCGATTTACGATCGGATTAACGATTATGGTTCGGTGAAGATATCGTTGGCGAGTGCGAACGATATTCGCAGTTGGTCGTTCGGCGAAGTGCGCAAGCCGGAGACAATCAACTATCGGACTTATCGGCCCGAGAAAGACGGTCTTTTCTGTGAGCGTATTTTTGGTCCGGAGCGGGACTGGGAGTGTGCGTGCGGCAAGTATAAGGGCACGAAGTTCAAGGGTATCATCTGCGACCGGTGTGGTGTGAAGGTTACTCACAGTCGGGTTCGTCGTAAGCGCATGGGTCATATTAATCTTGCGGCCCCTGTGGTGCATATATGGTTTTTCAAGTCGATGCCGAGTCGTTTAAGCAGTGTACTTGGAATGAAGACATCCGATTTGGAGAAGATAATTTACTTCCAGGATTACGTTGTGACGGATCCGGGGCAGAGTCCGCTTAAACCCAGGCAGCTTATGACGGAGGAGGAGTACCGGGAAGCGTGCAACAAATACGGTGTGTGTTTCAGGGCGTCGATGGGCGCCGAGGCGATAAAGGAGCTTTTGAACAGGCAGGATTTGGACGAGTTGAGTATGGAGCTGAGGTCGGCGATAGGCGAGACCGGCAGCAAGCAAAAGATTAAAGACCTGACGAAACGTCTGAAGATAGTCAACAGTATCCGCGGCAGCGAGAACAAACCCGAGTGGATGGTTCTGGACGTGGTTCCGGTGATACCGCCGGATTTGCGTCCTCTGGTGATGCTTGAGAGCGGCAATTTTGCGACAAGCGATCTTAACGACCTATACAGGCGTATCATCAATCGGAACAACCGTTTGAAGAAGCTTATAGATTTGAACGCACCTGAGGTTATCATCCGCAATGAGAAACGGATGCTGCAGCAGGCGGTTGATTCTCTTCTCGACAACGGGCGATGCAGGCGTCCCGTTCTGGGGAGCAACAACCGTCCTCTGAAGAGTCTGACGGACATGATAAAGGGCAAGCAGGGGCGTTTCCGCGAGAATCTTCTTGGCAAGCGTGTGGATTATTCGGCTCGGTCGGTTATTGTGATCGGGCCTAACCTGAGGCTGCATCAATGCGGGTTGCCGAAGAAGATTGCGTTGGAGCTTTATCAGCCCTTTATAATTCGCAAGCTGAAGGACCGTGGTCTTGCCGACACGATAAAGAGCGCCAAGCGGATGCTTGAGCGTCGGGAAGAGCATGTGTGGGATATTCTTGAGGAAGTGATTCATCAGCATCCTGTTCTTTTGAACCGTGCGCCAACGCTGCACCGAATGGGTATCCAGGCATTCGAGCCGGTTCTGGTGGAAGGTAATGCGATTATGCTTCACCCGCTGGTTTGCCACGGGTTCAATGCGGACTTTGACGGCGACCAGATGGCGGTTCATCTTCCTTTGAGTATCGAGGCGCAGGTTGAAACTCATACACTTTTGATGTCGACGAACAGCATTTTCTCGCCGCAGAGCGGGGCGCCTATGCTTGGGCCGTCGCAGGACATTGTGTTGGGGAATTACTACATCACGTGTATGCGTCCCGACGAAAAGGGGGAAGGCATGTTGTTCAGGGACATGTTTGAGGCAATCACGGCCTGCGAGATGGGCAAGGTGAACATACACGCGAAGGTTAAAGTTTGTCTTCCACCGGACAAGAGAGTTATCGACGAATCCGGCGAGAAGAAAGGCGGTGTGATAGAGACAACTCCAGGGCGGTGTTTGTTTAACGACGTTCTGCACGAGAAGATGCCGTTTTACAACATGTTGATGGACAAGCAAAAGCTCGGGATAGTGATTCAGGACTGCTTTGAGATTGCGGGCAGTGCCGCGACGATAGATTTGCTCGATAGCATTAAAGAGCTTGGGTTCAAGCAGGTGACTTTAGCGGGGCTGAGTTTTGGCATTGTTGATTTGCGGGTTCCTGTGGAGAAGCAGGGCATCATAGACAAGACGCAAAAGCGGGTTGACAGGGTTCAGAAGAACTACAATGCCGGTGTGCTGACGGAGGGTGAGAGATACAATCAGATTATCGATGCATGGACGCATGCTCGCGTGGAAGTTACCAGCGCGATGATGAGCGCGATGGAGAATGATGTTCGGGACGGCAAACCTTATTTGAATCCGATATGGGTTATGAGGGACTCGGGCGCTCGTGGCAGTGTTGACCAGATTCAGCAGCTTGCGGGTATGCGAGCGCTCATGGCGAAACCGAGCGGAGAGATTATCGAGACTCCGATCAGGTCGAATTTCCGGGAAGGTCTTAACGTGCTTGAGTATTTCAGTTCGACGCACGGTGCGCGTAAGGGACTGGCCGATACCGCCCTTAAGACTGCCGATTCCGGTTATCTTACTCGTAAGCTGGCCGACGTTGCGCAGAATGTGATGGTTACGCAGATTGATTGCGGCACGCTTCAGGGTATCACCAAGAGTGCGGTCTATAGGGGTGAGACGGTTGATGTTCCTCTGAAGCTATTGGTCATTGGGCGTGTGGCGCGGGACAACGTGCGCAATCCGATAACCGGCGAGATGATAGTGCTTGAGAACGAGGTCATAACTCCTGATGCGGCGGACAAGATTGAGGCGATGGGGCTTGACGCGATTCGAGTGAGGAGCCCGTTGACATGCGAAAGTGAGATGGGAATTTGTGCCAAGTGTTACGGGTGGGATTTGAGCATGGGAAAGCCTGTCGAGGAGGGCATGGCCGTAGGTATTATAGCTGCTCAGTCGATTGGGGAGCCGGGGACGCAGTTGACAATGAGGACGTTCCACACGGGCGGTATTGCGGAGATAGCGGTACTTGAGACGGACCAGAAAGCGCCACGGGATGGTATTGTTGAATACCGTGAACTGAATGTCGTTCCCGATCCGGACGTTTGGGAAAAATCGGACGGGAAGGCTTACAGCAAAGACCTGGCATCGACAATGAAGGACCCGAAGGCAAAACGTCTTGTCGAATCTAAGGGTATAGTTCTGAGCCGCAACGGCGAAGTGCTTCTGCTTGATGAAAAGGGCAGAGAGCTTGAAAAGTTTAAGACGCCGTATGGTGCTATTATGCAGGTAAAGGATGGTGCGGAGGTGAAGCGTGGGCAGCGCTTGTTTTCTTGGGACCCACACCGTATGCCCATCCTTGCTGAGGTTTCCGGCTTTGTTCGTCTTGTGGATGTGGTTGAAGGCGAAACAATGCGGGTTGAGGAGGAGCGGAAGGGTCAGTTGGGCAGGGCGGTTGTTATAGAGCATAAGGGCGATAAGCACCCGCAGGTCATCATCGAAGACTCCGAAGGCAAGATTCTTGATGTGCACTATCTGCCGGCGAAGGCTCGTATTGAGGTTGACGAAGGCGAGGAAGTGGAAGCGGGTAAGTTGCTTGCACGTTTGCCGAGAGGGACTGAGGGGACGCAGGACATCACCGGCGGACTTCCGCGAGTGACGGAGATATTCGAGGCTCGAAAGCCAAAGGAGCCTGCGGCGATGGCAGAGATAAGCGGAGGTGTGGAACTTAAGAGCGATAAACGACGCGGTAAGATGACTATTACGGTTCGCAACGAGGAGAGCGGTATGGAAAAGGAGCACCATGTTCCGCGGGACAGGCACCTTAACTGCCATACAGGTGATGTGGTTGAGGCGGGAGACGCATTGACGGAGGGCCCGCTGGTGCCGCACGACATTCTGAGGATTAAGGGTGAGGAGGCATTGCAGAGGTATTTATTGAGAGAGATTCAAAATGTGTATCGTGCTCAGAGCGTGGTGATAAGTGACAAGCATATTGAGATTATAATCTCGCAGATGATGCGTAAGATTGAGATAGAAGCTATCGGCGACAGTATGTTTCTGCCGGGCGAAGTGGTGGACAAGTTCGCATTCCGCAGGGCTAATGAGGAATTGGCCAAGAAGATGATAAGAGTGACTGATGCAGGAGATACAGAGCTTGAGGTTGGCCAGCTTTTGGCCAAGGGAGAGCTTGAGACGGCGAGTGAAAAGGTTGAGACGCTTGGCGGCACAGCGGCCAAGGGCAAGAAGCCTCGCCCAGCGACGGCCAACACGCTGCTTCTGGGTATAACCAAGGCATCGCTTCAGTCGGATAGCTTTATCTCGGCGGCAAGTTTCCAAGAGACCACGAAGGTGTTAACTGAGGCGTCGCTTGCGGGTAAGGTTGATGTGTTGCGAGGTTTGAAGGAGAATGTGATACTGGGTCATTTGATTCCGGCGGGAACGGCATTTAGGCCGCACCTTAATATTAAGGTGAAACATCTTGCCGAACCACCGGTGCCGAAGGTGCTTGAGGAACTTAGAGAGGTCAAGGAAGCGGAAGCGGCGGCTGAGAAGGCGGTTAAAGAGGCATTGGGAATCAGTTAAGAAGTTCATAGTTCGTAGTTCGTAGCCGGGAGTTGTAAACCAAAAAGGTAGTAGAAAAATAGAGGTTTGAAGAGATTATGCCGACCATAAATCAATTGGTGAGGAAAGCACGAAGAAAGAAGGGCAAGAAGCGTATTTCGGATATAACGGGTTGTCCTCAGAAACGAGGTGTGTGTCTTATAGTAAGGACACAGACGCCGAAGAAGCCGAACTCCGCTTTGCGTAAGATTGCCCGTGTGCGGCTGACAAACGGCAAGGAAGTTACCGCTTATATACCGGGGATTGACCATAATCTTCAGGAGCACAGCACGGTGTTGGTGCGTGGTGGGAGAGTTAGAGACCTGCCCGGCGTAAGGTACCATGTTGTCCGTGGCGTGCTGGATTCGGATGGTGTGTCCGGTCGTAAGCAGGGTCGGAGCAAATACGGAGCGAAGAAGTAATTTTAAGTTTATAGCTGTTCGGAAGGTATAGTAATGGCCAAGAAGTGGACGGCGTCGAGTAGTCAGTTGAAACCTGATGCTGTTTATAACAGCAAGCTGGTCTCGAAGTTTATTAACTGTTTGATGTGTGGCGGCAAGAAAAATACGGCTCAGAAGGTTTTCTACGATGCTATGGGCATTATTTCTAAAAGGATGAAAGACGTTGAGCCGTTGGAGCTTTTTGAGACGGCGATTAAAAACGTCAAGCCGATGCTTGAGGTTCGCAGCAAGCGCGTCGGCGGTGCGAGTTACCAGGTTCCGATGCAGGTGAGCTCGAAGCGTCAGCAGTCGCTTGCCTTTCGGTGGATTATCGCGGCGGCGCGTGCGAAGAAAGGCAAACCCATGTGCGTTCGTCTGGCTTCGGAGCTGATGGATGCTTCCAAGAAAGAAGGCTCTGCAATGACGACTCGTGATAATGTTCACAGGATGGCGGAGGCGAATAAGGCGTTCGCGCATTTCGCATGGTAAAATCGTCAGGCGTAAGCTGCCACGGTTGTTTTATTAGATAGCCGTGGCAGCTTTTTATTTGGGTCCGGGCGGCGGCAAGTGCCCGGCGAGGAAATGGTTTTTGCGATGTGGTGGAAATAACCGGTTATGTCGAGTGAGCTAAGAAAGCTGCGAAATATAGGTGTGATGGCGCATATTGACGCCGGCAAGACGACGGTGACTGAGCGGATACTATATTACTCCGGCAAGATTTACAAGATGGGTGAAGTGCATGAGGGCACGGCAGTGATGGATTTCATGGCGGAGGAGCAGCAGCGTGGTATTACGATAACGTCGGCGGCAACGCGTTGTCCGTGGAACGGTTTTCAGATTAACCTGATTGATACGCCCGGACACGTTGATTTTACGGCTGAAGTTGAGCGTTCGCTTCGCGTGCTGGACGGCGCGTTAGCGGTTTTTGACGCAAGTGAAGGAGTTCAGGCCCAGAGCGAGACTGTGTGGCGTCAGGGCCAGAAGTATGGTCTGGCGTGCATTTGTTTCATAAACAAGATGGATAAGGTCGGGGCGGACTTCGAGATGGCAGTAGAAAGCATCAGGGGCAAACTGCTTGCCAATCCAGTGCCGGTTCAGATTCCGATAGGCGCCGAGGCGGGTTTTCAGGGTCTTATCGACCTTGTAAAGATGAAGGCGGTATTTTACGAGAGTGCCAAGCTGGGTGCAAAGTTTCGTGAGGCAGAGATACCTGCGGAGTTGCTTGCCGAGGCCGAGCGGTGGCGCCATGATATGATTGAAGCGGCAGCGGAGTTTGATGATGATTTGATGGCGGCCTACGTTCATGACAAACCGCTCGATACGGAAAATGTGATTGCGGCGATTCGCAAGGGTACATTGTCGAACCGGATTCATCCTGTGTATGTTGGGTCCGCTCTGAAATATATCGGGGTACAGCGTGTTCTTGATGGGGTAGTTTCGTATCTGCCGTCGCCTTTGGACAGGCCGGTGATTGCAGCCCACACTGTTGGTGGTAAGGGCAAAGGGGGCAAGGATGACAAGGAGGGCAAAGAGATTAAAATTGAATGTGATCGGAGCAAGCCATTGGTGGCGCTTGCGTATAAGATTACCAGCGACAAGCACGGTGATTTGTACTTTTTGAGGATTTACCGTGGCGTTCTGAAGTCGGGCAGCAGGGTGTTGAACAGCAATCGGAGTCGACGTGAGAATATTACTCGGATATTCGAGATGCACGCCGATTCTCGTAAGATACTGGATTCTGCAGGTGCGGGCGATATCGTTGCGGTAGTCGGGCTTAAGGATACGCTGACGGGTGATACGATATGCGACACGAAAACCAAGGTGATTCTTGAAAGCATTACATTTCCGCAGACGGTCATCAACATGTCGATAGAGCCGAAAACGGCGGCCGAACGTGCCAAATTGGGTGACGCATTGGCGGTGCTAAGGCGTGAGGACCCGACTTTCGGCTGCAAGTACGATGCGGAAACGGGTCAGACTATCATCAGCGGGATGGGGGAGCTTCACCTGGAGATATTGGAGCACAAGCTGACCCGCGATATGGGCGTTGACGTTCGTATCGGCAAGCCGAGGGTGGCGTATAAGGAGGCAATCACCGGACTCGTCGAGGGTGAAGGGAAATTTGTCCATCAGACGGGAGGGCGTGGTCAGTATGGTCATGTTGTTATCAGGATTGAGCCATTGTTTGATGCCGATGGGCACTACAGCCCAGGTACGGAATTTGCCGGCGCTGTGGTGGCAGGCGCAGTTCCAAAGGAGTATATACCCGCGGTTGAAAAGGGGGTTCGCGAGGCATTGGCAAGTGGCGTGCTGGCGGGCTATCCTGTTGTGGGAGCGAAGGTTACGCTTCTTGACGGCTCCTTTCACGCCGTGGATTCTTCGGAGATAGCGTTTGAACAGGCCGCGGTGCGTGCAATCAGGGAGGTGCTTAATAATGCCGGGCCGATTTTGCTTGAGCCTATAATGAACGTCCAGGTGGTGGTTCCGGAGGCGAATTTCGGCGCGGTCCACGGTAATCTGATTTCTAAGCGTGGTACGATTACAGACACCTGGGTACACGGTAATATGCGAGTGATTGATGCGAAGGTTCCTCTGGCGGAGATGTTCGGTTATTCGGGCGAGATTCGCAGTGCTACAGGCGGGAGGGGCAGTTTTTCGATGGAGCCGTTGAGTTACGAGAAAGTGCCGGAACAAGTTTCCGAGAAAATTTTGTCAGGTCACTATTGACAGGTAAGAAATTATGTGGTAAAAAGTTGATTTTGCAGCCGCAGCGAGCACAGAAAAGGATTTCGTGCGTTTCGAGTTGGGCTGATTTCATTTCGGAAAATAGTGGTTCAGGGATGGTAGATATGAGTCTGGTGGGCCGGTGAAGTGGCTTGCCTCGTTCAAGACGATGAAATTGCAGATTGATTTGAGGCCAAGTGTCGGTTTTTCCGGCTTCGCGGGCGCTTTTTTAAGGAAGGCAAGCTAAAAAGCCTTTCCTGCCTGAAAAACTTAGCAAAAAATCTTGAAATCGCAGGATTTGTGCAAAAATTTTGTGCAATTTTCTTGTTTTTTTGCTGCGCAATGCTATACTTATGCGTTTAGCGGATTTATGGTGGAGATTGTGTAGTTAGAATTAGGGAATAAAAATGGCGACGGAAACTGAAAGAATCAGGATAAGAATGGAGGCATACGACCACCGAGCGCTTGATACGTCCGCCAAGGAAATAGTTGAGCAGGCTCGTCGGACAAATGCTCGCGTCAGCGGTCCTGTGCCGCTGCCGACGCGTATTGAGAGATATACGGTATTGCGGAGTCCTCACATTGATAAGAAATCGCGCGAGCAGTTTGAAATGCGGACGCACAAGCGTCTTATTGATATTCACGATGCTAACGCCCGTACGGTTGAGGCACTAAATCGATTGGTGGTTCCGGCGGGCGTTTTTGTCAAGATAAAGGCGTGAGTTAGTCGTTGGTGAACAGTCGTTAGTCCCGGCGCGCCGGGATAGTTGTTGGCATTTAGTCAGAGGCAGTGGTAGTAGCGCAGGGATATATGATGGTGATGCTGCTTGGAAAAAAGATTGGAATGACCCGGGTTTATGATGAATCGGGCAAGATTACGCCCGTGACGGTAATCCAGGCCGGGCCCTGCATGGTGATGCAGGTTAAGACGAACAAGTCGGACGGGTACAGCGCGATACAATTAGGCTATGGTGACGTAAAGCGGTCCCGCGTGAAAAAACCGGCTGCAGGTCACGCCAATAAAGCGAACACGCCACCGAAGAAGTTTGTTCGTGAGTTGCCTCTGGATAATAGTGGCGAGGCGGAATACACAGTCGGCGATGAGATTTCAGTGTCGGCGTTTTCCCAAGTGAAGTTTGTTGATGTTTCCGGTACGAGTAAAGGCAAGGGTTTTGCCGGTGTGATGAAGCGTCACGGTTTCGGCGGTTTTCCGGCTTCGCACGGTACCGAGCGAAAGCACAGAGCGCCGGGTTCTATTTCAAGTTACGCCAGCGACGCCGGTCACGGTGGTCATCCGAAAAAAGGTAAAAAGATGGCAGGGCATATGGGCGCTGTACGAGTTACGACGAAGCATCACCGCCTTGTTTCTATAGACGAACAAAGGAATCTGCTGATTGTTAAGGGCGCTGTTGCGGGGCCTTGCGGCAGTTATGTTGAGGTTCGCAGCTCGAAAACCGCGGTTTAAAGGCGGTTGACGGGCTGGAAAGAAGCAACGGGCAGGAATTAGAAATGATTGATGTTGCCGTATATAACCGCCAAGGCCAAGAGGTCGAAAGCCTTCAGCTTGATGAGAAGGTGTTTGGCGGTTACGTGAGGTATCCTCTGCTGAAGCAGGCGATAGTGATGTATCACGCGAATAAGCGTGTCGGCACGGCTGCGACAAAGAGCCGAGGCATGGTCAGAGGCTCGACGCGAAAGCTGTTTCGGCAAAAAGGTACGGGCAATGCCCGTGTCGGGAACAGGAGAACGGGTAAGCGTGTCGGCGGTGGAGTTACATTCGCGAAAGTCAAGAGGGATTTCGGCAGGGCGATGCCGAAAAAGCAAAGACGGTTGGCGAGGGATTCGGCGCTTTTAGCGAAGTTTCAGGCCGGCAACGTGGTGGTTGTTGACGAATTGAGGTTTGAGGCGCCGAAGACAAGAGACTTTGCGGAAACGCTGAGCAATCTGAACATCAATCGCAGTTGTCTGGTGACCGTCAATGAGCATGATGAGAATCTTTACAAGTCGGCCAGGAATGTGCCGAAGGTGGATGTGTTGGTGGTGGGGGATTTGAACGCCGGCGACATCTGCAACCGTCAGAAGATGCTGTTTACGAAGGACGCATTTTTGTCGCTAATCAACAGGGACCGTAAAGAGAATTGAGTGAGAATAAGTTGTGGATGATCACAATATTATAATCAGGCCGTTGATTACAGAGCAGGGAATGCATTTCGCGAACACAAGGAATGCATACTCTTTTGAAGTTAACAAGAAGGCGAACAAGATACAGATCCGAAGCGCGGTTGAACGGCTGTATAACGTCAAGGTTTTGGATGTGCGTACTGCCAATGTGAGAGGCAAGCCGCGAAGGCGCGGCAGGCACCACGGTGTTACGCGAAGCTGGAAGAAGGCGGTGGTGGTTCTTGGCGAGGATTACCGTATAGATTTATTCTGATTGAGTTGGTAGTTCGTAGTTGGTAGTTCGTAGACAAAAGAGTTGATGTAAGGAAAACTGATATTATGGCAATTAGACTTTACAAGCCGACGAGCGCGGGGCGCAGGAACGCTTCGGTGATTGATTACAAGGCCGAACTGACGGCGACGACGCCGGAGAAGTCGCTTTGCAAGAGGATTAAGAAGCACAGCGGCAGGAATCATCACGGCAAAACGACGGTGCGCTTCAGGGGCGGCGGAGCAAGGCGTATTTACCGAATGATCGATTTTAAACGCAATAAAGACGGTGTGCCGGCGCGGGTTGCGAGCATTGAGTACGACCCGAACAGGAGTTGCTTCATTTCGCTTTTGCATTACGCCGATGGCGAGAAGAGATATATTCTGGCTCCAAACGGGATAAAGGTTGGCGAAGTGGTGGAAAGCGGCGCCAGCGTTGAGCCGAAAGCGGGCAACGCGATGCCGCTTAGCGGTATACCGGTAGGCGTTGAGGTTCATAATATTGAAATGACAGCTGGGCAGGGTGGCAAGCTTGTCAGAAGTGCGGGCGGCTCGGCCAGGCTAATGGCTAAAGAAGGGAACTGGGCAACGATAATTTTGCCCAGCGGCGAGATGCGTATGATTCGCAAGGAGTGCCGGGCGACGATTGGGCAGCTTGGCAATATTGATTTGCAGCACGTGAAAATCGGCAAGGCGGGCAGAAAGCGTCACATGGGTCGCAAGGGCCATGTTCGTGGCAAGGCGATGAACCCGGTGGCACACCCGATGGGCGGGGGTGAAGGCCGAAGCAACGGTGGTCGTCATCCGTGTTCGCCGACGGGTGTGCTGGCCAAGGGCGGAAAGACTCGAAATCCGCGCAACCCGAACAACAAGCGAATTATTCGCAGACGCAAGAATAAGAGAAGTGGACAGTTGGTTTTGTAGTTTTGAGTTTTTCTTATGGACGAAATAAAAATTAAACGAAATCTTGTGTAACTGCTGTGGCAATAGTACCTTATATAAAATCATGAAAGTGAGACAGTACAGTTAGTTACGAAGTGGTTTAAGGGATTTTAATGGGCCGATCACAGAAGAAAGGGCCGTTTGTTGACGAGAAGCTGCTGCGTAAGGTGAGCAGACAGACCGAAGTCGGCACGAGAGACCCAATCCGGACGTGGGCGAGAAGGTGTACGATTATACCGGAATTTGTGGGATTTACGTTCCTTGTGCATAACGGCAAGATATTTAATAAGGTTTTCGTAACCGAGGATATGGTAGGACACAAGTTAGGCGAATTTTCGCTGACGCGGACATTCAAGGGGCACGCCGGCAGCAGGAAGAGGAGGTAAGGAAACGGTTTTTTATTTAATAGGGCCGGTAACTGGCGGATTTGAATCGTCAGAAAGGTTTATAAGGTTTTGAGATGTTAAGCTGCAGTAGATTAAAAGAGCTTTGTTCGCAGCAGAAAACGAGTGTTGACCAGCTTGCCGGTCATCTGGCTCGCGGTGGGTTTGACCGTAAGGAGGCGGCAGTGGCACTAAAAAACTGGCAGAAGGGATTGTACAAGCCGAAGCCGCGAAGTGAAGATATTGAACGACTTGCAAGCGGTCTTGGAGTTGAACCGGCCCAGCTTTCCCAATGGCAGGCGTCTTATCGTTATGCGCCGATGTCGGCGAGGAAGGCAAGGCTGGTGGCGCAGCTTATCAAGGGCAGAAGTGTGCAGGATGCTTTGGATATATTGAAGTTTACCGGCAAGCGAGCGGCCCAGATGATTGCGAAGGTGCTGGAAAGCGCCATAGCCAACGCGGATGAGCAAGAGGCCAACGTTGAGAAGCTGTATGTCTGCCGGGTGCATGTTGATGACGCGGGCCTGCGTATTGGGACTAAGCGCTGGATACCGAAGGATCGCGGCAGGGCACATCCGATTCGCAAGCATGCCAGCCATATACATGTAACAGTAGCGGAAGGATGATTTTGAGTTAGTAGGTTTGAGTTCGTAGTTCGTAGTTCGTAGAAGACAGGACAAGTATGGGTCAGAAGACATCGCCAATTGGTTTTAGAACGGGAATTACGCTGGACTGGCAGAGCACGTGGTTTGCGCCGAAGGCTAATTACGGTGAGTTCCTGATAGAAGACTGGAAGATCAGGAAATATATTGACAAGAGATTCAATCGGCAGCCGCCTTATTCGGCTGTATCGAAGGTTGAGATAGCTCGGACGCGTAACGAGGTCAAGGTGACGCTTCACACTGCCCGGCCAGGTATGGTGATTGGCCCCCGCGGAGCTGAGGTTGAGACTCTCAAAGAGGAACTCGAAGAGCTTGTTGACCGCCAGATTAATATCAACGTGATTGAGATAAAGGAGCCTGCGCTGGACGCAACTCTGATGGCTGACGCGATTGCGATGCAGTTGAAGAAGCGGGCCTCGTATCGTCGTGCGATGAAGGCGCAGTGCGAGAATGCAATGAATGCCGGAGCGAAGGGAGTAAAGATTATATGTAGCGGTCGTTTGGCGGGAGCGGAGATAGCTCGCAGTGAGACTCAAAAGCTGGGAAGTATACCGCTGCAAACGCTGGATGCGAACGTTGATTACGGTGTGGCGACGTCGCACACGACATACGGCACGATTGGCGTCAAGGTTTGGATTTACAAGGGCAAGTTCGGCGAAGAGATTGTGCCGGTATCGAGACCTCGCCGTCAACCAAGGCCGCGGCGTGGCGGCGGTGGCGGCAGGGGCCGTTCAGCAGGTGGTGGTAAACGGGGCGGTGCCGGATTAACGGCGAGGGGCGGCCGTTCAAAAACCTCGAAGATGAGGATAGGGCCGGCCGCGGTGAAGCCGACCGAGGCTGCGGCAGAGGGCGGCGAAGCTGCGGACCAGACTGAAAAGGAAAACAAGGCACAGAAGAGTGAGTAGGTGAAGCTGTAAAGGGATAGCCAAGATGGCGTTAATGCCGAAAAGAGTGAAGTATCGCAAACATCAGCGCGGAAGCATGAAGGGAAATGCTACACGCGGAAATTTTGTTGCGTTCGGTGAATACGGACTGCAGTCACTGGACTTGCACTGGATAACGGGAAGGCAGATTGAGGCGGGGCGAATAGCGGCGACGCACTTTCTGCATCGGGAAGGAAAGGTCTATATTCGAATATTCCCACAGCATTCATATACTGCAAAGCCGTTGGAGCAGAGGATGGGAAAAGGAAAGGCTGAAATTGAGGGATGGGTGGCGATTGTAAAGCCAGGCACGATACTGTATGAGATCGGCGGAGTTGATGAGGAAGTGGCCAGGGCTGCGCTTGCAAGGGTTTCTCATAAGATGCCCGTGCGATGCCGGTTTGTGGCACGCAGGCATACGCTCAGATAAGCTGGAGACGAGATGAAGGCCTCGGAAATACGCGAGTTGAGAGACGATGAGCTTAGGGACAAGCTTGATGATGTGCAGAAGCAGTTGTTTTCACTGCGGACTCAGGCTGTGACGGAGAACCTTGAAAACCGCCACGCTATTAACAATGTGAGGCGTGATGTTGCGAGAATTAAGACGATAATGAAAGTAAGGCAGTTGAGTCCCGACAAGTCGGGATGAGGGACATATGGAATCACAGATGAAGATAAGAACCCGGCGGGGTACGGTTGTGAGCAAGAGCGGAGATAAGAGTGTTAAGGTGCAGATAGATTACAAGGTCAAGCATCCGGTTTACGGCAAGTACATAAAACGTCGGACGCGACTTTGCGTGCATGATTCGGCCAATGAGACGCAGGTGGGAGATGTGGTTGATATTGTCGAGTGCAGGCCGATCAGCAAGAGCAAGAGCTGGCGTCTTGTAAAAGTAGTCCAGAGGGGAGTTAACAAGTAAAGGACCTGAGAGGTTGATTCAACAGGAGACGATGTTGAACATAGCCGATAACAGCGGCGTGAAAACAGCACAGTGTATTAAAGTGCTCGGCAGAGTCAGTTCGCGCAAGGGCAAAAAAGCACGTCCTGCGGCGACGGTGGGCGATGTTGTGTGTGTTGCGATTAAGAAGCATCTGCCAAACTGTCAACTGGATGATAAGAAGGTTCACAAGTGCGTGATAATTCGTACGAAGTATCCGGTTCGCAGAACCGACGGTAGTTATGTCAGGTTTGACAGCAATGCTGCGGTGATGATTGACGCGGAAAGAAATCCTGTGGGCACTCGAATTTTCGGAGCGGTTGCAAGGGAATTACGTGAGAAGAACTTTATGAAGATAATTTCGCTGGCAAGCGAGGTGGTATAACAGTTGGTAGTTGTTAGTTCGGAGTTTGTAGTTAACTGATTATGGCCAGACATATAAAAAAAGGTGATATGGTAGAGATAATCGCCGGCGACAATAAAGGCTCGACCGGTGAGGTAATGAGAGTGATTCCCGGCAAGAATCAAGTGTTGATTAAGGGGCTTAATCTGGCATACAAGCATGTTCGTCCCTCCAGACAAAATCCTCAGGGCGGGCGTATTCGGGTTGAGCGGCCTATTCACACAAGCAATGTTCTGCCGATCAACCCGAAGAGTTCAAGAGGCAGCAGGGTGCGTTTTGAAGTTGACGACAAGGGCGTTAAGAACAGGGTCGCCATTGGTGGTGGTCAGATTGGCGCGGTAACGAAAGCCAGCCAGTAAGAATTGAGGACCGAACAGGTTTTTTGAGCAGGTTATATAAATGTCGCGGTTGAGAGATATATATAGATCGAAAGTAGCTCCGGCTCTACAGGAAAAGTTCGGCTATAAGAATCTGATGGCGGTGCCCAGGATGGAAAAGATAGTTGTCTCGATGGGCGTGGGCAAAGCTGTCGCGGATAAGAAGTTTCTGGACGGTGCCATAAAAGATTTGACTGTTATCTCGGCTCAGAAGCCTCTGGTTTGTAAGGCCAAGAAGAGCGTGTCGAACTTTAAGGTTCGCGCAGGTTATGAGACGGGGCTGAAGGTTACGCTTCGTAAAGAGCGGATGTTTGAGTTTATGGATCGCTTTATCAATCTGGCGATTCCGCGAGTGAAGGACTTTCGCGGGTTGAGCGCGAAGAGCTTTGACGGCAGGGGTAATTACTCAATGGGTATGGTTGAGCAGAGCGTTTTTCCGGAGATCGACCCTTCGAAAGTAGAGAACCAGCAGGGCATGAATATAACGTTTGTTACAACGGCCGAGACGGATGCGGAAGGACATGAAATGCTGCGATTATTCGGTATGCCGTTTCGGGAGTCGTAGAGGGCGACGTGGTGAAGCAAGGAAAAAAAGGTATTGGAGCTAATTGATGTCAACAACGGCACTGGAAAATAAGGCCAGGAAGAAACCGAAGTTCAGGAGCAGAGGCTACACACGTTGCGAGATTTGCGGCAGGGCCAGAGCGGTTTACCGCAAGTTCAAGGTTTGCCGGATATGCTTCAGGACTATGGCTAACGAAGGTAAGATTCCAGGTGTGAAGAAAGCAAGTTGGTAATTTCGTCGTGCGTCATGTCCCGGCGCGCCGGGATTCGCAATACGCAATACGATATACGCAATACGAGGAAAATTATGAGTTTGAGTGACCCGATAGCGGATATGCTGACAAGGATACGCAATGGTGTGCGTGTTCAGAAGGCCGAGGTCAAGATCAAGGCCTCAAATATTTGTGAAGGTATAGCTCGTGTTCTGAAGGAAGAGGGTTATATCAACGATTATGACCGGATTGACGACGGTAAGCAGGGTTTTCTGCGGGTATTTCTGAAGTATTCGCAGGAGGGGGCGCCGGTTATAAGTGAAATAAAGAGAGTGAGTAAGCCGGGTAGGCGCCTTTACAGTGCGGTGAGGGACCTGCCGGACGTTCTGGGAGGCATGGGTATTACGATTGTGTCCACGAGCAAGGGTGTGCTGAGTGACAGGAACTGCCGCAAGGAGAATATCGGCGGCGAGTTGATTTGCATGGTGAGTTGATGAGTCGTATAGGTAAAAGACCTATCCATATTCCAAAAGGTGTCAAGGTAGAACAGGCTGGACGCAGCATAAAGGTCTCCGGCCCGAAGGGGACATTGCAGATAGATTGCCTGGCGGGAATCGAGGTCAAGGTTGAGGGTGAGTCGAAGCAGATTTTGGTGAGCAATACACAGCCCGATGTCAGGCATCAAAAGGCTCTGCACGGTACGATGCGTTCGTTGCTTAATAATATGGCGGTCGGAGTAAGCAGGGGATTTGAGAGGAAGATGCAGATTTTCGGTACCGGCTACAACGTCAAAGAACAGGGTGGTAAGTTGGTGTTTCAAGTCGGCTTTTCGCATCCGGTTGAGATCGCGATTCCCAAGAGCGTAAAGGTCGAGATAAAGACGCCGGTGACTCGAGGTAATGATGTGCCGGCGTTGTTTATGCTTTCAGGGCCTGACAAACAGGAATTGGGGCAGTTTGCGGCGAATATTCGCAAGATATGTCCGCCGGAGCCTTACAAGGGCAAGGGGATTCGTTATGCAGACGAAATCGTCAGGCGCAAGGTCGGAAAGGCGTTTACATCCGGGGCGATGTAAAAAAATTGATAGTGTTTAGTGAATAGTCGTTAGTGAATAATGCTTAGAAACTATCTCAAAATTGTTACCCTGAGCGCAGCGAAGGGTCTCTTATCACTATTACGAGGAGATTCTTCGTCCCGATACATCGGGACTCAGAATGACGCGCGTATTGCATATTCATTTTGTTAGACGCTTTTAGTCTGGTTTGATTAATTTGGGAATTGGCTTTTATGCAGTCCGACAAGATAAGAAAAGCGAGAATAAGGCGCAAGTTTCGAACGCGAAAGAAGATTTTTGGTACGCCTGAGCGGCCGAGGCTTTCAGTCTTCCGCTCCAACAGGCACATATATGCGCAGATAATAGATGATTATGCCTCGGCGACTCTTGCTTCTGCGAGCACGCGGGCGAAGAGTTTGCGCAGACAGATAGCCCAAGGCGGTAATAAGGCGGCGGCCGAGGCGGTTGGCAAGGCGATAGCAAAGCAGGCGATTGGTGTTGGTATCAAATGTGTGTGTTTCGACAGGAGCCGGTATAGTTATCATGGCAGGGCAAAGGCCTTGGCGGAAGCGGCGAGAGAGGCGGGTCTGGCGTTTTGAGTTTTGAGTTTTTGCTCTGAATTTTTATGTAATCGGTTTTGTAAAAATTAGATGGAGATTATAATTGGCGCAAGAAGCGGTTAAAACGGGTATTCCGGGGGAACAACTGTTAGAGGATACCGTAGTGAAGGTGTTTCGCAGTGCGAAGGTCGTCAAAGGCGGCCGCCGGTTCAGTTTTGCTGCGCTGGTGGTTGTGGGAGACCGTAATGGGACGGTCGGCATCGGCTACGGTAAGGCGAATGAAGTTCCTCCTGCGGTTGAGAAGGCGGTCAAGGACGCTAAAAAGAATCTGAATGGTGTTTCATTGGTTGGCGGTACGCTGCCGCATAAGGTTGTCGGCAAGTGCAGGTCGACGAGTATAACTATGGTTCCGGCCAGTCCCGGTACAGGTGTGATCGCCGGCAGCACGGCCCGTGCCGTTCTCGAATATGCAGGCGTTCGCAATGTGCTGACGAAGATTAACGGCAGCACATCGGCCAAGAACGTCGTCAAAGCCGTCATGGATGGCTTGCTAAGGTTGCGTGATAAGGATGCGGTCGAATCCCTCCGCGGAGTAAAGGTTGAAACAGTTAGAAGGTGGTGATGTCAAAATGTTAAGCGACGAAATAACTGCGATTGCCGGTGGGCATAAAGGGCCCAGGCGTGTGGGTAGAGGTAAAGGCTCTGGTCGCGGCAAGACGTGCGGCCGTGGGCATAAGGGCTGTGGTAGCAGATCAGGTTCGTCTATTCGTCCGACTTATGAGGGCGGTCAGATGCCGCTTTTCCGAAGGCTGCCGAAGCGCGGCTTCAGCAATTACAACTTCGCGAGGCGATATGAGGTGGTAAACGTTTCTCAGCTTGAGAATATGTTTGATGACGGTGCGGCAATAAACGTACAGGTGTTGGTGGGTGTAGGTTTGGTGGACAGCGTCAAGAGCAGGGTCAAAGTTCTTGGCGACGGCGAGTTGACCAAGAAGCTGGACATAACCGCGCATAAATTCAGCAAGAGCGCCGAGCAGAAGATATTCGGCTGCGGCGGTACGGCGAAGGTGGTTGCTTAATATCGGGATAGTAACAAGGATAAAGTGAAATGTTCGGAAGAGTGACAAACATCTTTAAGATTCCGGATTTGCGGAACAAGATACTGTTTACGGTGGCTCTTCTGTGTATATACAGGATCGGGTTTCATATTTCGATTCCGGGATTTGACCAGGTTAAGATATCGCAAATGACGGGCAGCCGGAGTACGGATTCGCCGATCGGCAGGGTGGCTGAATACCTTCAGATGTTTAGCGGCGGCAGGCTTGACAAGACGAGTTTGTTCGGTCTGGGCATTATGCCTTATATCTCCGCTTCTATTATTTTGATGCTTCTTGGCGAGGTTCTTCCGGCCCTTCGCAAGCTCAGGCAGGAGGGCCAGACCGGTTATAAGAAAATTCAGGAGTATACGCGGTATTTAACGGTGCCGTTGTGCATTATCCAATCGATGATGATTATGAAGATGTTTGGAGGACTCACTTACGCCGGAATGGGAGGGCAGGCTGTCTTTATGGGCGTTGTGGGGATGACAGCAGGGACGGTGTTTTTAATGTGGCTTGGTGAGCAGATAGACGAGTACGGTATCGGCAACGGTATAAGTTTGCTGATCATGGCGGGGATTGTTTCGCGGATGCCAGGTGCGATAATGACGGTTTGGAACAACGCAGATTTCCGCGTCGGCGCTGCCACGGGCAAATATGGGCCGGGCACAATACTGTTTTTGTTGGCGGCATTTGTCTTTGTAGTTGCGGGGGCGATACTGATAACACAGGGGCAGCGAAGGATACCGATTCAACAGGCCAGGCAAATGCGCGGCAGGCGGATGTACGGCGGCCAGAGGCATTATTTGCCTCTTCGGGTCAATCATGGCGGAGTGATGCCGATTATCTTTGCTTCGAGTTTGATGATGTTTCCCCCGATTGTTATCCAGCAGCTTGAGCGCATAAAGAGTCTGAGTGGCACGGCTTTTTTGTCTCAGTTGCAGGCGGCATTTATGCCTTCGTCTTTCACTTACAATGTAATGTTTGTTGTTATGATATTTGCGTTTGCGTACTTCTGGACGACGGTTCAGTTTCAGCCCAAGGATATGGCCAAGCGTCTTCGTGATTCGGGCAGCTTCATTCCGGGTCTTCGTCCCGGGCACCGAACGGCGGAATACCTTGAGACGGTGATGATTCGAATAACATACTTTGGTGCCGCATTTTTGGCGTTTATCGCGGTAGTGCCGAGCCTCATAGTTCAACTGATGGGGGTCGAATGGCGAATTGCGACATTTTTGGGCGGGACGGGCTTACTGATTGTCGTCAGTGTTTCGCTTGACCTGGTTCAGAGGATAGAGGCGAACCTGATAATGCGACACTACGAAGGCTTCACTGATGTTGGCAGGATTAAAGGAGCGTACAGGTGAGACTGATTTTGTTGGGACCGCCCGGTGCGGGCAAGGGTACGCAGTGTAAGCGTATTGCCGACAGGTATGAGATAGCACACTTGTCGAGTGGCGACATTCTTCGAGCTGAGCGGGCGGCGGGGAGCGAACTCGGGCAAAAGGCTCAAAAATATATGGATTCGGGCCGGTTGGTGCCGGATGGTATTATTATCAGCATGATGATTGACGCGATGATAAAGGCGGTTGGGGGGTATGTTTTGGACGGTTTTCCACGGACGGTGGTGCAGGCTGAGGAATTAGATAAGTCGCTGGCTGAAGCGGGCGAGGAAATAACAGGAATTGTCAACTTGCGGGTGTCAGACGACCGGATTGCGGGCCGACTGACGGGTCGAAGAAGCTGTACGCAATGCGGCGCGGTTTATCATATAGAAAACCTGAAGCCGCATGTGGAAGGTATTTGTGACAGGGACGGTGAAGTGCTTGTTCAGCGAGCCGACGATACGCCTGAGGTAGTTGCCGACAGGCTTAAGGCTTACCATGAGCAGACGACTGCGGTCGTGGATTACTATGAGGGCAGAGGCAAAGCGGTTATTGATGTTGACGCTGCCGGTGGGATTGAAGAAGTAACGGCGTCGATATTTTCGAAACTTGACGTGCTCTGCAGCCAGGTTGGTTAGATGGCTATAACGCTCAGAAGCAGCAGAGAGATAGCACTGCTTCGCAGTGCTGGGTTGATAGTGGCCGAGGTTCTTTCAAAAGTGCAGGACGCAGCGAAGTCGGGGACGAGTACCAGTCGGCTGGACGAGCTGGCGGCCGAGATAACCGCTGGTGCGGGCGGCAAGGCATTGTTTAAGGGAGTCGAAAGTCCCTATGCCAAACGACCGTTTCCAGGGATCATTTGTGCATCGATAAATGAACAGGTGGTTCACGGTATTCCATCGCCGAAGACTCGGCTGAAGGATGGAGACATTTTGAGCGTGGATTTCGGGGTAAAGCTGGCCGGTTACTGCGGGGATGCGGCTGTTACTTTCGGAATCGGAAAGGTTTCGGCGGCTAAACAGAAGCTTATGGATGTTACGAAGCAGCTTCTTGACATTACGATAGCCACCTCGGCCCCCGGCTTGAAATGGAGCCGGATTGCCGGCCGGATGGAAGCGTGCGCGAAGCGCGCGGGATTCTCAATAGTGAAGGATTTTGTCGGTCATGGTATCGGAAGGCAGATGCATGAGGACCCGAAGATACCGAACTTTGTGAGTGAAGAACTCCTAAAGAACGATATAATCTTGCGGGAAGGAATGATACTGGCGGTGGAGCCTATGGTGAACATGGGCAGCAGTTCGGTCAGGACGCTGCGCGACGGCTGGACGGTTGTGACGAAAGACGGTAAGTGCTCTGCTCATTTTGAGCATACGATAGCGATAGTGAAAAGTGGTTGTGAGGTGTTGACGGCGTAGGTGATAATGGCGCAAGAAGCAGGACGGCAGAGGAAAAGGACAGGAATGATTAGCCGTGGGAAAGGCCATGGTTAAGAAAGACGCAATCAGACTTGAAGCGAAGGTAATCGACGCATTGCCGAACGCGATGTTCAAGGTTGAGCTTGAAAATGGTCATCAGGTTCTGGCACATGTGTCGGGCAAGATGCGGATGCATTTTATTCGGATTCTGCCGGGCGACAAAGTGACTGTTGAGATGAGTCCGTACGACCTGTCCCGAGGGCGCATAGTCCTGCGAAACTGAAAATTGAGAATAGACGGTGGTATTATGAAGGTTCGAAGTTCGGTAAAACGCATCTGTGAGAAATGTAAGTTGATTCGGCGCAAAGGCATTATACGAGTGATTTGCTCGGCGAATCCCCGTCATAAACAGCGACAGGGCTGAAGTGAGTTTTTGGGTTTTAGGCTTTAACAGGAGTTGTTATGCCGCGTATAGTTGGTGTTGATGTTCCAAACAGTAAGCCGGTATGGGTGGCACTGACGTATATTCATGGCATCGGTAAGCGCACGGCCGATATGGTTTTGAAGGAGGCCGGCATTGAGAAAACGGTCAAAGCCGGCAAACTTACGGAAGATGAAGTAAGCCGAATAACGCAGATTATCGACCGTGAGTGTATTGTTGAAGGTCAGCTTCGGCGTCAGATCTCGCAGAACATAGCTCGTCTGCGCGACATAACCTGTTATAGAGGGATACGGCACCGGCGTGGATTGCCGGTACGCGGGCAGCAGACTCGAAGCAATGCAAGGACGCGCAAAGGCAAGAAGAAGACCGTCGCGGGCAAGAAAGGTGTGAAAGAGTTGAGGTAGCGGTTGCTTTTAGAGCTGGTTTTTTATATTTTGGGATAGGTGACGCGAATGGCCAGAAGTATCAGGCGAGGAGTCAGAAAAAACGTTATACGTGCAATAGTCTATATTAAGGCAACGTTCAATAACACGTTGGTCACCATTACGGATATGAACGGTGATACGATTTGCCGGGACTCAGCAGGAACCGTCGGCTTTAAGGGTTCGAGAAAGAGCACGCCTTTTGCAGCGCAAAGGGCGGCGGAGAAGTGCGCCCGCGCGGCGATGCGTTACGGAGTACGTGAAGTAGAGATTAGGGTTAAGGGTCCGGGTTCCGGGCGTGAGTCGGCGATATCGGCGATTCAGCAGGCCGGTCTCAGAATTTCGTCGATAGAGGATATTACACCGATTCCTCACAACGGATGCCGGCCTCGTAAAAGAAGAAGGGTGTAAGGAATAGTGATTAGTTCTTAGTTAGATCCCGCATCAAGTGCGGGACAAGGTTTTGAGTTGAGTGTGTTTGGAAGTTGAGTTGATATGGGACGTTATCTTGGATCATCGTGTAAGCATTGCCGCCGGGAAGGCATGAAACTGATGCTTAAAAGCGGCAGGTGTGAGACAGGCAAGTGTGCCGTGGAGAAGCGTGAGCGGATGATGGGACCTGGTATGCATGGCTGGCGACGCGGCAGAAGTAGTGACTACGGAGTTCGGCTTCGAGAGAAACAGAAAGTCAAAAGATACTACGGTTTGGGCGAGAAGCAGTTCTTGCGGTATTTCCACAAGGCGGAACGCACGAAAGGCAACACGGGCCAGGTCCTGCTGGAGCTTTTGGAGAGACGCCTCGATAACGTTGCTTACAAAGTCAACTTCGCGCCGTCACGCAAAGCGGCGAGGCAGTTAATCAATCACGGGCATGTTTGTATTAACGGGCGCAAGGTCAACATAGCGGATTTCACGTTGGCCGTTGGCGATAAGATTGAATTGAAGGATTCGGCCAAGAGCCGCAACTTAGTCAAGGCGCAGTTGTCGAGCAATCCCAACTATATGGTTCAGGGCTGGCTGCAGGTCGACCCGGACAAGCCTGCAGCTACCGTAGTCGGATTGCCGAGTCGTGATGATATTCAGCTTGTGATTGAGGAACATTTAGTGGTTGAGTTTTGTTCGAGGTAGTTTTTATATTGATGTAAAGTAATGGTTGCGGCGAATAGCAGAGAGCAGTTTTCGTCGAAAGTTGGCCGAGGACAGAGGCTGCTGAGAACATTTGCCGCGTTTTTTAGGAGGCCATAAATGAGAATAACGTGGAGAGGATTAGAGTTACCGACGCGGATTGAACGCGACAAGGAGGTGTCGTCGGAAACCTACGGCAGGTTCTATATTGAGCCGTTTGAGCGGGGTTTTGGCACGACTATCGGTAACAGCCTGCGTCGTGTCCTGCTTTCGTCGTTGGAGGGAAGCGCGATAACCTCGGTCAGAATCAGCGGTGTTGACCATGAGTTTTCGACAATCAAGGGGCTTATGGAGGACGTTACAGATATAGTTATGAACATCAAAAAGCTTATCGTGCGTTCACAGGCTGAGGAACCGAGGACAATTACAGTCAAAGCTAAAAGCAAGGGTAAGGTTACAGCGGGCATGATTGAGACCGACCCACTGGTCGAGATAACCAACAAGGACGTCGTTTTGGCGACACTGACTGAGAATGTCAACTTCGAGATGGAGATGGTGGTTGATAGCGGGAGGGGGTATTCGCCGGCGTCTGAGAGGATTGCGGAAGCTGACAGGTTTAATCAGGAAATCGGTAGAATAGAGATTGACGCGATTTACTCGCCGGTTTTACGTGTCAGATACAGGACGGATGATACGCGCGTTGGCCAGCGCACAAATTATGACAAGCTGACGCTGGAGATTTGGACTGACGGCACGGTTTCACCGGAAATGGCGCTGGTAGAGGCAGGGAAGATTCTACGCAAGTACATCAACCCGTTCGTTCAGTATTCGGAAATCGGAGAAGATACTGTTGCCGAAGAGACGGTCTCGGAAGACGCTAAGGGGGCCGGTGTGGATGAAGAATTGACGGCTAAGCTGGCAATGCCGATCGAGTCATTGGAACTGACGGTCAGGTCCAACAATTGTCTTGAGTCAAATCATATTGCCACGGTTGAACAGTTAGTCAATAAGACGGACGCTGATTTGCTGAAAATTCGCAGCTTTGGTAAGACAAGCTTAAGGGAAGTCAAGAGAAAACTGGCGGATATGGGTTTGTCTTTGGGCATGACAGAGGAGGACTGATTGTCTTGGCCGAATCGGTGAATATGAGTGAATGAATAACGAATCGATCAACGTAGAAAGGTTAACCGTATGCGTCATCGAGTGGCGGGAACTCGTTTAAGTCGAACAAGCGGACACCGTTTGGCGATGCGTCGAAATCTGGTGTCGTCCCTTTTTGAGCATGAGACGATTTCAACGACTATCCAGAAGGCAAAAGAGGTGCGAGGCTTTGCCGAGAAACTGATTACGCTGGCCAGGAAGGGTGACCTGCCATCGCGTCGTCGAGCAATTTCACTTTTGGGTAATCGGGCGATATACAAGGATGAAGACGGCGAGATGGCCAGGAGCGGCACGGTTGTTGGCAAGTTGTTCAGTGAACTGGGACCGCGTTATCTTGACAGGCCCGGGGGATACACGCGGATAATACGTCTTGCCAAAAGAAGGCTCGGCGACAACGGGCAGTTGGTTTTGCTGCAGCTTGTCGGCCAGGAAGAGCAGGCCGCTAAAGAGCAGTCACGGGGCAAGAAAAAAGGCCGGGGCAAGAAGCGTTCAAAACGAGCCGATAGCAACGGTTGAATATCGTGTTGAATGGGAGCAGCGCAAATTCTGAGGCACCCTAAATGAGTACGAATGATTGCATCTTCTGTAAGATAGTAAGCGGCGAGATTCCGTGCAAGAAGATCTATGAGGATGAAGCAGTGCTTGCCTTTCTGGATATTCGGCCTGTCAGCGATGGGCATACACTGGTAGTCCCTAAAGCGCATTTTGAGAAGCTTCATCAGTGCCCGCCTGAGGTTCTGAGTAAGGTCAGCTCCTGTGTGGGCAAGATTGTCCAGGCGGTTATCGGCGCCGTGGGAGCGGCCGGATATAATGTATTGTGCAACAACGGCCGGGTGGCGGGGCAATTGGTGGACCATATGCATTTTCATATAATACCGCGAAATGAAGGTGACGAGGTGTTCACACGTTGGCCTGCGTATGAGTATGAACAGGGCCGCGCCGATGCAATCGCCGAAAAGATTTGTGAAAGACTTTAGTTTTGCAGACTTTGGCTATTGATAAGACAGGTTTGGCGTGGTATTTTGATGTTTGAATAGGACTTTTGCAAAACTTCAGTTTGAAAATTTGCCGCGGGGTAGAGCAGTCTGGTAGCTCGTCGGGCTCATAACCCGGAGGTCGCAGGTTCGAATCCTGCCCCCGCTAGTTGCTAAGTCGCGCAGGGACAGGCGGTTAGGCCTGTCCTGATTTTCGCGCCTTGGGGACTGTAGCAAAAATGTAGCAATTTTTGCTTCCGTCTGGGCCTTTCAGGGCAGGCCATGGCAAGTAGAAAGGAGAACGCCATGGCAAGTATTTACAAAAAATCAATAGATATTAGAATTTCGAGTTTAGTTTAATGATATAACAGGTCGTACAGTAACAGCTTACAGATACCAGAGAGCTCTAAGTTGCGCTTTGACGTTACCTATCCCCAGCCCGGCTTATCCGGGAATACATTACTATATTTGATATTGCTGCGCGCTTCGGCCATCATATCCGCCACGGCATCGCGCCACTTTTGATAATGGGCCGTCTCCTTGTGCCTGGCCGGGTCATCAGCCGTCCGATACACCTCCACCAATACGAACCGCGTCGGGTCGTCCTGCTGCTGGATAACATCGAACCTGGCCACGCCCGGCTCTTGAATGCTGCCCTGAGCATTTTCAACCGTAGCCGCCCGAAACGCCTCAACCTGGCCCGCCTTAACACGCACAAAAACGTGAACTATAAACATGGCCTTGCCCCAAAACATAACACCTTTGAACGTCTCAAACGCAAGTTTACCCCACAACCTGCCCATTGGCAAATGATTCTTAATACCACCGTTCCGTCATCCCCCTGAAAGCCGAAATACATTTTACTTTTCGAGGCAAGTTGCCAAACCGATTGAGGCAGAACGTCACGCTTGGCCGGCACCAATGGAGCGAAGCGGAACAGCCGTCAAGCGCAAGGCTTTGTTGGATGCTTCTTTTTATCCGACGATCAGCAGAGCCACGTAGGGAACGACATTGAAGACAATAAATACGATTTTGAAAAACCCAAGGAACGAGTAAATGGCCACGTTGAAGGTTTGGCGGGGGATGTGAAACCATTTACTGTGCATACTGTACACAAAATCCTGGAGCGACAGAATCATCGCGGCCGAGAAGACAAGTAGGCTCGCGTTAATGATTGTGCACCACATAAAGAATGCTGTTAGCGTCTCAATATCCATGATATTTCTCCTTATCTTTCTGAATCCGATAATGATTATACAGTCTGCATAAACAGGCAAACGCAGACGGATTCTTGGGTTCTCCAAGTTGATATAAAGCCAACTCAATCAAACGCATTCTATAAGCACTATTCTAACAAATTTTATTTTGTTTGCACGAATTTATCTGCCTTCTACCATCCCTTTCGCCTTCGGCGAAAAGGATGCCACCCACCGTCCGTTCTCTGTCTTCTGTCATCACTTATCGATTGCGAGGTATTCCGAAATCTTACCTTTGAGTTCCTCCGGGTTTTCAGATGCGAGCAAGTATTTCTGTTTGTCTGTGTGTATTGTAACGGCTTTGCCTTTGAAGCCGCGGACATAACCTATGGTGCCGTCAGGGAACTTGTTATACCAGCCCCAGGCAATGGAATTCAGTACTTTGTAATCTGATATGGTGATGTATCGTATGCTTTCAAGGGGTATCCTTTTAATCGGTATCCTCAGTAATCCGCTTCTGATTATAAGTTTTTCTCGGCCAACTTCATAACGAAGCCCAACCATAAAAGCTGTCACAGGACTTATACATAATGCCAATACAATAGCATGGACATAAATGATCGACGGATTGTCACCAGCCGCCAATGTAACCAACGCCATGATTGCAAGAACGACGACATATATGATGACGCACATCAACTCGCAAGCTTTAGACTTGTGTTTCCCAAGCAACTGGCTCTCAGATTCTGCCATCTGTCCTCCGTCTTCTGTCCTCTGTCATCTGTTTTACACCGGCACTTTTTCTTTTGCGCGGGCGACGAGGAGTTTGCCGGTCTTGATATAGCCGGTCAGCTCGATATTGGCGGGGCACACATAGCTGCAGCAGCCGCACTCCATACACCCGGCCATATAATACTCCTCGGCCACATCCAACAGGTTATGCTTCACCGCGTGTGCTATCTTGGTAGGATTCAGGTTTTCCGGGCAAACGTCTATGCACCTGCCGCACCTTATGCACGGCGTTTCCCGCTTTTCGTATTTTGCCCGGTAAATAGCTTCTTTCGTCAGCACCGTTACCGCGCCGGATGCCTTTGTAATCGGCGTTGACAAATCCGCGATTGCCAGGCCCATCATCGGCCCGCCGAGTACCACCTTCGCGGCATTTGCACGCAGCCCCCCCGCCTGCTCAATAAGGTCCGCTACCGACATCCCGACCGGCGTATAATAATTGCCCGTCCTTGCAATAGCACCGCCCGTTACCGTTACCACCCGATGTGTAAGCGCCGCACCGCAAACAACCGCCTCTGCAATTGCCGCACACGTAGCCACGTTGAGCACGCAAATGCCAATCATCGGCGGAATACCGCCGGTCGGCACGTTCTTTTCAAGCAGCGAATTTATCAACTGCCTCTCACCGCCCTGCGGATACTTCGTTTTAACGGGCACAACCTCGATATGTTCGCTATCGGCGCAATTGGCCAGCGCCGCGCGCATCGCTTCAATGGCCTCGGGCTTGTTATCCTCAATCCCGATAATCACCCTCGAACAATCGGCGGCTTTGCAGGCGAGTTTAACTCCTGCGATGATTTGATACGTCCACTCCAACATGATTCGATAATCGCACGTTATAAACGGCTCACATTCACAGCCGTTGATTATCAGCGTATGTTTCGGCATGCGCGGATTCGGCTCAATCTTAACCCGCGTCGGAAAGCCCGCACCTCCCATGCCAACAATCCCAGCCTGACGAACGGCCTCGCATATCTTTTCAGCCGAATACCTGCCCACGTCAAAATCAGCGCCGAATTGCTCGGCGCACGGCCTCTTTTCGCTCGCGTCTTCCGGGTCAGTATCTATTATCACCGCCATCGCCCGGCCGACAACGGGATGCGATTGAAGCGCGATATCCTTTACCGTCCCGCTTATAGGCGAGTGCACCGGTGCCGATACAAAAGCGTCTATGTCGCCGACCACTTGACCGGCCTCGACCTTGTCCTTTTTCGCAACCACCGCCCTGCACCCAGCCCCGATGTGCTGGCTCAGCAGCACTGCCACCTGCTTCGGATTCGGCAGCAGTTGAATTGAGTTATCTGCGCTTAAGTGTTTATTCTCGGCGGGATGAACGCCGCCTGTAAATGTCAATCTTGCTTTAGCTTCGATGTTTTTTCTCCTTCAATCCTGTCAGGCGTTGGCCTTTCCGCTGCGGCGCCAGCCGCGTCAGAGACACGTCTCGACGGGCATCGCGACGAGTTAGCCAACCGAACGTTCACCGCCTTAACAATCAATATGCAAATAAAACTCGCACACCCAGCCAATGCAAAACCGACCATAATCCGCAGGTTTTTGCCGGTAACAGCCTGCTTAAACACATGGTCAGATACGGCAAGGGCCGCTATGAAAACCGCTATCGGCAGCAAAAAGACTGTAATCGCTGTCCTGGCTACACCGGGGCCTTTCGAATTACCCAATTGCTCGTAAACGGCCTTGCAATCACGACTTTGCGGGCATCCCGAACAAAAATCTTTTTCAGCCATCGTTTTTCCTACCCGACATAATACTACAGAGTTTATAATTGATGTCTGCCGGCCTTGCAAGGCAAATTCACCCAACCTGGCCGGTTTGGGGGCATGATGGCGGCCGTTGGAACGTAAGAGTTGGTTGTAGATATGCAGAGATAAGGCGCGAAATGGGGGGCTACCTTCAGGTAGTAAGTATCGGCCGTTGAGCGGGCAAAATCGGGTGGTTATTCTTACTTCTGAGGCAGGAGAAAACATTGCGCAACAGAGAGAGGGAGAAAATTGGGTTTGTTTGGGTTTGTTTTCTGCACATCTGCAAAGACGTATATTTTCATAACACTTTGTTAATACTTTATTTGCGTTCATTTGAGTATCCAACAAATTGGGTTTGTTTTGCATTATTTTTGTTTCGAAATGGTACTATTAACCACGAAGTGCCCGAAGGACACGAAAGAATAAATTCCGGGTCAAGCCCGGAATGACAGAGTGAGCCAAAATTCCGCGCTAAAAATAAGATAATATTCAGTTTTCAAATGCTCCAAATTAAAAACTTTGCCTTGATTGCCAAATAATGCTTTTTTTGCGTGTATCTGCTGATACTAAGACGTGCGGTACTCCGCTAAATTCGGCGCCTGCTGGCGGTTTACGTTTGCCTGCTTCCGCCGTCGCACAAGGCTATGGCGGACAAGTGCAAACATACTGTTGTCCCATGTACTACAAGAGTACAGGGTAAATATTTTAACATAATATCGAAAAAAGTCAAGGAAAAAATTTGCTCGATTCTGGATACTCGATACTCGATGCTTGATGCGAGATACGATTTTTTTGCCACAGAGATCACAGAGATTCAATAAAAAGCAACCACAGGTGGACGCGGATTTCGCAGATTACACTGAATTGTTGGTTGGCTTGGGTAGTCTTGGTTTGGCTCGGCTGGATGTGAACCTCCGCCAAAGCCAGAACCTTCGACCACAGGCCATTTCCACGAATGGCCGAAGTCAAAAGCTGCTTGTGATGCAAGCATCGGCGCAGCTTATTAACTTTTTCCAGTGGCTGGCGGGCCAGCCGAGGTGAAGCGAGGGGACGATAGACGACAGATGACGGAAGACAGAGGAGGGAGGACGGGGACGGTTCAAATGATTATTGTTTATTTATTATTGAGAGTTGGTGAGGGGAAATAAATTGGCGGAGGTGTCTTTGTATTTCCAGAAAGAATTTTGCCACCGAGAGCACAGAGAGAAAAGAGGTTTAGCTGATAAGCAATCCGACTCGTTTCAGTTCGGTTGCTGCGCAACGATATTCTTGGGAGAACAGGGTTCCAGCTGCTCTCGCTTAAAACGGTTGTGGCAGTTAATATAAAAACCCTGGTAGTCCAGGAGCCGTAGGAAAACTCTGTCCATACAATTTATTAAGAATGTATACTCCTTCCACTTGTCAGTACTTTTGGCAGGTTTGCCAGTCTCAGCAATACTGTCGCAATAGAATCGGCCGTTGTGGACTAACTGATTTCTGCTCTTGACAAATTGACGAATGTCAAAGGAAACTTTGATGTGGTTACAGAGTTGTTGGATAAAATGTCTGAAAGGCCTCCTGTTTAATCCAGAGCAATTTTCGTAAATGGCTTTTTGAACATCTATGGGGAGTTGGAGTTCATTAAGATTCTCTTTGATGAAATCTTTTAGTTTGTCAAAGTGGGCTCGGCGCATAGGTTTTTTATCCAGAGGGAGGTGGTCTTTTAGATTGTGTCTCAGAACCTCCATGATGAGAACCATTTTCAACGCTCGTAGTTCAATATAATCAGATTCACTTTTGGCATCGATGTAATGTATTATGAGTTTGGGAAGAGAATATGATTTTTCGATTGCTTTATATTTTGGATAACAAGATTCTACGAAATGTTTAATGTCATTTTTCTGTCGATGATCAATAATAGGTAGTGGTGTATACGGTTTTGTTATTCGGGAATGGTGTGAGACTTTTTGCAGTTCACCCGCTCTGTTGAACGCTTTATAATAGATCCAGTTAATTTGTGTGCCTTGGGCCAGTGAAAGAAGCAGACAGAGATCCGATACGATTGCTTGGGCTTTTGATAGGCTGCGAACGAAAGGTGAGTTCAACTCAACCTCACAAGTAACATCAATATCTTTCAATGTGGAAACGCGAAGTGTGACTTTTGAGTAATTTTGTACAGGACGGATCAAAAGAGCCATCTTCTGTTGATTTTTCAAAAGGTTAAGCGGAAGTGCCAAGAAACTCCCGGTCTGATCACTATAAGGTTGAATACCTAAAAATCGAAAGTTAGTAAGGCCAAAGATATATTTCTCAAGTTGTGGGTGCTCTTTTTTAAGGGATATATCGAGTTGGTTGCAATTGAGTGTAGTATATGAACCTTCGCCTTTCGGAAAGTCTCCCAAGTAATTTTTTTCGAATATGAGCCCCTTTGTGATAAGTGAGTAGCCAGAGTCAGTTGTTCCGGTGAACTTTTTTGGTTGAAAGTCTGTCAGAAAATCTTTGTGAAATTTTCTTGTGTGACATATTAAAAGGGTTGTTCCATCCCTAAGTTGAGCGGCTTCGAAATTACACTGAATTGTTTTTTTATTTTTGAGTTGCAATTTGCCATTACCGGCATAATAGAAAAGCGTGTGGCCATAAGAATTCAAATCAGTTTGTGCTTTCGTCGAGCCAGTAGTCGTCATTTTGTTGAATCCTCAATGATTGCGATTTCTTCTTCTGTCAGGTCGTAAAGTTCGTAAACGAGGTTGTCGATTTGTCGGTCGGTTGTATCTATCTGTCTTTTAAGGGCGGTTTTTTCGTGGCTGGTTTTGGCTTTAGCGAGTTTTTTATTCAAGTCTAACATAGCCTGGACAAGAAAAACCATTTTATCGTGACGTGATTTATCTTTCTTATCGGAAAAGTCAATGGTGCGGACGGGAATCGCATCGAGGTGCACTTTCTTAAGTTGAGCTATGCTTCGCCTGTTGGTTATGAGCCTGTTGCGGTAGTAAAAGGTTACAAACGTTGAGTTCAAGGTGCCGAGTAGGTACTTAAAGTCGAGGTCAGTTTGATTGTCGAAGAGGAAGTACAGAGACTGTTCAGGAAATATACCAGAATCATCAAGCGTGGCCAGAATTGTATCTCCTGTTTTTCGTAATAGCAGTTTTGGCTTGGCTCCCAGCTTGGTTTTGTCTTTGGTCCGGCCCGTAATGTTTTCTTTTCTGAAGTCAAACCAATAGTTGTTCTTGAAAGTATATCTGCCAATGCTATTTCCTTTAATGATCTTGATTTGTGTGTCGCTTACTTTAGAACTGGTAATGAGGCTTGACTTACCACCAAAACCGGATGTTGACTTGCAAATGTTACCCAGAGGGGCCAAGTTCGATAAACTTTCTATTTTCTTTATCAATTTCATTGCGCCAACACTGTCACAGTATTGGAACGAGCAGTCTGGCAAGTTTTCAAATTCGAGTTGTGGAATCCTGAGCAGTTCGCATTTGTACTCCCCGATATCGACAGATAACTTTGGATTGATCTTTGGGGTGCGATGCAGAATAAACATCAGAGTATCGGCAGTAACGCTGGGGAATGGAACTCGGTAGATTAGCGAAATAATCTGGGATTCCTTTAATATTCGCTTCCGAAGCTCGATGAATTGAGAATTGAATCCCAATCGGTCAGGGACGATGTAGCCAAAGTAGGCACCGACGGCGAGCAGGTTAAGTGCTTGGGCTACAAAGTATTCATACATGTTTGGCATGTATGTGTTGCCAGAAAATTTGCGGACTAAATAATGGATATCGGTCTTGGGGTAGATTCCCGCGCCAAATTTTCCGGTCAGCGAAATCCACGGTGGGTTTCCGATGACGGCGTCGAAGCCGGGGTTTTTTCGTTTGAGGATTTTGGGGAATTCTTTTTTCCAGTCGAAGGCGTTTATTTTGTATCGTTCTTCTTCATCGAACATTGTGAGTTGTTTTCCTTCGTAGAAGTCGGGGGCGATGAGGGAATTGCCACATTTGATATTATTGCCGAGGTCGGGAAGGGCACGCTCTTTGTGGAAGAGGACGAGTTGGGCCTGGCCTTCGAGGACTTTTAGGAGCAGCGAGAGTTTTGTTACCTCGACGGCTTGTGAGTCTATATCGACGCCGAAGATGTTGTTTAAGAGGATTCGTTTTCTTTCGGCAATGGTAAGTTTATAATTTGGAGAAGTATGTAGCCGCTGGGCGGATTGATTATTAGATTCCTCGCCTGCGCGATGCTGCGCATCGCTTGGCTCGGAATGACGGTGGGGACTAGAATGGTCGGAGTGGGAGGGGGTTTGGTAGAGCCTTGGGTTTCGGCCTTTGGTGTATTTGGAGGGGTTGTTTTCGGTGTAGTATTTTAAGTGCCAGTCGAGCAGGTATTGGTATGCGGTGATTAGAAAAGAGCCTGAGCCACAGGCAGGGTCTAATATGCGCAAGCGGGAAACTTGCGCAGGAGTTTTGAATTTTGATCCTTCGACTCCTTCGGTTGCACTCCCTTCGGCTGCGCTCAGGACAGGCAGGGCAGGGTTTTTAGTTGAGGAATCGCTGCGCGATGGAATTTGAATAGATTCCTCGGCAAGCTCGGAATGACCTGGACCCCGGCTCGGTGGCCGGGGTGACAAGGGGTTCAAAGGCCGGGGGGACAATCCTGTGCCGGAATGAGTTACGGTTGTGTCAATATCGCCGATGAGTTTGCCAACGGTGTTTTTTACGATGTAATCGACTATGTATGAGGGGGTGTAATAGACTCCGCCTGCCTTTTTTACTTCGGGTTTGTATTCTATCCTTGCCCGGTGGCCCGATGTCAGGGTGATGACTTTACCAAGGAACTGTTCATATATCTGGCCCAGGATTTCGGCAGGCAGGACGGCGAATTCGTAGGGGCTGTCGGGATAATAAAGGGACTTGATGATGTCTTTTAAGGGTTTATCGTCGATTGTAAGTGTCGGTGTAAGATCGTCGGGTTCATCGCGGTCAGGCTCTTTGTGAAAGTGGAAGAGGCCTGAGTTGTAGCGGTCATCGGCCTTTTCAAAGAGTTTGAAGAGCCGCAGGTACGTATCGGGGCCGGAGGTTGTGGCGAGAAGCTCGCTGTAACGTTCGATGCCGCGGTCTTCAGCTATACGCAAGAATATGATTCGGTCGATAGTGCGCTGGACGGCAAAGTTTAACCGGCGATTGGTGAGGGAAGGATTACGCACAGCAATGTTACGTGCTATTATGTCGCGCCAGGTTTCGATTTCGTTAAGGAAAGCGGTGTCGACTTCGGCGGTTCCTTTTTTTCGCCTTGCAGATTTGGCGTATTTGTCGAACGAGCCTTTGAGGATGGCATCTTTTGAGAATACAGAGGCGATTTCGTCCCAGCGGTCGGGGTATTCGGTGTATTTTATGTATTTAATGCGTGCGGCGGATGAGCGGTCGGCTTTTACGGGTCGTACGCGGCAGTCATAAACGGCGAACTCCTCAAAATCGGTGAGGACAGAGAGCGGCAGTTTGGCCGACCATGCGTAACGTCGGAGTTGAAAAGCGGGGTGCGGAGCATCCTTGATACTGACCGAGGGCTTTTTCGCTTCAACGAAGAATTTGCGTGTTCCGCCGATGCGGAAACAATAGTCGGGGGCTTTTGTGGCGGAGCCGATTCTGATGGAGTCTTCGTGGATAACATCCTTGTAAGCCTCGGCAAGACCGGCGGTGTTGTTTACGTCCCAGCCGAGGGCCATGAAGAACGGGTCAACAAACTCGTGGCGGAGTTGAGTTTCGTTATACTCGGGGTCTTTGTAGGCTTCGATGTTGCGGTCGAAGGTTTCTATGAGTCTTGTGACCTGTTCGGGAACGTTCATAGCGCTTCAGCCTTTCCACTGTCTGCTACTATTGCAATTATACGAGTTTCAGCCATAAGGGCAAGATTAGTTTTTAGTAGTCAGTATATTGAGGTACAAAGGGACCCTTCGGCAAGTTCGGGATAAACAAAGACAGAAAGGACAGAGTTGGTAGTTCGTTGTTCGTAGCAGGAGAGGTTTTTTGTCGGCCTTTCAGGAACCCGGGGTTGCGCTTCACTTACCCTGGGCTACTTTCTTTCGCCCCGTTGGGGCTTTTTGTTTTTGGGAATGACCCAAGATCCAGGGCTTTGCGGTGGGCTATATTATTTTGCCCCGTTGGGGGTGGTAAGGAGAATACGACGACGAAAATAAGTTGGTGATATAGAAACGAATTTGCGGTGTGTATGCAGGGTCGGGCGGCTTGCGCCGCCGCGCTTCTGCAGGTATGTAATTGGGTAAGTGGGTAAGTAGGTGAAATGGGGTGGAAAATTTGTATTGCAAACGGCGAAAAAGCCTCTATAATGCGATGCTTGAGCTAATTATGAGCAGGCAGGGTGATTCGTCAGAGTTGGCGCGGGCGGAACGATTTGATACCCGCCTGCGCGGGCACAAGCATTTTAGATTGGATATTGGGTTTGTAAGGAGTGTGGTCTTATGGTGGCAATAGCAGAAGTAAAAGTTGATTTGTTCGGTGCCGAGCTTCCCGGTCTTGATGAGCTTAAGAAGCTTTCATCATACGTTAACAGCAGTGAAATTAATAAGATAGCTTTTACCGACAAGGTTGCCCGGAACCTGGATAACCCGCTGGCGGCGGGGGTCGGCCTTGTGATACTCGGCAGAGACGCCGAAGCGGTCGAGAAGCTGCAAGAAGGTGGGGACTGCAAAGAGAAGTTCATGTATCTTGGTTATGCGTATCGGCGGATGAGGATGTTCGATGAGGCGCTGGCCAGCTTTGGCAAGGCGGGTAAGAAGCGGGCGGATTCACTGATGGTATCGCTTGAAAGGGCTGCTACGCTGCGCAAGGCTGGAAGGCTTGACGAGGCGTCAGATGTGCTTGAAGGATGCACCAATTTTGAGAAGGTCAGCGCGGAATATCATTATCAGCTCGCCCGGCTTGGGGACGCGCAAGGACAATACGACGAGGCGATAGCGAATTATGAACTTGCCATAGAACTGGACCCTGCGCACCAGCAGGCCCTTTTCTACCTTGCTTACGCATGCGATTTGCGTGGTGATGACGAGGCGTCGATAGACTATTACAAGCAGATCACCAGGACGGCGCCGGTTTACGTAAATGCAGTCCTTAATCTTGCAGTGCTGTATGAAGATGCGGGCCAGTGCGACAAGGCAATGGATTGTGTGGAGACGGTGTTGGAATCGCATCCGAATCACAAGAAGGCGCTGCTGTTTGCCAAAGACATCAGCAGCTCAATGGTGATGGTGTATGATGAGGAGAAGGAGAAATGGCGTGACAGGCAGAGCCGTATCCTCGGGATCCCGATTTCCGATTTTGAGCTTTCCGTTCGCAGCCGAAACTGTCTGAAGATGATGGGTATTTTTACGATAGGCGATCTTTTGAGAACTACCGAGGCTGAACTTCTGGCTTATAAGAACTTCGGGGAGACTTCGCTGGTGGAGATAAAGAAGATTCTGGATACGAAGGGCTTGACGTTGGGGATGGCCCTGGAAGGTCAAGAGGGCGACGCGGGAGAAGATGAAGTTGCCGAGGAGGAGACAAATGAAGAACTGCTGAACAAATCGGTGGATGATATAGAAGTGTCGGTTCGGGTACGGAGGGCATTGACAAAGCTGGGAATTGAAACGTTGGCTGAATTGGTCAGCAAGACGGAAGCGGAGTTGTTGGGCTGCAAGAATTTCGGGGTAACGAGCCTGAATGAAGTGAAGGAACGCCTGACTAGTTATGGGCTGAGCCTGCGGCAACTGAAATAGAGGCAGGTATTGTGGACAGCAGAAGCGCGGTTTTGGCAGGAGTGAAAGTTGCCCATAGCTGGAAAAACCATTTTTAAGCGCAAGTCGGTGGCAGTACGGGTATTGGTGGGGGTGTTTGTGTGCCTTTTGGTGGGATGTGAGAAACGGGAGCTGATAGAGCCGACACCGGGTATGGATATCTCCGAGCGGTTGTGGATGAGGGTATTGCTGTTTGAGGACGTCAGTGGGTGCACCCTGTCGGCCCAGCGTGGTCTCATCGCGGTCGATGCGGCGACATGGTCCAGGGCGGATTTCGGGAAAAAGGGCAGAACTGTTGAGGTTGGCTTGTCAGCGGGCCGGATTGTTGTTGGGGGTAAACTGCTCGGGCGCGAGGTGGTAATCCAGCCGAGGAGGCCGTTTGTGGTGACGATAAACGTGGCTCGCTATCGCGGGAATCTGAGACTGATAGTTGGAGCGGACGGGCAGTCCTTTGATGTGATAAACGTGGTTCCGGTGGAGGCATATCTTGCAGGTGTAGTAGGTTCGGAGATGCCGAGTTACTGGGAGCCGGAGGCCTTGAAGGCGCAGGCGATAGCAAGCAGGACGTACGGTCTGTTCATCAAGCGCAGGTTCGGGGCCGGACGCGGGTGGGACGTGCGAAAGACGCAGGCCAACCAGGTTTACGGCGGTGTGTCGGCTGAGTCGGCGACGGTTTGGGCTGCGGTCAACGAAACAGCGGGTAAGGTTTTGACGTGTAGAGGAGTTGACGGCCAAGAGGGGATATTCCCGACTTACTTCAGCTCGACGTGTGGGGGGCATACTCAAAGCAGCAAGGACGTGTTTGGTGATTCTTACGAGGCACTCGTGGGTGTGAGTTGTGTGTATTGCCGGGATGTGGCTAAGATGAGTTTTTATTTCTGGCCGATGGCTGAGTTCGAGGCGCGTGAGGTGAGCGACAGGTTAATCAGACGCTACCCAAATCTGGCGGGGCTAAAGGAGATTGAAGTTATTGAGCCGTTTAAGGTGAGTGAGTACGGCAGGTTCGGGCGAATCACTTCAGCGCGACTGATTGGCGGGGATGGCAAGAGCGGGTATTTGCGAGGTGAAGATTTGCGGCTTACGGTTGACCCGAGCGGTACGAAAATCAGGAGTGCGGCGTGTGAAATAATGAAGGTGGGGGACAAGTTCAGATTTTATGCTGGCAGAGGATATGGTCACGGTGTGGGGATGTGCCAGTGCGGTGCAGAGGGAATGGCCAGGAGAGGTAAGAGCAGCGAGGAGATACTGAGGTATTACTATCCCGGCTCAAAGATTATGAGGAATTGATAAGAGGTATGGCAGGGTTCGAGGTAATCAGTCGAGTCAAGGACTGCGGCGCTCGTCGCGGCAGGCTTCGTACGGCGCACGGCCAGGTGGAGACGCCGGTGTTTATGCCGGTTGGGACGTACGGCGCGGTGAGAGGTCTTACGCCGAGACAGTTGGAAGAGACGGGCAGCGAGATATTGTTAGCGAATACATACCATATACTGCTTCGGCCGGGGGTAGAGGCGGTGGAAGAACTGGGTGGTCTGCATAAGGTGATGGGCTGGGAGGGGCCGATACTTACCGACAGCGGGGGATATCAGATTTTCTCGCTGAGCAGTCTGAATCGAATCGGCGACGGAGGCGTTGAGTTTTGCAGTCATATTGACGGTGCGAAGATGTACTTAGACGCAAAAACGGTAACCGAGGCGCAAAATAGACTTGGCGCAGATATAATCATGTGCTTTGATGAATGTGCGAGTTATGGGTGCGGGCGTGATAAGCTTGAAAAGGCGGTCGGGCGGACTATCAGGTGGGCTCATGAATGTAAGGAATCTCACAAGAGGGCCGACCAGTTGCTATTTGGTATTGTGCAGGGGGGTGTTGACTTAGAGCTGCGAGGGTATTGCGTGAGCGAGCTATGTAAGCTGGATTTTGACGGTTATGCAATCGGCGGCTTGAGTGTTGGGGAAGGTCATGATAAGATGGTCAGTACGGCCGAGTACACGGCGGGGCTTTTGCCGGCTGAGGCGCCGAGGTATTTGATGGGCGTTGGGATGCCGGCGGACATTATCGCCGCGGTTCGGGCGGCTGTGGATATGTTTGACTGTGTTCTGCCGACGAGAAACGGACGCAACGCCTTTGCCTTTACAAGTGACGGGCCTGTGCGGTTGAGGAATAATGCGAATATCAGTGACAGCCGACCGATTGAGGCTGATTGTGGGTGCTACTGCTGCCGGCGGTTTGGCAGAGGGGCTTTGAGGCATTTTTTCAACGTCGGCGAGATGCTTGGGCCGATCCTGGTGTCAATACACAATATAACGTTTTATCAGCGATTGATGAGCGAGATCAGGGAAAGGATAGAAGAAGGGACGTTCTGCGACTGGGCCGAGCAACAGATTGCGGAAGACAAATTTGCCACGGTGGATGTTCGGAGTTGAATCGTGAAGTGAGGAAGTGAGCGACCTGAATATTGAGCAAAGAAATTTAGACTTTAAGTCAAAAGGAGAAATTAGAATGAATAATTTGTATATTTTGGCGGCGGCCGGCGAAGGTGAAATCATCAGCAGTGAAAGTACGGAAGGAGCGACTGAACCGATTACCACTCAGGACGGTTCAAACGCGGATGGTGCGAAAGAAGCTGCTCCGAGACCACTATCATCACCGATAATGCAGTTTTTGCCGTTGATCCTGATTTTTGTCGTGATGTATATGTTTCTTTTCAGGGGTCCGAAGAAGAAACAACAGCAGCATCAGAAGATGGTTCAGTCGCTGCGCAGAAACGACAAGGTACGAACGATTGGAGGTATTCTTGGAACTGTGATCGACATAAAGGATGATGAGATTACGCTCAAGGTGGATGAGTCAAGCAACACGAAGATAAAGGTGACACCGAGCGCGATAAGTAAAACCCTGTCTGACGAGCTTAATTGATAGTGAGTTAAATTTTTCGAAAGTTGATTGCCGGGAAAGAGGTCATGCGTAAGAATTTACACTGGAAAGCATTGTTAATTATTGTTTTGGCTGGTCTTGCGGCGCTCAATGTTTATCCACCGAAAGACAATCTCAAATTAGGGCTGGATTTAGCCGGCGGTACAAGTCTTATTTACGAGATAGACACGCAGGGTCTTGACAGGGCAGAGAGGAAAGGCCTTGCGCAGAGAATGATCCCGATATTGCTGAGGCGAATCGACCCTACGAACGTAGCGAATATTGTGATGCGGCCGCAGGGTGATACCCGTATTGAGATTCAACTTCCCGTATCGAGTGCCCAGACGCGCAAGAAGCGACAGGCTTACGAGAAGGCGCTGGAGGAGCTTGAAAAGGGAAATGTCAATCTTCTGATAATCAGGCGAGCTCTTTTAGCCGGCGATGCAGAGCGAGAGGAAGCTTTTTCGAGATTTGCGGGCGATTCGGAGGAGAGGAGAGAGATACTTGACAATTTAGCCACAGCGTACGACCAGCGCAAGACAAAACAGGACGCAAGAGACAGTCTTGCCTCACAGATGGCCCAAGCGCGTGAGGAGATCAAATCAGCGGGTCTGAGGGATGACTTTGTTGAAGCGATGGCGCCTCGTTGGTCGAAGCTGGATGCGAAGGCGCGAAGCGAAGCGATAGCAAAATTCGTAGAAGAGAACAAGCCGCCCGAGGAAGGGCTGGTTGAAGCGGTGATAAGTCTTTTCGAGGACAACAAGAAGCTGGTTGAAGAATATGTTAGTGCCTACTCGAAGTGGGCCGAGGTGGTGAACGATTTGACAGGGCCTGAAACGGGGCTGAATGCCCAATACGACCAGGCTGTGGCGCGACTTTCAGAGCTGAACCTGAGCATGGCGCAGATGACGGACGTATTAGACCTGCCGGCCGAATCAGCCCAGAGGCGAACGCAGATTAATGATTTCATTCTCAAGTTCCCGAAACGGGATGCAAGGATTAACACGGTCATCAGCGCATTCGACGATTATCGGAAGGATCGGGGCAGGCTGGACGACCCGGAAGACCTGAAGAGGATGCTCAAAGGGGCGGGGGTGTTGGAGTTCAGGATACTTCCCGCCTCGAACGACGGCAAGGTCACAACAAGCGAATTGGAAGGTTATATGGAGGCGCTGCAGACGAAGGGTCCGAAACAGGCATTGGGGGGCAAATATGTATGGTGTCAGATAGAGGACATAGCCAAATTCCCCACCAGTTTCAGGGACATCGGCCAGCCTGCGATCGGAACATTTGGCGACAAGCATTATGTTCTGGCGAGCAACCGGGAAAATGAGTGTATGCTTCGCGGGTCGGGCATGAAGGAATGGAAGCTGAGAAAGGCGTATCCGACGACCGACTCTCAGACCGGCCGACGGGCAATAGGCTTTGACCATGACGAGGTTGCGGCAGGGATGTTCTACAACATAACAAACAACAATATCGGAAGACCTTTGTGTATCCTGCTTGACAGGGAGTCAATCTCAGCACCTATAATTAACGATCCGATTCGGGGCAGCGGGAGGATAACGGGGGACTTCACGGAAACAGAAGTTGAGGACATGGTGAACAAGTTGAATGCGGGCTCGTTTCCGGCCCGGCTGAGTGAAGTTCCGATATCGGAGAAGAGTATCGGCGCAACAATCGGGGCAGACAATCGCGACCAGGGGATTAAGGCAGGCCTGATAGGTCTGGCGGCGGTTGGGGTATTCATGCTGATTTACTACCTTCTTTCCGGTTCGATTGCGAACGTTGCTCTGCTTATGAACATTCTGTTTGTCTTGGGTATGATGGCGATGTTTCGGGCGACGTTCACTCTGCCCGGAATTGCGGCGATAATCCTGACTATCGGCATGAGCGTGGATGCGAATGTGCTGATATTTGAACGTATTCGGGAAGAACAGGGTCGTGGCTCGTCTCTGAGGACGGCGATAGCAACGGGCTACCAGAGGGCGTTTCGGACGATTTTTGACGCGAACGTTACGACGTTTATCACGGCCCTTATCCTGTATATGGTGGCGTCTGAAGAGTTAAAAGGCTTTGCGATTGTGCTTATGTTAGGTATCGCATCGAGCATGTTTACGGCCCTTTTCGTAACACGGGCGATATTTGATTTTTTGGTGAGCAAGCGAATCATCAAAGAGCATTTGCTGATGCTGCGTCTTATTCGGAATCCTCAGATCAACTGGATGGGTATACGAGGCGCGTTCTTTACGGTTTCATTAGTGCTGATTGTCGGCGGGATGAGCGTGTTCTTTATGCGCAGCGACGTTGAGAACAGCAAGTACGATATCGAGTTTACGGGCGGTACAAGTGTTCAACTCGACCTGAAAGAAGGTACGGATTTGTCCAGAAGCGACATTGAAAGGAGGATACGGGAAAAAGGCGACCAGCTTGATAATGCCGCACTTCGTGCATCCAAGGTTTACAGCGTAGGAGACACGGGGCTTCAGTACGAAATAAGTACGACGGAAACGAATGAGACCCGGGCGACGGTAACTTTCAACGAGCCTGGCGCCGAAACGGTTGAAAGTGTGACCGAGGCAATCAACCGGGCGATGGAAGCCGGTTCGGGGACATTGTATAACCTGTCGGTCAGCCAGGAGGGGCAGGAGTTTGTCGTGTCCACAAGCCAGGTCAACAGGTCGCTTGTAAGAGATGTACTTACAAAGGCGTTCGGCGAGCGGGCCAAGGTATCCGAGCCGGTGGTCAATGAGATTGTGAGCCGGGCGGTGAGAGAATCGTTCGCCGACCAGCTTGATGTTCGGGAAAATCTCGGGGTAGCGATAACATCGGTCGAGAAGGTGACCGAATCGGACGTGGAGTTGGCGGACTTCCTGGGTGGGATCAGGATCAGTTGTGCTCTTGAAAATGAAACCACTTACGAAGAGTTCGCAACGAGATTCAGGGACATCCGCTTTAAGCCGGACATGCAGGAGTTAGTGTGGTACGGGTATAAGATTCTCAGCGACGAGCTGACCGAGCCGGAGGCGGGGGCGAGTATGAAGAGCTTTGTCTATGTGAGCGTTCATCCGGAAGCGGGTTACCGAGAGTTGAGCGATGATGAGTGGAACCGATTCGTTGAAAATGAACGGGCCAAGATTATCAACGCGGGCTCACTGCAGACGTCTCTTGCCCGTGTAACACAGATTGATCCATCCATCGGGGCGCAATCCAAGACACGTGCGCTGGTTGCAATTATTCTGTCGCTGGTTGCAATTGTGGGTTATATATGGATTCGGTTCGGAACGGCGAGATATGGTTTTGCGGCTATCGCAGCGCTTGTGCATGATGTCTGCATTACGTTAGGCGCTGTGACGGTGTGCACATATATTGCATCTACAGGGATTGGTAAAGCGTTTCTTATTGGTGATTTCAAGATAAACCTTGAAATGATCGCTGCATTTTTGACGATTATCGGTTACTCGCTGAACGACACAATCGTTGTGTTCGACCGGATTCGTGAAAACCGGGGTAAATCCGGCAAGCTGACCGCGAAGATGATTTCGAACAGCATTAACCAGACCCTCTCGCGGACGCTGCTGACGTCAGTGACCACGTTTATGGTGGTTCTTGTGATGTATATCTGGGGCGGCGTGGGCCTGCGAGGATTTACGTTCGCGATGCTAATCGGTATTCTGATAGGCACTTATTCTTCTGTTGCAATAGCGGCGCCGATATTGCTTTTGGGCGGCAAAGCGACGTCGTCAAAGTAGTCTGGGTGCAGGCGGCTGCGGGCCGGGCAAAAATGCGCAAGGACTTGAAAACTGGAATACTGTTCGGTGTGGCGCTGGCAATAGGCGCTATCGTAATAATGTCCGTTTGGCCGGGCGCAAGTGTAGAATCCAGGCTGAGGCGAAGCAGAACTGTTGGGGGTGATGAGCCGGCCGCCGAAACGGTCACGAGCAGCGAAGCCCGGATCGAGTCCGTGTCCGCCGAGCCTGAATCCGTTGAGGAGCGCAGGGTACCGGTCGAACAACTCGATGAGGGTGCGACTGTGGAGGTTGAAGAAATCCGCAATCGCCAAGTAGAATCGCCAAGGGTCGAAGAGAAGCGGGAGACGCAAATTCACGTAGTGGCCGGTGGGGAAACGCTGTCATCGATATCTGTGATGTATTACGGCAGCGGCAGCCAGTGGAGGAGAATAATTGATGCCAATCCGAAAGTGATAACGGATGAAAACCGGCTCCAGCCGGGCATGCGTCTGGTCATTCCAAGATAGGGGGGCCCGGGGCCGAAGTTTACTTGTCGGCGGTAATAATCACATAATCTATTCGAGCCAGTAGATGGCCATCATATTTACGTCCAGGGTGTCGATAATATGATCGCCTCCTTCAGGGGCGATATCCACCGAAGGCCTGTCGGTCTGCCAATACATTGCCAGTATTGCAAAATCTCCGTAATCCACGATGCCGTCCTGGTTGAAGTCCGGCTTCCAGCCCGGCAACTCCGTGATGGTCAGCGTATAGTCGCCCATCTCACCATCGTAACCGGCTACTCGGATTGGATACGGATTGTTGGCTGTCAGGTTAACGGTAAGCTGTGACCCAAGGCCGCAATAGTCGTCGTTGCAGGCCAATTGCCAGCCACCGTCACCACATTCGTCATAGATTGCCAGAGTAGTATCAAAATCGCTGCCGCACAGGCTGATTTGAGCCAGAACATGATGTGGCTGCGGAGTGAACGAATGCCACGTATCAAGCGTATCGTTGTAAGAACAGCCACTTTCGCTTGTGCCGGTAGCGCCGACAGTTGTACCGAGATAGACCTCGTTGGGCTCGATGGGAACAGCGCCTAAGCAACTGTCGCTATCGAGGCCAGGCGGGTCATCGTCAATGGATAAGGTGAAATTGCCGGTCTGGTGGTCGTATCCTGCAACGCGAATGAGATAGGTTACGTCCTGGGTCATGTCAATGGTAACCTGTGAGTCAATGTCGGGGTGTCCAAAGTCATCGTTGCATGCCAATTCAGTCCCCCCACAGTCGTCGTACACAGCCAGAGTGGTGTCAAAATTGCTGTTGCTGAGTGTAATGCTGACGAGTCCGCCGGCTGAGGCTGTATATGAATACCATACGTCCGGGCTGTCGTTGTCGGCACAGGTGCTTGCGGATGTGCCGGTTGCGTCGAATGTTGTGCCCGGGTAATCTATGCCGGCTAAAACCGTGTCAGGACTGTCACATAAATCATTTGGCACAATTGGTAGGCCGTCAGAGATTATCATGTCAACGGCCGCACCACATGGAACGAATGTTCCGGCAGGGGGTGCGAGGTCAGCAACGAGGTCTTCGGCCACGGTGTTACTGTAGGCGTGAGTTACAGTACCTTTGGTGAGGCCAAAGGTGTTGAGCAAGGTTTCGGCGTCAGACTCCGTCATGTTCATGATATCAGGCACATCAACCCTGCAAGGGGCCTCATAAGCGCCGATGTCAACTATCGCCGAGCCGTTATTATCACCATCAATGACTCTTGCGCCGGCCTCAATATCGATATCGGGAAGTGTAATGCTGTCTGTGCCGGCGTCAACACAGGGCGAGCCGGGCTGAAGGTGGAAATCATCGTTATCGGGGTCTGCAAATAATGGGTCAGCCAAAATAGTGCCTGTCCCGATTTGAACCGAAGAACAGTTGTTGCTGCCCTGTGGCTCGGCTCCACCTGATTTAACTTTTACGTCGTTGGCGTCGGTGGTGCCCGTGTTAGCGCGGACTATGCAGTTGTAGAACTCGGCGTCTAAGGTCGTGTCAACACCCTGCAAATACAAGCCTCCACCCTTCAAAGCGGTGTTCTTTGATATTGTGCAGTTAATAAAGTCAGGCGAACCGCCGTACAAATTCACGGCACCGCCGTAGGCATTTGTGGAGTTATTGGTGATAAGGCAATTCACGAAGACAGGGTTACCCGTGCCGACGAATATTGCACCACCTCCTCTGAAGCCCTCCCCCCCTATGGGGTTGATATGTGCGGTGTTGTGCGACATGATGCAATTGCTGAGGCGGGCGGTTTTGTCCCAACTGGCGATACCGCCAATATACACTGCCCCTCCACCCAAAGTACCGGTATAATAACCGTTGGTAAGCGTAAAACCGTCAATGATGGGTTCATTAGTAATGTCAAGTATGCGGGCGATACCCTGGCCGTCTATAGTAGTGGTATTGTTCGCCCAGTCGCGCTGGCTTCTTCCGGTCTCATCACCTGCAAAGCCGCCATAAATTCCGACTGCCTTATCCACGTCAATCTGAGAAGAGATGGCGTAGGTTCCGGCTTTGACCCATATCTCGTCGTCGGGTGCGGCTGTGTCAACGGCTGCTTGAATGGTCGCCTTAGCCGTGTCCCAGCTCAGGCCGTCGTTGGGGTCCCCGCCGTTTTCGCCGTCCACGTAATACACGACGGCTGCCGCCGGGCTTGACAGAAAGGTCAAAGCGGCTGCGGCCAATAACATGAATAAACTTGTTCTGCTTTTCATCTTGTCCTCCCAAACTTGGAATTTTTCTCAAGAACAAATATTTTGTCAAGCACCAGCAGAAATTTCTTCTGCAGGCTGTATGACCGGTGTCGTTGTTGGGAACACGCAAGGAATATTAGGCCGTCCCCAAATTGGGATGCACCGCAAAGCGCATCTGGACTAAACTCCCTCGACACCCACATCCACAGCAAAAGCAACCTATATGATAACTTATAGAGCCTTATTTGTCAAGTCTTTTCTGTCTGTCCATCCGGTATGTGCAGGGCGTCCGATAATAAAAAAGACTGTTGTTGTAAAGGGGACATGGCCGAAATATGTGCGAGGATCGCGCGAAAAAGGGGTGTATATAAGCTATTGACTTAAGTGTTCAGGATGAGTACAATGAGTATGTTAAAGATTATGGGTTTATGTTAGAGAGCTTATAGATGGTTGAACAGATAGCAAATTTTTGTGCGTTTGGCATGCCGGGCGGCTGGGAATGGATTATCGTACTTGTTGTTGCGGTGCTGATATTCGGCCGACGGCTTCCGGAGATCGCACGGGGCATCGGCAAAAGCCTGACCGAATTCAAAAAAGGCGTGAAAGAGGCCGAAAATGAAGTCACCAAGGAAGTTGATGATGCCGCAAGCGCTATGGATACCGAGGACCAGGACAGCAAGAAAGACGCCGAGGATGTTCTCAGGCCGCAGTAACGAGCGTCCTGATCAGGCTACGGACCTATTTTTGCGCCATTGCAAGAATCGGCATATCAGGATACTTCCCTCAAACAACACGTATAGTGGCACGGCGAGTGCAAGTTGGGAAACGGGATCGGGGGGAGTCGCCATGGCGGCAGCTATGACAAGCCCTAAAATCACGAACTTTCGTGCTCGGGCGAGCGCTTGGATTGATACAAGGCCCATCATTTGTGCAAAAACAATCGCAATGGGCATTTGAAACGCCGCCCCGAAGACCAGGGTCAGTGCCAAGACCATGTTGATATAGCTCTGGAAGGTCCAGTTTGATGCCAGGGACAATCGCTCGTTGAACTTAATGAAGAAACCCATCGCCAGAGGCGCAATTATTACGAGGAAGAAAACGGCGCCTGTGATAAACAGCAACGCACTTATTGGAGCAACCGCATATACGAATTTTTTTTCGCGGCGGTAAAGGCCGGACGAAACAAACGCCCAGATTTGCCAGAATACCCATGGTGAGGTTATCAAGAGTCCGAATACGAGGCAGACCTTTATGTAAACAATGAATCCTTCAGCCGGCTGGATTGTCTGCAAATGGTGAATTGCGTCGGGCGAATCGATAGCTTTTGCAAATGGGGCCGCCAGCAAGCTGATGAGGAATTTGCCGAAGAACAGACAGAATATGAGGCCGACAACCAGGCCGAGTAATGTCAATATCAACCTGGCTCGCAACTCCTCGAGGTGGTCGCCAAGACTCATGGTTTTCAGATTTTCGCGGTGGTCTTTAGTCATTGTCGCTGCCCACAGACAGTGCGATTTCTTATTATTCGACGGTTGGAACAGTGTATAAGATGGACATTGATTTGGCAAATTCTTTCTGAATCGGGCAAAATGGCCCCACCAAGACTTAACGGCCGGCCGCGAGTACCGCTGCAGTAGAACTGTGCGATAAATATCTTTACTATCTGACGGTCTGAAACGGCACTTCGGCGGCAATGACATCACGGCCACCAGCGTCCCGTTGTCTTTACAGCATCACTTTATATTAGCCGCAAAACCTGGATACTGAGTGTACGACAAGAGCTTCAAGAGAATTGAAAAATTTGTTTCTTTTTTGATTGAGAGTTACGCAGTAAAATAATGGAAGTCCATCCGGCATTTTCTTGTTATGTCGGATTAATCATCGTGGCCGAAAAGGAACGATTGGGAATGGATAAGAAAAATTCTATTAGACAAGGACGTTCGTTTTCATTGTGGCTTTATTTATTGATTGTGTTTGCCCTTTCGTGGCCCTTCCAGATTATAGCCGCAATATGGGGCCTTTAACTGCTACCCCGATATGTACTGCATGCCACTTCGATGTGCATGGTTACAGTGGGTACGTTCATCGCGGGACGATACGTATTTCGAGACGGCTTCGGCGATGCCGGTTGGCGGTGGGGTAAGCCAAAGCACTACTTGTTGGTGGTGGGCCTCGTGTTGGGGTTGTTGGTTGTGCCTACAATCATTGACCTGGCTGTTGGAACTTTGCATTTGCCCGATGATGTAACAGGCATACAAATTGTTTGGATATTTGTATTTCTATTGGGTTTTGTGCCTTGCTTCGGGGAAGAGTTCGGCTGGCGTGGCTATATGCTGCCGCGTTTGGCCCGGCGGTTCAGCCCTCGCAAGGCCGTATTTATACATGCCATCATCTGGTGGGCGTGGCACTTGCCCGTTCTGGTTGGCATAGGGGTCCATGCAGGGATTGCAACTGCGGAGGAAATCGCTGTTCCTACCAGCGTGTCGGTGGCAACCACAGTGGCCGCTGTAGTCCTCCTCGGTGCTGCGCCGGCTATTCTGCATGGGGTAGTCTTCGCGTATATCTGGACGCGAACTGGCAGTTTGGCTGTGGCAACGGTGTATCACTTAGCTTATGATGGCGTGCGCGACTCTATCCAAACAACTATTGGCTCCGGTTCGGTTGCTGGATTGTGGGCGGTCGTGCTACTGAGTATATTGTGGATAGCATTTCTGTGGAAAGTGGACTGGAGCAGTCTCAAGGCTGAGACGATTAGGGCACAAACGCCATTCGGCGACATAAACGATGTTGAAACGGCGCAAGACACGCGCAATTGCTGACCACAAAACCCTTATAAAAAAGGACAACACAGGTTTCTTCCGCTTTTTTCAAAATCTTCTTGCAACTTAGTTGCATTTGGCTATAATGTGCGTATAGTTGTTGAAGCTGGATCTGATTTGTAGGGTTGGCGAGGGCAAAATGTCAATAAAAGAAAAAATATCGCATATTGGCGCCGAGCTTAAGGGGCACGCTCCGTTTACCATGCTTGGAGCTTTGACAGGGATACTCTTCATGCTCGTCTTCAGAAACGTCGGGAAGGCCCATGCCGGCATGTTATTCAGCATTTTCCACCCGGGCCACGTGGTGCTAAGTGCAATGGTTACCGCGTCGCTTTTCGCTATACACAGGGAGGTGAAGAATTTCTTACTTGTCCTTGCGGTCGGCTATGTCGGCTCGATAGGTATTGCGACGCTTAGCGATTCTATTATTCCGTATCTCGGCGAAAGCCTGATCGGGCTACAGATGCCTACACATGCCGAATTGGGCGGGCACAACGAGGATGGCGGGGAGCATGATTCGTTTGCGGGCTCCGGTCAGGGCAGAGCGGCGGAGCAGCATGAGCACAGAATTCATCTTGGTTTCATCGAGGAGTGGTATATAGTGAATCCGGCGGCCTTGCTTGGTGTTCTGATTGCTTATTTTGTGCCTCGAACTAAATTTCCACACGCCGGGCACGTCTTAATCAGTACGTGGGCATCGTCTTCACACATGCTGATGAACATGCAGGGAGATATTACCATTGCCGTAACGGCTGCTATCTTTGCGACATTATTTGTCGCGGTGTGGCTGCCGTGTTGTATCAGTGATATTGTTTTTCCGCTGCTGTTCGTCAAATCGGATATCAAGCTGACCGATGTGTGCGTTTGCCCGGAGCACGCGATTCACAGTCACCCGCACGAACATGAGCATTCCGAAGAGTGTCCTGCCGGAAAGGACGAACAATAATGAAATCCGACCTAAGACTAAAAGCGCAGACCTTGCTGAACTCAGCCGGTCTGCGGCTGACCCGGCCAAGGGCGGTTGTTTTAGGCGTTCTGCTTGAGGCGGGCAAACCTGTTACGCATGAACAGATAACGGCCAAACTGGCTGAGGCCGCACCGGACAAGGTAACGATATATCGCGTTCTTGAAAGTTTTATCGAGGCAGGTTTTGTTCACAAGGCCTTTTTGACTGAAAGGGCACAGCATTTTGAATTAGCCAACCGATGCACGTCCAGCCAGTGCCATCCCCACTTTACCTGCACGAGTTGTGACCAGACCCATTGCCTTACCGACACTGATATGCCAATGTCAAAGCCCCCGGCAGGATTTACCATCCACCATCAGCGTGTCCAACTCGAAGGCCTGTGCCCCAATTGTAGTGAAAAAACAGGTTAGAAGGCGTTTTTACTAAAGAAAATTATTGTTATAGGACGAATTGAAAAGTAGAGTCGAAGATAATTGCTCTGTAGAAAACCTTATAGATGTCATTCTGAGCCCTTCGTTTCACTCGAGGACAGGCTCCGCGAAGAATCTTAATCCTTCGTGCGCTGGAGATTCTTCAGAATGACAATTTTCAGACCTTTTCTACAAAGCAAAGATAATCTATCAGAACCGGCTGTAGTTTGAGAAATGAAGTTTTCGTGCCGTAATATCATGCTTGTTGTTGGGGTGATAGCGTTTTGTGGGTTCTCCACAGGCGCTGTGTTCGCCCTGCATATCGACTACTGCCACAGCTATAATTCGAAAGCAAGCCATGATGGTCCTGCCCCCCAAGAGCACGACAGTTCAAAATGCCCAATTTGCCTGGTTCTGCAGGGCCATGCAGGGAAATTTTTTGTGAGTCCGGTGCTTGAGCATATCTGCGCAGTCGAGTTTAACCCGGGCATCAGTTTTGAGCAGAATATATCACCGTCAGGTACTCAAAGAGAACCTTTCATACCGCGCGGTCCTCCTTTACTCGCGCACCGGTAGCACAACGACCTTATTTTAGGCATGGTTACTTTTGCCTGACTTTAAGAAGGCGAACATACCACACACAGTATTTGTTCTGACTTTACAGCTATAGCGCTAAGAGCGGGTCCTTTAGCCGAATAATCGCTTCTGGTCTGAAAAACACTTTAGAGGAGTTTTAGCAATGCTGAAGATTAGTCTTACCTTAATAGTCTCGGTTTCGGCGGTATTTGTAAGTGCCGCTTTGGCGCAAGAAAGAAAAGTGGACGCCGGCGCCATCGAGCAATTGAACGAACGTATCATAGACCTCCAGCGACAGATTCTCGAAATTCAAAAAAGGCATGACGCTGAAATAGCAGAGCTTAAGGAACAAATAAACGAGCTTGCTGCCGGAGCCGGCAAGGAGAAGGAAAAAGCCGACATTGCATCTCTGCGGGAATTGGCGAAGGCAGCGGCAAGTGAGGCGGCCGGGCCCCAAGAGCCTGCGGAAGAGGTGACTTACGAATCCGGCGGCTTAGGCTTGCAGGCCCTGAATCCGGAAATCAGTGTTACGGGAGATTTTCTCTTCTCTTCTCGGCAGGACAGCACGAGCGATGAGAGCAGCGACTTTAATTTTCGCACTCTGGGTATTCACATCGAGTCGTGGCTCGACCCTTACACTCGATTTAAGGCGGCGATTCCTGTAACAGAAAACGGTGCTTCTCTTGGTGAGGGTTATATCACTCTATACAATCTTGCGGATGATATTAACCTGACGTTCGGCAAGTTCCGCCAGCAGTTCGGGGTGGTCAACCGCTGGCACAAGCATGCGCTGGATCAGGTTGATTTTCCCTTGGCGCTTTGTCAGATTTTCGGCAACGGCGGCTTAAATCAAAGCGGGGTATCTGTTGACTGGATGATGGAGCCGGCTGGTGATGTGTCGCAACAACTCACTTTTCAGGTTACAGATGGGTCAAACGACCGGTTGTTCGGAGGCAACCGTCATAACAGGCCGAGCCTGCTGCTCCACTACAAGAATTACAGGGATTTGTCGAAAGACACATATCTCGAATATGGACTCAGCGGTCTTGTGGGATGGAATGACGAGTGGAGTATGGACGACGATACTACAAGAGACAGCCGGAAGATGACGACTGTGCTGGGTGCTGACCTGTCGGTTCTATGGGAGCCGACCGAGAAGATGCGTTACCGCAATATAGAATGGCGCAGCGAAGCATATTTATTAGACAAGAGGCTGTTGGCGCCGGATGGCTCAGGCGCGGATAATATCAACGCCTGGGGCCTTTACAGCTATCTGCAAAGCAAGATTTCACGCACGGTTGATATCGGCATCAGGGCTGACTATTTCAGGCCGGATAGCAAGGATTATGCAAATATCTCTGATTCGCTGTCGTTATCGCCGTTAGCGGTTACGGGAGATAATCCGTATATGTGGCAAATCAGTCCTTATATCACCTGGTGGCAAAGCCCGTTCGTCAAGTTCAGATTGGAATATAACCACGCCGAGGGTCATGGCATAGATGTTCCGAGAGACGTTATCTGGCTGCAGGCCGTTTTTGCCGCGGGGCCGCACAAACACGAACGCTATTAACATAAAGGAACGGATAAGATGAGAAAGATACTGTTTACAATCATAATCGCGTCTCTTCCGGCACTTGCGGTATTCAGCGGCGAGGCCGAGGCGGCAAACAGGACGACCTTACAGGTTGTAACCACACTGCCCGACTATGCGTCTCTGGCAAAGGCAATCGGGGGTGGCCGCATATCGGTTAAAGCGATAGTGGGGGGCGACCAAGATGCCCACTTTATTCGGCCCAAGCCGTCATTTTCGTTAGCAGTGCGAAAGGCCGATGTTTTGATAGCAACCGGTCTGGACTTAGAGCTTTGGTTACAGACGGTGATTGATAACTCCGGTAACCGCAAGATTCGAAGCGGTCAGTCCGGCTATGTGTCCACAAGTTACGGCATGCGGCTTCTTGAAAAGCCGAAGGTGGTGTCGAGGATTGAAGGCGGCCTGCATATCTACGGCAATCCTCATGTTACATGCAGCCCTATCAACATGAAGGTAGCTGCGCAGAATATCGCAAACGGCCTTATCAAGAATGACCCTGGAGGCAGGGAAGTTTATCTGCAAAACCTCAGCGAGCTTCAAGAGAGGATCGACGACAGGTTGTTCGGGTCCGGGCTTGTTGAAATGCTCGGCGGCGAAACATTGTGCAGCCTGGCTGAGCAGGTCAAGCTCATTGCCTTTCTCAAAGAGCACAAATTCGAAGGTAAGCCGTTGATAGAGTATTTGGGCGGCTGGGTAAAACAAATGCTGCCGTTAAGGGGTACGGCAATAGTCTCCTACCACAAGAACTGGATTTACTTTGCAAGGTTGTTCGGACTGGCCGAAGCAGGGTACGTTGAGCCGAAACCGGGGATACCGCCTTCGCCCAAACACGTGACGAACCTGGTTAATATGATGCGCGCCAAAGATATTCGTATTATCTTTGCTGCTAACTATTTCGACGAGCAGAAAATCAGGGCGGTGGCCAACAGGGTAAATGCAGAGCCGGTTATCGTTCCATTGTATGTGGGTGGAGCGCCGGGCATCGATGATTATTTTCAATTAGTGGATTACTGGATTGACGGGTTATTAAAGGCGGCCAAAAAGAAAGGTATCTTAAGCAACGATTAAGCCACGTAGCAGGATTGGCTATCAGGAGAAAGGATAATGTCGGAAACAGCAAGATTTTTCTTAGTTCAGACCACTTTGATAGCGGTCGTATTAGTGATGCACACCTATATCGGGCTTCATATAATCAGGCGCACGCTGATATTTTCCGATCTGGTTCTGGATCAGTTGGCCGCCTTTGGCGCACTAATCGGCGTAGGTCTGGGGGTCCGGTATGGGTCGGCTGGCTCTTACGCGACTGCGATGGTAGTTGTTCTGGTCGGTTCTGGATTGCTGGCCCTGATAAAACCTAAGAGTCGGGCCATACCACGCGAAGCAGTCATCGGCATATTGTACGTGCTGGCTCTGGCCGGGACGCTTCTGCTTGGTGACAAGCTTCAGGGTGGAGCATCTTACGTTACAAAAGCACTTTCAGGAGCTATGCTGTGGGTAAATTGGCCTCTGGTTGGTGTAACCGCTGTTGTTTATATTGCCCTGTTGCTTTTTCACTATAGATTCCGACACAAATTCATCGCACTGGCCCAAGACCCCGGCTCGTTACAGAACGAGAGGCTGTGGGACTTTTTGTTTTTTGCCACACAGGGGGTCATCACTGTGTTGATCGTTCCCATTGCGGGAGTCCTACTGGCCTATGCTTTTCTTATGATTCCGGCCGCCATTGCCGCTATGTTCACCACGAGATGGGCCGGAGCTGTCGTGTTGGGCTGGGGCGTGGGATTTGCAGCCTGTATGCTCGGCTTAGGGTCATCATACCTGTTTGATTTTCCCTACGGCCCCAGCATAGTGTTGTCCCTCGGGCTATTTTTTATTTTTACAGTTGTTGTACGTTGTCTCCTTCCCCAAAGCGGCGTACTGAGCGGGAAGTGGTGCTAACAATGGTACAGTTGATTCAAATTCTTGGTTTGCCGTTTCTGGCCTGTATAATAATTGGTGCAATTTTAGGATACTTAGGTATCCACGTGCTCAAAAGAGAAGTCATCTTTATTGACATCGCGCTGGCCCAGATTGCAGCGGTAGGCTCAATTGGCGCTCATCTTGCATTCGAGGTGCATGGAGATTCTCCTGCAGGCTATGCGTGTTCATTAGCTTGTGTCCTGTTAGCGGCGGGATTTTATGCCCTGGTGCGCAGGAGAGTTATCCAGATCTCTCTTGAGGCGGTCATAGGCATTTCATACGCTATTGCAGCAGCCGGTGCACTTTTTCTTGTCGGCATCGCACCCGGCGGTCATGTGCATGTGCAGACGATGCTGTCAGGTAGTCTTTTGTGGACAAGGTGGTCGGATGTTATCACGGGCCTGGCGTTATTTTCTGCGGTGGGGTTTGCCTTTTTTATTTTCCGCAAGCCTTTCAAACGGATAGCCGACGATTACGATAATGCTATCGCCGAGGGAATGAGTGTTGTGCGGTGGGATTTTCTCTTCTATGCCTTGTTGGGTGTGGTGATTACATTGGCGGTTCGTATGGCCGGTGTAGTAGCTGTGTTTGCCTTTCTCATTATTCCAGCAACGATATCGGCACTGGTTCGGCCAAACGGACCTGGGCGCATCTTTATCACCTGGCTGGCGAGCGTAATAGCGTCAATGGGGGGACTTTTGTTCGCTTATTACCTGGATTTTTCGCTCGGGCCCTGTGTTGTTGTGTTTCTCGGCGGTCTGCTAATAATTGTGTCGCTGGTTAGCAAGTATTTACAACGAAGCATGAGACGATTAGAATAACCGGTATGATAGTATATCCGTTAAAGTTTCGGCCGATATTTAAGGAGCGTATCTGGGGCGGCCAAACACTGAGGACAGTGTTTGGAAAGGGGCTGCCTGAAGTAGCGAAGATCGGCGAAAGCTGGGAATTGGCGGACCTGCCGGAGGATAAATCCGAGATTATCAACGGGCCGTTGGCCGGCGAGACAATCAACACTGCTATTGACAAACTCGGTGCGGCCATTACCGGTCGAGAGGACTATGAACCTCCCTTCCCACTATTGGTCAAAATTTTAGACGCTCAGGATATTCTCAGCGTGCAGGTCCATCCGGACCCGGAAACTTGCCAACGAACGGGCAAAGGTGACCCCAAGACGGAGTGCTGGTATATCATCGACGCCGCCGAGGGCGCTGTAATTTACAAGGGTCTGAAAAAGGGTGTAACAAAAGATGAGTTCGCACAATCCATAAAAGAGGGCAACTGCGATGAGTTCCTCGAAAAGGTGTACGTCAAACAGGGGGAGTGCCATTTTCTGCCGGCCGGGACGTGCCACGCAATCGGGCCGGGCCTCTTAATTGCAGAGATACAGACGCCTTCCGACACGACGTACCGAGTCTTTGACTGGAACCGTGTTGATGATTCGCAAAAGCCGCGGCAGCTTCATATCGAAGATGCTCTTGAGAGTATTCACTTTGACCCGGCCGGTGACGACCTTTCTGTCAGCACAGTCGGCAGGCTTGTCGATTCGGATGTGTTCAGGGTCGATAAAGGCCACCAGATGGCTGGCTGTGAGGTACTTCTTTCTACCGGCAGGATGAAAGTAGTGATGGTCATCACGGGCAAAGGCTGCATAACGTCACAGGCGACTGAGACTGTAGATTTCAAGAAGGGCGACACTGTGCTTATTCCAGCAGCCTTTGAGGGCGTAATGCAATTCGCCTCCGACACTGAGTATCTTACTGTCACAATCTAATCGTTGTAAACACGTCAAATCATGCTGTGCACCAAGCCAGCGGCTATGAGCTACGGCAGGTACTTGGAGTTGAAAGACTTAGGTTCACTGGCGGGCTGATAAAGTGGTGCATATCACTATTGGCAGGGGGATTTTTTACTGGAAAATTAAACCTTGACAAGCCTATCGTCCGATAGTTAAATTAGGGCAATCAGGTAATTTAGGAGGCCGAAAGTTGGCCAAATTTCATTAAGGGAGACAAGGATGGGTAAAATAAAGGAATTGTATACGACCGGCGAGGCGGCCCAAGTGTGCAGTGTGAGCCAGCAGACGATTATTCGGTGCTTCGATTCGGGCAGACTTGAGGGATTTCGGATACCGGGGTCGCGATTTCGCAGGATACCTCGGGAAAGCCTTGTCAAGTTCATGAGGGACAACGATATACCGTTAGACAGGTTCGATAGCGGCAAGAAAAAAGTCCTGATTGTGGACGATGACCCTGAGATTGTGGAGTTGATGGTTGATGTTCTGACCCGTGACGGGAGGTTCGATGTTAAGACGGCCTCAAGCGGGTATGACGCCGGGCTGATAACACAACAGTTTTGTCCCGACCTGATAATCCTGGACTATATGCTGCCGGATGTCAACGGTAATGTGGTGTGCCAGACGATAAAGAGCAACGCCGAGTTTTCGGATACGAAAATCATAATAGTCAGCGGCGTTGTCAATCAAAGTGAGATTGCGGACCTGTTAAAAGCGGGCGCCGAGGATTTCATGAAAAAGCCATTCAACATCACCGAACTGGTCGATAAAATCGCCGGCGTTTTACAGTTGCAATAGCAACATGGTGTGGCCGGCAGGAGCAGAGGGATTCTTGATGGGTAAATCGGCAAAAAATACGGCGGCGGCTCGGCAGGTGGAGCTGATAATTCGGCAGCTTGATTCACTTTCCACATTGCCGGAGGTTGCGGCGGGGTATTTGGCTAATCTGGCGGATGACGGAATCGACAGGGCGGCTTTAGGTGAGATAATCGAATCGGATGCCGCGCTGACGGCGAAGATATTGTCGCTGGCGTACAAGGAGCGAGTGGTTTTTGCGGGAGATAAGCCCTCTGTAGCGGAGGCGGTGGCGAAATTGGGCCAGTCGATGATTCGTGAGGCGGTCCTGTCGAACAAAGTCTTCGGCGCGTTTGAGACCGATTACGATCCGGACAGCAGACGGACGCTGGGGCGGAAACAACTCGCACTGCATGGTCTGGGTGTGGCGTGCTGTGCGAGGGATATTGCCGGACTTGTCCTGGGTGAGGGGCAGAGGCAATTGGCCTTTTCGGCGGGCCTGCTGCATGATATCGGCAAACTGGCACTTGATGAGGTCATGCCGAAGAGCTTTGAGCGGATGGTCAGCGAGGCGAAGTCGCAAAACACATCCCTGCAGCATATCGAACAAAAGCATCTCGGGCTCGACCATGCGGTGATAGGGAGGCGATTGGCCGAGAAGTGGCATCTGCCCCGCGAGATAGTGCTTGCAATCTGGCTGCATCACAGCGACCCGGAGATAATATGCGAGAATCTGCCGGCGGCCGGTATTGCCGGCATCGTGCGTCTTGCTGACATCATCACGCGACAGTGTGAAATAGGGATGTCGGGCAGTTTCGATTCGCCCGATTCAATTTCGGAGATAATTGATTCGTTGTCGGTTTCGGCGGAGCAGATTGAGGAGATTCGCAGCCGGTTGGCGGGCGAGGTTCGCCAAAGGAGCGAGCTGTTAGGACTGGATGCGCCGGGAGGGGCGGCGGCTTATTGCGAGCTTATAGGCGCAACGTCCGCCAAACTGGCACGTGATAACACTGAGCTGACAGCGGCGAATCGTCAGTTGCTTACGAGCGGCGCTCATGCGACTTTTGTGAATGAGTTTCTGTCAGGTGTTAGTGCAGACATGTCGGCAGTCGATGTAGCTGGGGCGTTTGCGAGCGGGTGGCAAAGACACTATCAGACCGGGCCGGTGTGCGTGTATGTTCAGGCTGAGGACGATGAAGGACTTTTGGAGGCGGTGGTTATCGACGGTTCCGGGCACATGAACGCGCAGGTAATCAGGCCGGTGGGCGAAGGGCCGATTGCGCCAGAGCAATTGGCCAATGAGTTCGAGATATCAGACGCCGATGATTCGGTGAGGGGACTTTTGGAGCGGATTGAATGTGAATTTGACATAAGCAGGACGCTAACGGCACCATTGCTGGTCGGGGGCAGAGCGATTGGAGGGATTGTCTATGAGCGGCGCGGCCCGAGGGACCCGAGAGGTCAGTTGGGGCTTTTCGGCACAGTTGCATCAGTGGGGGCGGGGATTATTGCATTAGCGTCGTCGCGTCGTCGCCAGGAGTGGCTGGCGGAGCGGTTTGCCGAGCTTTTGGGAGAGCTTAGGGAAAGTCGCAGCGAGCTTGCGACAGTGGAATCCTTAGCGGCAATAGCTGAGACGGCAGCGGGGGCTGCGCACGAACTGAATAATCCATTGGCGGTGATATCAGGCCGGGTGCAACTGCTTTACGATGGAGAAAGCGATGAGAACAAGAAACAGACACTAAGGCAGATTCAGGAGCGGGCGGAGGAAATAAGCCGGATAGTCGGCGACTTGCTGAGTTTTGCCAGGCCCGAAGAGCCTGTGCGGAAAATGGTCTCGGTGAGGGCATTGATTGACGCGGCGGTTCGTCGAACGAGTGTGGCGCATGAGCTTAAGAAACTCGAAGTGGAGCTTGTCTCGATTGATGAGCTTGGCGAGGTTTGCGTTGATGATGAGCAGGTGGTTTTGGCGATTGCGAATATTATGTTCAACTCGCTGGAATCTTACGCGCCAGGCACTGGGCTGATAAGGATAGACGGCGGATGCGAACAGCCGGAAGGATTTGCGGCATTTGCGATTATCGACAGCGGTTGTGGGATGGACGCAAATACTCTGGCAAAGGCCACGCAGCCGTTCTTTTCGGCAAGGGCAGCGGGCAGGAAGCGGGGGATGGGGCTTGCGCACGCGCAGCGGCTGCTTCAACTGAACAACGGTTCGCTGCATTTAGCGAGCCGGGTCGGTGTGGGGACGACCGTAACAATCAGGCTGCCGGTTGGCCGGTGAATTGGTGAATGGGTGAGTTGGTTGGAGGGCAAGTTTTAGTCCGGATTTCTCACCGCCGAGAACGCTGAGGTCGCAGAGCTTCTTACTATATTACTCCGCCGTTTACATTAATTCTACGAGACGGATATGGCCGGCAAGGGCGCCAAACGCGAAAGTTCATGCCACAAATTACGCCGTCGATTGAACGATTGGGTTGTGTGCAGCCTGCCGTGAAATCTTGCGTGATATTTATCGGACGTGCAAATTCTAATTGGTCTTCACTTTGCGGGTTTGTAAGTCTGCACGTTTGTGGCCGGGCAATTAACTTAAATCCTGCTAAAGGCTTACGCCGTGTACAAGTTTTTTATAATACGGCTGCGAGACGTCATTTCGAGTCCCGCGCGTCCCGATACCCCGGGGATGTATCGGGACGAAGAATCTATTGTTTCAGCTAAACAGATCCTTCGCGGAGCCTGCCCTCAAGCGAAGTGAAGGGCTCAGGGTGACGGTTTCAAGATAGCTTCTAAAGGCGTAGGTTAGTTAGGTCGAAAAGGTTCAAGGGA
>CAZLWL010000003.1:0-29495 GCA_964563335.1 uncultured Pirellulales bacterium
GGCCGGTGCCGGTGCCGTAATACAATGCCCCTGTGTAAAGATATGCGTTATGTTGGCCGTTGTTGGGGTCGATTGCCAGATCCGCTGCATTTCGCCCCACATCACGAGTCCCCAGATGCGCCCAGTTGTCGGTGTCATAATAATGCACGGTCGTTGTATTATTCCCAATGTACAATCTATTCCCATCTAATGCTAATCCAAATGCCCCCAAACCGCCCAAGCCTACAAGCGTAATATACGGATCTCCCGCGCTATACGGCTGGGTCGGGTCGTCAGGGTCTCTCAGTTCCAGCTTTTCACCTTGCGCATCCCATCCTAAAATGTAAAGTTTGTCGCCCTCTCTCGAAACCGCATAGATAAGTTCCTTTCCCTCATCTGCAACAATTCCTGCAAAATCAGATGCGTAGCAAGGCGCACCACCTAAGTCTATAAATCCTTTCTGCCGCAGGCTCTTTGCACCAGCCCAGACTATTTTGCCTTCATCCTCGTACGTAATGAATAAAAGTTCAAGTTGCGAACTGATTGTAACATCGACTGAACCGTTAGCGTAATCAGTAACCTCAACGTCAGCCTGATATTCCAATTGATCGCCCCGGATTTCATACGCCCTGAGCGTGCTGGCATGATGGTCCGTGATAGCATAAACAGATTTTGCATATGCAAAATTGTTGCCGACTGAACAAACGAAAATTACAAGCAATGATACCACTCCGATAATTTTTACCTGTCTCATATCCTTGCTCCTTTTGTGATTACAACCAATTTACCTTTGGCGCTTTCTAAAAAATAGAAGACCTGTCATAATTATTACTAACGTCGATGGTTCTGGGATTTCGTATAGAACGACTCGTGAGTACGCTCCAGCAACGGAAAAATCGATAGTGAAAATTGTACCGTCTTCCCACTCCCCACTTACAAAGCCATAACCATATCCACCTCCAATATCAGTCTTACTCAGGTCGTATCCGAAAATATTAATTAGACCTGAGTTCTCAGCCACCAAATAATCGAATCCAGCACCCCCAGAAAGATTAAACGTACCGAATTCTAACGCTGCAAGGTGGTCTACTGAGCCGCCCGAGACGTTTACCACACCATACTCGCTGGCGACCAGAGAAAACACATCTGCGCTGTCTGAAACGTTAACTATACCAGTATCATAAGCATGTAGACCACGCACTGAACCTCCGAAGACATTTACGTTGCTAAAGTCAAGAGCGTCAAGTGTATATACTGTTCCGCCGCTGACATTGATTGTGCTTTGGTTATACGCAAATACTTCAGTTTGGCCACCGGATACATTGAGTGTACTGAAATCGTAAGTGAGTATATTGTAAGCAGACCCGCCGGTCATATCTACCGTAGTATGGTCCGGCAGCGTATCGAATAACCGAACGTTCGCGTACTCATCTCCTTCCTGGATTATACCATCGTCATAAAAATCCCAGTCAATCGCCGCTTGGAGATTACAAGCTGACATTGCCACAATAACTGGCACAAGTAAAAGAATTTGCGTTTTCATAATGGTCTCCCTTTCAATAAGTTTTTCAAACCTCTTTACTATTTTAACATGATACGCAAATAGTGTCAAGCCCTTTTGATGATAAATTTATGTTATGGCAACAAAAGCCCAACACAGTACGAAATACCGTCTGATTCCCGGCTATCTTCGGCAAATGCGGGTAAATGCGGGACTTACGCAACGTCAGATCGGAAAAATACTCGGTAAACCCCAAAGCTATATCCACAATTGCGAAACAGCCAATCGGAGGGTGGATATCACAGAATTTATCTCCTGGGCTAGGGCCTGCGGCATAAATCCCAAAACATCCTTCTCGAATTTGCTTAAAATCCTTGAATGATGTGTCAAATACCCTGTTAGTATGGTCAAGCAAAGAGGCGTATACAAGACCGGTATTTGGATCGACTGCCAGACCAGAAACTCCTGAATCGGAAGGTGTTATGATCAAATAATTGTTCGGGTCATCCAGATCAACCCTGACAAGATTGTCATGGTTAAATAATCCACCAAAGTAACCGTACCTGTTATCTAACGAGTCATGGTAAATAGCAATCCCCCAGGCGCCATTGTCTTCCGGCAGCGTAATATCGTTACTGTCGTCATGTGCCCATGTAGTCGTATTATAACACCGCACGGTGTCCGAAGTGTCTGTTACGTAAAGATATTCTCCATCAAGGGCAATGCCCTTGCCAGATGTCAAACCTGATAAATCCTGTTGGCTTTCGAGGTCCAATGTTTCAGTAATTTCATTCCATGTATAAACATATAAGTTGTGGGTTCCTCTTCGTATAATATATATCTTATCTTTGACATCATCTGCTACAATTCCGGCAGCGTCATATACGAGGGTTTGGACCAGCGCAACCCTCTCAAGCGTCCTGGTGGAGAGAACGACAACATCATATGTATCTTCGAATGTGACAAATGCGAGGTTTAAGTCATCACTAACAGCTATGTCAATGGGTCCGACACCTGCTACAAAATCCGATAAATCATTTACTCTAACAGGGCAGGCAAGTGTATCCCCTTCAATCGTGTAAACGTTGACAAGAGGATGCGTGTAACTGTGACTGTCGATAGAGAACAGTGCCTTTGCCTGGGTGCCTCCCACAAATACGAAGGTTACCAAAACAAATAAAATCCCCCACGAAAAATCGTTCCTGATTCCCATTGTACTGCTCCTTCCTGTCCTCCATAGCTTTATGCGAAGGAGGATCGTTTTTTCATTTGCTCCCACCTTGCTCTGTTTCTATTTCCTATTTCTTCTTCTAAAGCACAAACTTCCTGCACCGAGCAAAAGTAACGATGCCGGTTCTGGCACGAGGATAATGGTTGCGTCTGGATCGATGTAGAAAAAATTATCTATTAAATCACCGTATTGAAGTGTTCCCGTCAAAGTACCGGTTAACATCCCGAGTTCATTTATAGTTCCTTCGGTTATTGGTCCATAACCAACTGGAATACCATCAACTGCAAAATCACTTCCAAAGATAGTTACTTGGCTATACTCTCGGGCTGAAAGAAAATTTCCTATCGAGCCACCGGTTAGCTCTACTTGACTGTAATCGAAAGCGTATAAATCATAACCTATCGACCCACTATAAATAGTGGTATGACTGAAATCATAAGCGAATAGGTCATATCCTATCGAACCACCCGAGAGGGTAATCAGGCTATAATCCAAAACATTAATCCAATTTGTTATTTCACCTCCATCTAAGAGGTTCAAAGTTGTGAAATAACCTCCGGGACTATCTTCCACTGATACCGGCTCGTCAATAGTCCAGTCAACGGTATGAACTGTACCGTCATTCAATATTAGCGCTTTGACCTCAGATGTACCGAGGCATATTGCTGTTGTTATCATTACTACAATTATCTTTTTCATGATTCAATCCTTCAATTTTTGGTTACGTTCTAATACTACAGCGCCACTTAAGCCTTTTCAGGGTTCGGTGGCCCTATTATCAGCATCAAAAATGCGGTTTTTCAGTATAAAAACAGCCACATGGCGCTGTAGTACTAACATTTACGTCCAAATGGACCTTCACTCTCTTGGTTCTTGCCGGTGAGCACTGAAATTCAGAGGTGCGCATTAATAAGGAGCACCGCTTTGCACAGTGCTCTGCCGAGGCCCGCTAAAGCCCGTGACGAACACAAGAAAGCAGGGCCCCATTTCGTGGCACTGAGCCTTGTGCATCTCGTCACATACAATAATTAGCGGTTTTGGCAGAGACGCCAAAAGTTCAGTGAACTTCGATATTAAATTGTCATCATTTATTATCTTAACCATCTACCGGCTCTAAGTCAACAAAAAAATCCCAAAAATCCCAAAAAACCTGCATTTTCTCCTGCTTAGAGCCCCAAAATCTGGGCACAGGCAGATTATTCAGATTCTACCAAAACCAGCGGGATAATGCAATACTTTTGTAGCTTAATTACTCACCCACTCACCATCAGCCGTTTTTTTCTTTCTTTTTGTTACCTTGCGTTTTTGCTCGATTGACGGCTGTTCGCCCTCGGCGGCTGTTTGTGTTGTCTCCGGTTCGTCGTCCTCGATGACGAGCCTTTCGACGGCGACGAGTTTATCGCCGGCCTTTAGCTTTATCATGCGGACGCCGGCGGTATTTCTGCCAATGGCGCGCACTTCGTCGAGGCCGGTGCGGATAATCATGCCCTTGGCGGTTATCATCATAAGCTCATCGTTGCCGTCAACCGCCTTTAGCGCAACAACTTTGCCGTTTCGCGTGGTGGTTTTTACGTTGATAAGACCCAGCCCACCCCTCTTCTGCGGCCGGTAATCGTCGAGATTCGTTCGCTTGCCGTAACCCTTCTCACACACCGTCAGCAGCGTCGAGCCTTTGCGCGGAATCACCATATCCACAACCTTATCACCTGCGCGCAGCTTTATGCCCTTTACGCCTCTGCTGACACGCCCCATCGAGCGGGCCTGCAGTTCGTTGAATCGCAACGCCATCCCTTGGCGCGTGCCTAAGATAATTTCATCTTCACCGCTGGTAACGGCAACACCAATCAGGTCGTCATCCAGGTCGAGTTTGATTGCGATGACACCGCTGGCTCTGGGCCTGCCATAGGCACCCAGCACCGTCTTTTTGACAAGGCCGTTTTGTGTTGCCATGACGAGTTGTCTTTTGTCAAACTTGCGGACATTGATTATCGACGTGATTTTCTCATCGCGCAGGCGCAGGAGATTTACGATATTTCTGCCCTTGCTCTGGCGGGACATGGTTGGAAGATCATAGACCCTGAGCCAGTGGCAGATGCCGCGACTGGTAAAGATGAGAAGATAATCGAGCGTTGAAGCGGTGAATATGTCTTCAATGAAGTCGCCTTCTCTGGTAGCTGAGCCGATGATACCCCTGCCGCCCCTGCCCTGTTTCCGATAAGTGTCAATCGGCATCCTCTTTATATATCCGCCGTGGCTTATCATCACGAGGACTTCTTCCTCGGCGACCAAATCCTCAGCGTCAAAATCATCGAGGTCATCGGCGGTAATGACCGTTCGCCTTTTATCGCCGTATTTTTCCTTGATCTCGTAAATGTCCTCACGAATAACGTCTAACAACAAGGCCTCGTCGTTCAAAATAGCTTCATAGCCGGCTATCCGTTCAATAAGCTCGGTGTACTCTTTGGCCAGCTTCTCGATTTCCAGGCCGGTAAGCCTTTGCAGTTGCATGGTCAAAATCGCATTGGCCTGCGGGCCGGTGAGAAAATGCCGCTCTTTGGTTTTTTCCGTGACGAAGCTTTCGGGCAGTATCTTTTTAAGTGTCGCAGTCTCGGCAAGTTTTAAGGGCTTTTTCATCAGGTTCAGCTTCGCGGTCGGCGTGTCGGGCGATTTCTTTATAATGGAAATAATCTCATCGATATCGCTGACAGCCAGGATAAGTCCTTCGAGAATATGCGCACGGTTTTTGCACCGCTTCAGAAGAAATCTGCTTCGCCTGCGAACGACGACGCGGCGGTGCTGGAGGAAAAACTTCAGCACCTGCTTGATGTTGAGCGTTTCAGGCCGCTTGTTGACCAGGGACACATTATTTATGGCGAAGGTACTCTGCAGAGGTGTAAACCGGAACAGTTTGTTCAGGACGACTTGAGCATCGGCATCTTTTTTCAGGTCAACGACTATCCGCATTCCCTTGCGGTCCGACTCATCGCGAACGTCGGCAATCTCGGCAATCTGGCCGTTGTGGACACAATCGGCAATCTTCGAGACGATAGTGGTCTTAACCACCATGTAGGGTATCTCGGTAATGATGATGCTCTCTTTGCCCTTGCTCTTTGCTTCGATATGGGTTGTCGCGCGGACTTTCAGGTGGCCTCTTCCGGTGACGTAGCCGTCCATGATGCCCTTGCGCCCGCAGATGATACCGCCTGTTGGAAAGTCCGGCCCAGGCAGTTTCTCCATAATGTCCTTGAATCCACAGTCGGGGTCGTCAATCATCAGCACCAGCGCATCGCAAACCTCGCCCACGTTATGCGGCGGGATGTTCGTCGCCATCCCCACGGCGATCCCGCTTGCGCCGTTGGCCAATAAATTCGGAAACCTGGCCGGCAAAACGACCGGCTCGCTGCGAGTCTCGTCATAGTTGGGGACAAAATCGACGGTATCGCGGTTGAGGTCTTCAAGCATTTCCATTGCCGCTTCGGTCATGCGTGCTTCGGTGTATCGCATAGCGGCGGGGGGGTCGGCGTCGATGCTGCCGAAGTTACCCTGCGGGTCAACAAGCGTACGCCGCATATTCCAGCCCTGACCCATCCGAACCAAAGTTCCGTAGGTTGCCTGGTCGCCGTGTGGATGGTAGTTACCGCCGGTGTCACCGACTATCTTTGCGCATTTGCGGTGTCTGCTGCGGGGCCCGAGGTTCAAATCATTCATAGCGACCAGTATCCGCCGCTGCGATGGTTTTAGCCCGTCGCGCACATCCGGCAGGGCCCGCGCGACAATAACACTCATGGCGTAATTCAGGTAAGAATTCTTGAGTTCGTCAAGAATCCGTTTTCCCTCAAATTGCTCCTTCTTTTGCTCCTTGACATCCATAGTCTTTGCGTTTCCCCAAAGAATTTATCGCTTCTTTCGCCGCTGCCATCGACCCCTTGACAGCCGCACTTTTCGAGGTTTTTAGTGTACCGCCCAACCAGCCAAAAGTCAATAATTTTCAAGCATTTGAAGTGAACAAAAAAGGGTGTGCCTGGTCCCGTATAATCGGCCCCGAACCGGGCCATTCCAACATCTCCTTTTTCTATTTTATTGGCCAGCCGCCGTGGGCGTCTGGTGTTTTGGTTCAAGCATGACCAATTCAACTATTGATGTTTGAAAAACTAAAGAAACAGTAACGCTCTGTCACCCCCGCGGAGGCGGGGGTCCAGAAACGCCTTGAACAGGCCTGGATTCCCGCTTTCGCGTGAATGACATCTTCGCTTTGCTTGTGCAGCAACGTTCCATTTAATATTCAAAGGTCAATAATACCTTCTTCCTCTATAACTGACAGTTCCTCAGAAGGAAAACAGTATTATACATGATGGGCATAAATACACAAGGATTATAGAGACAAATAATGCCATGTGGCGTCATTACGATGCCGATTCAGCCAATGCAACCAAATTCTTTTCAACAAATTGAGCGAAGCTGGAGCGCAGACCGGTAACAAGAGACTGCGACCTCAATTGTGACGGCGTTGTCAACGTAGCCGACCGCAGCATAGCAAACGCAATATGGCGGGGCGTGTTAGGAGCCAACTCGGTAAGCGAGGCGTGCCCACTGAGGTAAGCGTTAGACCAAGTTTACCGGGATTGGGGGCCCAAAAACGGCCTGGGGCCGCTGGGCGGTATTCGCGTTTAGAACACGACAAACCGTTAAGATTGCGGGGCGGGCTTGGCCGGGGTCCGTTATATTCTGACACGTATCTCACAAAAGGCTGTTGAGGGGGGGCGTTTGAGGCTCAAATTTATTGGACTGGGAAGGTCTTCCTGTAAAAAATTTTTGCCTTTATTGCAGCCAAAATCTGCGATGAACGGGCACAGATGCGGTTATTGTGGGACCATGCGGGCTGGGAGAATTTTCCCGGGGCGGGCGGCAAAAAAAGGCTTGACTTTTGGGGGCCGATATGCTTAAATACAGCATACCTCAATATGGGGGAGGTGTGATGAACATGGTGTTTTGAAAGTTGCGAGGAATCTTTGTATTCACGTAAAGTGTCGGCACTGTAATTATTAGGTCTGCAGTGATTTAGACACGGCGGCTTTCACTTAACACCGGGGGAGGTTGATTAAGCAATTCAGTGAGGATGGTGTAACGGCTTAGGTGGTGTGTGTGCGCGCCTGCAGCCAGGGCGCAACAGGTTGTTCCTGTGAAAAATACCGGCTGCAAATGAGGGTAGTAGAAAAAGAGGTAAAGAGGGTATTGCGAGGAAAGGTCGTTTTATGCCGATGAAAAGGTTACTTTTTTTGAGCTTTCTGCTTGTCGTGATATCTGCGCAGAATGTGAGCGCGGTACCAGCTGGGTTGAAAACACCTGTATGGTCACATGAAAAGGAATTTCTTAATTTCGACGACACTCCTATAGCCCAGGTTGACTGCGACGTTTGGAAGTATGACCTTGGTCCATATCTATATACTTACCAGATAACCAATATCTCGGATACTCACCTTAGCTTCTTCATGATGGAGATATTGGATGCCGCCGAGGCCCAGTCGCCGGACTACGATTTGGAGGGAGATTGGGTCGAGCCTGACGTCTGGGCGGTCAGTGCGTCAGGTCAAAGTGTTGACGCACTGTTTAACACCAATGCGCTCGATATAGGCGAGATGTCTGCGCTTCTATGGTACCTAAGTGATTACGAGCCTAGTTGGGGTATTGGGACGTTGGTGGGTACGCCGGTAGGACAAATCTTTGCAACAACGGATTTGCCTACCCCGGTACCGGAGCCGGCAACGTTGCTGCTGCTTGGAACCGGTGGGTTAGCAGCTGTTATTCGTAAGAGACGGCCTGGGTAATATAAGGCCGGACAACTTATAGATTCAGACATGGATGGCAGTAAGGAGGCGAGAGAGAGGTTTTTCTATGTCAGCAAAGAGGGTGCTTTTTTTAAGTTCATTGCTTGGCGCAATACTGTTCGCTCAGGATGCGAGTGCAACGCTGCTTCTGATGCTGCCGGATAGTTCATATGCAGAACACGAAGGCAACTGGCAGGGATACAAGGAGTATACAGAAGATGGTTTCTATGCGCGTGTAGATTTTGCTGTCTATCACACTGGGTATCTGTTGGCGGATGATGAGAAAACTTTTGTCGATTCATTAACCAGCGATTTAGGTTTGGATGGTCGATATATTTACGCTTATCAGATATTTAACAGTAACGATCCTTCCTATAAAAGTATTGAATATTTTGGTTTATTAGACAGCAGTGGAAACCCGATTAACGGGGCACATGTACTTGGCATAGGTTCATTCAGCGATGTGGAATATACATCGCCCGGGTTTGGTGAAGGTGTTGAACCGACCGAGAGCGTCATAGATCCGTTATCATGGACATTTGGCTCTTCTGCAGAGCTATGGGCTCCTTCAGGGGGATATATTGATAACGGCGTTCATTCATGGTTTCTGGTATTCAGCAGTGATACAGCACCTGTTTCGGGTAGCTATGAAGTGAGATCACCTGCCGATGTTCCGGTGGTTCCTGAGCCTGCCATGCTGACATTGTTTTCTATCGGCGGTGCGATGCTGCTTAGAAGAGGAAAGGATAATTTTCGCCGAACCAACAAGTAGATAGGGATATTGGGGGATATGATTAATACCGACAAACCCAACTGTATTGTATGGAGGGTGGTTCTGGTGGCGATGGCGGTTGTGATTGCCGTGGTTGGCCAGAATGGTTACGGTCAGATGTATGACTATTTCGACCCCGATTCCTACTACGACATCGGGTATAGCCTGCTGATTGAGCAAAGTCCGATAGATGCCGGCAAGATTACGCCACAGACAGGCGTTTACAAGGCCGGCCTGGACGAAGTTGTTACACTCACGGCTATCGCCAAGCCCGGTTATCAATTCATTTACTGGCTTGGCGACGTTACCGACCCTACCACTAATCAAACGACAATACTCGTGGATTCACCGAAGATAGTAATAGCTGTGTTCGAACGCTCGGAATTCGAACTGCCTCTTGAGGTGGGTATTGTCAGCGGCCGCGGCCGTGGCGGCCTGCGCTGGAGACCGGATTTTAAGCCCAAAGGCGGCGGAGGCGGAGGCGGTGGAGGCGGTGGTGATGGTGAGGAAGAGCCGGGAGACGAATTCCCGGTGCCTGAAGATGAAGATTTTCCTGTGCCCGAAGATGAAGATTTCCCGGTTCCGGAGCCGGCTACCATGACACTTCTTGGGCTTGGGGCTGTGTCGCTGGCCCTGGGCAGGGGAAAGAGAAGACCGACAATATAAATTGTGCAAGATTTAATGATTTTTTGATAATAAATGGAACAAGTAACCCCGCCCGGCGGGCCCCGAGGTGTCCCCGATAGATCGGGACACGCGGGACACGCGGGGCTAAATAGGGCTCCGGATAACTTCGGCTGGGTTAGTTAGACCACTAAACAGTGTGCCTGGTGATTGTAAAAGGGCTGGGCGGTCCCCGGCACTGCTTCTTGAAATGAAGGCCCTACGGTTGTGGAGGAGGGTAGAGGCATAGCCGAGAGACAATCTCTCGGCTATATTTTTTGCGCACCGACGGGGCGAGACGGCTGGCCGACAAATGATACCAATCACCCATTGTTGGATTCTTTGTACCATGCTTGCGCCGTGCGGTAGGTTCGGATAAGCGAGGCAACCATTTTGCTCACGCTGTGATGTGCTCTGACATGGCTTTGGGCGGCCCGGGCAATTTGCCTTGCGAATTCACGTTTGTCGAGCAGTTTCTGCAAGGACGAGTATATGCCCAGCTCATCGTCCGGCTCAAAGAGGACGGCGGTTTGGTCGTCTATGAGAAGGTCGTCAACACCACCGCGACAGGCGGCGACGGCCATTCCAACACTCATGGCCTCCAACAATCGCGGGTTGAAGCGGCGGCCCGGCTGGGGCGCAATAAAGATGTCCGCACCTGCGAAGACGGCGCGCAACGGCTGGATATCACCGACAGTCGTAATGATTTGCGAAAGCCCGAGGGCCTTGATCATCTCGTGCAGCTTCCTCTCGGCCGGGCCTGTGCCGGTGATGACGAGTACTAACTCATAGCCGTCAACGGCCAGATGTTTTACAGCATTAAGCAAAGGCTCAAAATCTGATGGGTTGCCAAGGGGTTGTGCAACGACCATACTGGTAACACGTGCCGTATCTGAAAAGCACGCGCAGATATCCTCGACAAACACACCGATGTTAATCCGTGTGACACGCTCCGCGAGGCGGTGATGTGTTTGCTTAATGTGTTCGGCAATGACCCCCGATGAGGCAATTAAGGCCGCACAGTGGTCGGCCGAAACAAAAGGGGCAAACAGATGCTTGCGGACGGAGTCAAAAGTGAGCACGTAAGGGACATCCAATTGGTGCGAGAGGTATTTTGTCAGTCGAGTCTTGCTATCGCTGCAACAGTGCAAAATTGTTGGCCCGAACTTTGTGATAGAGCCAAGGACGGCCTTTGTGTTTTGCGACTTTAGCAGAGGCATTTTGAACAGGGGGTAGCGGATGACTTCGATGGCCGGACAGACGAGAGAATCCGCGTCGGTGTCCAGGGGACATACTAATGCGGTGGGGCAGGAATCATCGGTCAAACCGACCATAAGGTGGCGCAAAGACGAGGCGCAGTCGTTGACTGTGTCGCGGTCAACAAGCAGGACGGGCCTTACCGAATTTTTGACAGTCGGCGTTGCACTTGTGTGATTAGTCGGCATAGAGAACACACCTGTTAATGTACCTAACCCAGCTCACGACGGGCCGAGATTGTCGTATGGTATTTTAGCGAAAAGGAGAGCTAATCGCCACGAAAAAAACAGTCGCGTGTGAGCGTGCGGCGGGCCGTCGTTGAGGCTGCGGCGGGGCCGGGCAGCGCAAGTGAAACCTGAAGCGAGCCGTCAACTAACAGATAATTGTTAGCCAGTCGCGTAAAGGCCGGCTGCAATGACAAGATTTTTTTCAGGAAAAGGAAACGCGACTAAGGGGTGAGAGTCTGTAACATTTGCTGCAATTTTTCGAACTGGCCGCTCTTTATGTGATAGGAGTGCTGGTCATCGGGGAAGCAGCCGCTGTGCACCTCTTGTGTGTAAGCGGTTATACTCTGAACAGTCGCAGACTTCAGGTCGCCGTAGCTCTTGGAGAATTTGGGAGCCGGTCCTGGGGAAAGGCCGAGGATATCGGACACAATGAGTATCTGGCCATCACAATCCGGACCTGAGCCGCAGCCAATTACTGGGACGGGCACCCTTTGTGTGATGATTTTGGCGACTTCTCTTGCGGTCCCCTCCAACAAAAGTGCACTTGCGCCGGCTTTGATCATCGCATCCGCGAGAGTTATCAGGTCAAAGGCTACATCGGCAGTTGTACCCTCTGCTCTGAGTTTGCCTAATTTCGTGATGCTTTGCGGTCTTATTCCGATGTGGGCCATCACGGCCATGCCGGCATCGCTAACTGCTTTAATGACATTAAGATGCGCTGCTGTGGCCTCGATTTTGATCAGTTGGGCGCCAGCCTCCTTGACGAAGCGTCCTGCGTTTGTGACGGCATCGGGCAGGCTTACGTGATAAGACAGAAACGGCATGTCAGCGGTCAGGCAAAGGTTGGGGGCGGCCCTGTGGACGGCAGCGGTAATAGTAACCATGAAGTCCATTGTGGCGGGCAAGGTGGACTCGTGGCCTAACATTATCTGAGCGGCCGAATCGCCGACCAAAATCATCTCGACGCCTGCAGCGGCCACGAGCCGGGCCGTGGTGTAGTCATAGCAACTCACAGCGGCGATTTTTCCGCCCTTTTGCTTCGCCTCGACAAGGTCGGCAATTGTAACTGGTTTATCCACAAGCACTTCCGAAAAAAGACTGTTCGTATATTTAGAATACACGAACAAGCCCGGATTTCAAGCGTAAAGTTTTCCGGTTTTTGGCGGGTCGGGCACCGCGAACAAAATAAAGCGGGGGATTTTGCTTTTTTTGGCAAAAAAAGCTTTGACGGGGACGAAAAAAATTGTATTATCTGCGGGATTTCCCTAAAGTTAGGGCTTGTATTTTCTCGATACTATTATTGGTTCGGTAAAAAGAACGATATTTTTGTAGCGGAATTGTATTTTTAGCTTTTCATCACCCTCCTCCGAAGCCAGATTCTGATTAGTTGGGATCTGGCTTTTTTATGCGCATATAGTAAAGGGTGCGGTCTCTTCGGTGTGCCTTGTTAAGTTGGGAGATTCAGCTTTACGTCGGCTGGTCTAAGAGCATACCGGCAATGACGGTCGGGCGCAGAAGGTGTATTTGCCGGTCGAGCCTGCTGTTCTATTTTAACGGCTTCTTCACTCTTCAAGGTAGGACGGCATTACCGCATCTATGGCTTCGAACTCCGGGCGATTCTTTTCGGGAAGCTGGAGCATCGGAGCATCCCTGAGTTCGTTAAACCTCTGCATCTCTTCGTCTGTCAGGGGCCCGTCTGTGTAAATGTGCGGCGAGATGATAATCAGAAGTTCAGAATGATTGACCTCTGTCTTGTCGCTGGAGAAGAGGAAGCCAACCAATGGCAAATCACCCAACAAGGGCACTTTACTTGCAGTCAATGTTGTCTCCTTCTTCCTTAGGCCGCCCATGATCAAAACCTGACCGTCGTTCATAAGAAGGGTGGTTTTGGCATTTCTTTTATCAACTATCGGAACTTTGCTGTCCAGACTTGTATCTATGCCGGCGTTAATGCTTTGCTGAGCATCAACTACCAACAGAATTTTCCGTTCGTCGGTTAAGGTAGCTTTAACTGTAAGTGTGATGCCGGCTTCCTTGAATTCCGTTGAGGTTATCCCATAGCCCGTACCCGAGGTGCCGGCGGTGGATTCGGAAAGCTCTTTGTATGGTATTTCTTCGACGGTCTTAATCATTGCTTCCTGGCCGCTGACGACGAGGAGGCGCGGGCTGGCGAGTATCTCGACATTGCGTGTTGCCTGAAGCGCCTTTATGGTTATATCGAGACCTTCCTGTACAAGCTTAAAAGTGCCGGCTCCACTGGAGTTGAGGGTGGAAGAAATAAGACTATGTGAAAAGGTATGTTTTGAGTCATCTCTTCTAAAGTTATAGTTGCCCCAGTCAACGCCTATTTCGGTTTCGTCATTTAACTGGACATCGACGATGACGACTTCAATCAGGATCTGTTTTGGAGTCTGGTCGGCCTTTCTAATCTCGGCAAGTATTCTTCCAAGATTTCCCTCGCCATCGCAGACAATGAGGGAATTTGATTCCTTATCGACCGCGACTACACCAAAGTCGGAAGTGAGATTAGAAACGATGCGTTCCATGTTGGCGGCTTTAAGGAATTTGAGCATCACGGTTTCGACGTATAGGTCCGGTTTTGCTTCCAATCCCATGGTGGTATTAGTTCTTGAGCCGGATATTTTCTGAAGAATGTTTCTCTTGGCCTCAATTATCGGCGTGACCATCTTGAAAGGGTCTTTTTTCCCGATGGAATCCAGCATGCTTTCATCGGTGCCGTCCAGCGCTGAACGGACCTGACCGGCGTAGCCGAGGACCATCAGCATTATGCAGCAAACGAGTATTTTGATGATATTGGCTCTATTCATTTGATATAGTCTCCTTGTTTTCGATGAGGTAGATTGTGATGGTCATGGAACAAAGTAAGTCTTCGGTATTGCCTGGATTAGGTTTAATAAGCAGACTTCCGACGGATATTCGTTGCCGATACCCGCCCAACTTCGTAAGGAATGCCAGGATGGCGTCATATTGTCCCGTAAGTGTGATTTCGGCCCGTTTCAAGACGACACTGGAAAAGTACTCATGACCGGCTTCGGGGGCTACGGCTTTTGCCGACATAAACTTTAGAGAACTAATGTTGCAGCCGCACTGAATCGCGGTCATGTCGAGGTCGCTGAAGAATTCATGTGCCTCTGCCGGAGTAAAGAAACTATCTCTAATTGCGTCGATTTGGTTATGAAGGCCGGTCAGTTCTGCTTCGCGCTTGTGCATCTGGTTGCTGAGACCTATAGTCTTCTGCTTTGCGTTGCGGGTCATTACTTTCTGCCGCTGGGCGGCATGGAGATAGCTGATTTGTGGTGAAACAATCCAACCGTATGTTGTCAACGTCACAATCGCAATAGTAGAGACAGAGACAAATATTTTCGAACTCGGACTGGATTTTATAAATTTATCCGTCAACATCGGCAGGTAATCCTCTATTATCCGCTAACATACAATTTATTGAATAAGAGATAAGGCCTTCGATTTGGCGGTTTCTGTTGGTGGCGGCAACAGTGGCCGATTTGATGAATTCGGACTGGCCGAGCAGATCGGCGAACAGATGGACCGACCTGTACGAAAGACTCTGGCCGTCAATCTCAAGAGTTAAGGCCCTGGGACAGCTCAGACGAGTAATGCACAACGTAACCGGTGTCCTGTACCGGATGTCATCGAGAATACCAGCCCAGTTGCTGGTGTTGTCGCCCTCGAAGATCTCGCTTATTTTGGCTCTCTTGGTGGAAAGCTCTGTAATCTTGGCACCAATGAGATTGTTCCGCTTCAACAACAACTCCATGTTTGTAACGGGTTTAACGTGTTGCGAGTCGGGGGTGGGCCGGCCGATTTTGGCAAGCTTAATCCTCACAACACCGGCGATTATCAGCATAAGCAGCAGAATGCCCGCGGCAACGTTGGCAGTAACCAGCATCAGTCTTTTCGAGACTTTTCTTTCCTTGACCTCGGCCGGCACCATATCTATTTTGATCTGGGAGGCAGTAACCTCGAACCGCTTCATTGCCAGGCCAACGGCGGTTATGGATGCCTGGTTAGCGGCATCACCTTTTTCGATAGCTGTGTCGTCGCACAGAGTCGAGGATGAACACACATGCGCCTCGACGCCGAATTTCTTTTGCAGGGAGAATTCCAGGTCCTGAGCCTCTATACCGGCAGTGTCAAGTGCGACAACAAACTCCCATCTGGTGTTAGCGGCGGATTCGACTTCGATGTCGTAAAACTGGATGACCGCACTGAATTCACTCTCGCAGCGTGCGATAGACTTATCCGGGTCATCAGCCTCATCTCCCAGATCGATGTATCGAATAAAATCGAACCGGCCTTTTCTGAACACGCACAGAGTCATGACAGAGCCGCGGATGAGTGCAAAGAGCAGATTGCGGTCATACGTATCTGCAATCCTTCCGGCATGCAGCGCGCGGATTGCAGCAGTTATGTCTAATTCGATTGAGCCGGTCTCGATACCGGCAAGGCTCATGGTTTTTAGCAGCATTGAGACTTTTTCATGATTGGTTGCCGCTACAAATACTCGAGCCGGACTTTCGGGAGCGGATTTATTGAGGCCGCAGGAGTCGTAGTATGGCTCTTTGCCGGCTAACACCGGACTGTGTTTGATTTCAGCGTTTATGAACTGCCCAAGGTTATCCGGCATGTCATCCGGCAGGTCGATGATTTGTGTAAGAACAGGCTTTGCAACGAGCGAGACCGCCGCCGGCTGTCTGCGAATCTGGTTCTTAGCGAGCATCTGCCTTATCGCGCCGGCAAGAGCAGCCGGGCTGGTGATGTTTCCATTCGTTATTGCGCCCTTGGGCACGTCGGCGATGGCAGTTTTTACGAGCTTTATCTCGCTGCCGAATTGCCTGAGCAGGGCAGCGCTTATCCGGTCCTCGCAAATATCGATGCCTAAGGAGGTTTTGCGGCCAAACCTCATTCGTTAATCCTCAGTTCATCAATTCTTATTACATAAGGGCTGCTGTCGCCTACGGTTATGTCGGCTTCGACTCTTGCAACGAAGCCTTCGGTTGAAGTGCCCGTAGAGGTGACGGTGAGATTGGGTAGAGCGTCGGCGACGGTAACGGTGTATGAGCCGCCGTTGAAAGACTTGTCGGTGAAACCGGTGGTCCATGCGTCATCGTTTCTAATCTCGGCGAAGGCGTCGTTGAGGCCGGCTTCGGCTGTGGCGAGGGCGTATATAGAGTAGATTTGATTGCGCATCAGTTGCAGTTCCTCGGTGTTCATCTCGAGCATGCCGATAACAATCGCGCTGAGCAGCGCAATGGCAAAGATGGCAATCAGCATTACCGAGCCGTTATTTTTTGCTCTGACCACCATGTGGTTACAATCTCCCAGGCTAAACTCGCAATATTTCCGCGGCCCCCCTGCCAAATCCAGAAACTCTGGGGAACATGGATTTATATCGTCCAAGAATTGCGACTGATTTTGAAAAAAATAAATCACTGGACAGGTAGAATGATGACGGCGGGATGGTGGATAAATCCCACAGCAGAACGACTAAACGCCGTTTTTATCGGGCAATGACAAAAAGTACGATTGCAGGAAAAAGTCGCCTGGTCGAGGGTCCTATAAGGATGTCGCAGATTGGTACCGGCAACTCGTGACGGCGGAAAATTTAAGGGAGGATTTCACCGCCGCTGACCTGGCAGCAGTATTCGCTCTGGTTATAGACGGCCTGAATCTCGGCCTCGGTCAATGCACGGTGGTAGATGCGCACATCATCGAGCAGGCCATCAAAAAAGAATTGACCTCCAGTTGGACTCAGTTGGCGGCCGATTTGAATAGCAATAGAGACAGTCGATGAAGTCATATTGTCTTCACTTACTGCGTCCGTCTCGACGCCGTCCACATATATTCTGATGTCAGAGCCATCATAAGTAACTGCGGCGTTGTACCACTGGCCAGAGTTTAACGTCGAACCGCTTTCTATAATATTAGAGCTGCCATCGTGCCAATTTACAGCGACCTTGTCATTATTGATTCCGAAGGCTAACCTGCGAGTGCCGCCACTTTGACGCTGGGTAAAAAACCGCTGGGCTACATTGTCATCACCAATCGAACCGGCGTCATCAGATTGAAACCACGTACAGAATGTGAAGTATTCTATCGATTCACAGGCAATTGTGGTATCGACGTAATCATCGTTCCCGTCGAAATCAAGAGCACCGTCGATTTGCCCACCCGCTTCCCAGGCGGCACCGGAAACGCTCGCGTCAATACCGTTACCGCTCGAGTCGTAGGCTGTAGAGCCACTGGTCTCATCGAACTTCCAGTGGCCCACGACACCTGCCCGAGTTCCTGCCAGGTCGGCGATTTCGCAAGGGTCTAACACCCTGCTGTAGAGTCGAACATCATCTATCCGGCCGTCAAGAAACCTCGTCAAGCCCGTACTCTCTAGATCCCAGGCGCCAATAGCGCTGGCGCCGAAGGCAACGGCTGAGCGGGCACTATCATTGAGTTGGTTATCCAACCGGCCATCAAGGTAAATCTTTCCTTCGGAAGAAGTAGTGTAAGTTATCGCCAGATGGTACCACCTGTCCGTAAATATCACTGTATTGGTCTCGAAATAAAACTCCGAGCTGTCCTCAGTGCCAAATAAGGCAAGCTCAATGGCATAATCTGTACCCGAATTTTCCAATAAACTTATGTCGATGCCATAGCTGGACCACGAGTCCGTATACATTATCGAATCGACCCATGAGGCACTGAAAACCTTCAGGTAGCAGGCAAAGGTAAATTCATCATACTCACCTTCGATATTCTCGACGTCAACATAATCATTCCAGCCGTCAAAATTGAGAGCTGTTTTAGCCGCACCTCCCATCCAGGGGCAATCATTGCCACTTATCCAGGTTGCGCCGTCTACGGTCGCATCGTATCCGGAGGGACTGCTGTCAGCCGCTACCGAGCCGGAGCCTTCATCAAATTTCCAGTGCGCAATCAGACCTGTATTTGCTGGATTGGTCCTAAGATATGCCTGGGTGGTGAAAGTTTGCTCCTGGCCCGGACCTGCGTTTGTCACGGTAATCTGGACATTTACAGAGCGGATGTCGCCGACAGTTGTTATCGGTGTATCCAAATCCTGGTCATCGTAGCAGGTAAACTGCAGCCGGCTGACGGGGCCGGCCAAATCGGAAAGAGTTCCAACGGGACCGAATTCGACGATGTTATCAGCACCAATCTCATATCGGTAGGTGATTGCGTCATTACCCACAAATTCTATGTAGCCGGTTGTGTCGCACGGATCGCTTACAGCGGTTATCTGAGCGGCCTTTGCAAGATCGCGGCTGAGGCGATCTATCAGGATTCTGCCGTTTTGGAGCGCCTCGGCAGTGGCCTGTTTCGAGGCCCAACTGTTTTGGATGTTCTTAAACTGCGGCAACATAACTGCAAACATGACCGCGATTATCGCAAGAGAGATTATCATCTCCAACATCGTCAATCCTTTGCATAGCCGTGTTTTATTTGTTAGTGTTGTTTTCATGCGTCCGGTTGAAACTCACTTATGGTCTTAGTTCGCCGCCAACATTCAATATCATGACCCAGCCATCGTTGGTCCGGTCTTCATAAGCGCAAAGATGATTTTTATCGTCTATCTGCACCAGGTCCGGTTGCAGTGCCTTAACAGAAGTCAACATTGCCGTGGATTCCTGGCTGATATCCCATACGTCCGTATCCACCACCAAAACAGTAACCCAGAGATACACAAAAGGACCCACATATGAACACAGATACCGTGAGCCGCCTGCCATCTGGACCAATGCCGGACTGGAACCATCCGCCGAGTCGAACTCAAACGGCGTTCCTTTGGAAATGATCCAACTTCCCATATTTACGGTTAGCACAACGGCCCAGCCGTCGTCGTCTTGGCCGGTATAGGCACAAAGGTAATGCGTATCATTAATCTTGCATAGAGCAGGAGTTAGCCCATTGATTGTATCAAACTCGAAAGGGGTTTCTTTTGAAATCGACCAATCACCTGTATCTACAGTCAGCACAACAGCCCAGCCGTCATTTAATGCGCCCTGATAAGCACACAGATAATGAGAATCGTTAATCTTTGACAAAGCCGGAGCTTCGCCATTAACGGCATCAAACTCAAAAGGTGTGCCCATGGAAACAGTCCACGTCATCGGGTTCACATTCAGGACAACCGCCCAACCGTTGGACCCGGGACCGGTATAAGCACAAAGATAGTGCTCCGCGTCTATTTTTTCAATGGCAGGCGTAAAACCTAAAGTACTATCAAACTCAAGAGCAGTACCGCAGGAGATTGTCCAATTGAACGGCTCAATCTCCAGGACCACGGCCCAGCCATCGTTGCCGGGGCCTGTATAAGCACACAAATAATGAGTTGTGTCGATTCTGGCCAGTGCCGCGTATTTCCCCCCTACGGTATCGTACTCAAAAGGAACTTCCGTCGATACTGTAGAAGAAGCAGTATCCACGGTCAAGACTGTTGCCCAGCCGTCATCTCCGGGCCCCGTATAAGCACAGAGGTAGTGTGTAGCATCTATTGTTGCCAAAGCCGGTGTATTTCCGGTTGTGATGCCAAAACTTGACGAAATTCCCTGCGTAATTCCTTGCGAAGCAACATTCGTGCGGAGGTATGCTGAGGCAGTGAAAGTCTGGTCCTGGCCGTGGCCGGTGTTGGTCAGGGTAGTTTGGACTTTTACGCACCGAATGTCGCCGACAGTTGTTATGGGAGTGTCTAAATCCTGCGCATCGAAACAGGTAAACTGCAGTTGGCTGACGGGGCCGGCCAAATCGGAAAGAGTTCCAACGGGACCGAATTCGACGATGTTATCAGCACCAATCTCATATCGGTAGGTGATTGCGTCATTACCCACAAATTCTATGTAGCCGGTTGTGTCGCACGGATCGCTTACAGCGGTTATCTGAGCGGCCTTTGCAAGATCGCGGCTGAGGCGATCTATCAGGATTCTGCCGTTTTGGAGCGCCTCGGCAGTGGCCTGTTTCGAGGCCCAACTGTTTTGGATGTTCTTAAACTGCGGCAACATAACTGCAAACAGAACAGCGATTATCGCAAGAGAGATAATCATCTCCATCATCGTCAGTCCCTTGAGCGCTATATTCTTGCAGTTTTTCACCGTCATATCCTGCTTACTCAAGGCCGTAGTAAGAGGTCTGCCCGGAGTACGACGGCCCAGCCGTCATTAGCGGGTCCGTCATAGACACAAAGAAAATGGGTCTGGTCTATCTTTGCCAGGGCCGGTCTTTCTCCGTGAACGGGGTCAAATTCAAAGGGGTCGCCTCCATTAACGGTCCAATCGCCGAGATTAACGTTCAAAACTACGGACCAGCCGTCATCTGCAAAAGCATCTGTGTGGCCGGTATAAACACAAAGATAATCATACGTGCTTATCTGCGCCAGGTCATGGCCCACCGTGTAACCTGCGGGGTCATACTCGAGCTTGGGTCCTTTTGAAATCGCCCAGGTGCCGTTGTCCACCCCCAGGATGACCGCGTAGCCATCATCACCGGGGCCGCTATAGGCACAGAGGTAATGGCCGGCATCAATCTTTGCCAGGGCCGGAGTTATTCCCTGCACCGAATCAAATTCAAAAGTTGATTCTTCTGTAATGGTCCAGTCGGACGTTTTGACCTTTAAAACCGATGCCCAGCCGTCGTTGTCGGGACCGGTGTAAGTACAGAGATAGTGGGTCGAGTTTATTTTTTCCACATCCGGATACAGGCCCATGGTAGTGTCATATTCTAAGTCCACATTTTTGGTAATGCTCCAGTCGCTCGGGTTTATGTTAAGAACCACGGCCCAACCGTCGTTACTGGCGCCGGCATAGACGCAAAGGCAGTGCGTCGAATCGATTGTGGTCAGCGCCGGATACATCCCGTGATTAATCTTGTACACAAATGACGGTCCCCTCGATACGGTCCAGTCAAAGGGGTCAACTATCAGGACACGCGCTGTTCCCTTATTGGCCGGTCCGTCGTAAGCACAAAGGTAGCGGGTTGCATCAATCTTTTCCAGGACCGGCGTCTTGCCGCAGAGCTCATCGAACTCAATAGCGGGCCCCTTGGTCAGCGTCCATTCGTCCAGGTCCACGGTCAGGACAAGTGCCCAGCCATGGTCGTTGTAGCCGGTATATGCACAGAGAAAGTGGGTTGAATCAATCTGCGCGATAGCGGGTGTGTGTCCCTCCAATGGGTCATACTCAAACGGAACTGCTTTGGCGATTCGCTCGAGCGTGTTCGAACGAAGATATGCCTCGGTCATGAAGGTCTTATCCTGACCAAACTGGGCTGTATTTGTCAGGGTCGCTTCCACTTTTACCAGGCGGATATAATCAGCATCCGTCGTGGGCGTGTCAAAATTATTCAGGGTATAACAGGTAAACTGTAGTTTGCTTGCGGGGCCGGCCAGGTCGAAAAGCCCTGTCGCCACATCGCCGTATTTAATATACTCGTTTGCACCAAGCTCGCATCGGATGGTGTTGCCCGCATTGTCTTTGAACTCTATGTAGCCGGTTGTGTCGGCCGGGTCGCTCACAGCGGTTACTTTAGCCGCCTGGGCGAGGTGACGGTTCAGGAAATCCATCACGACTCTGGCGTTCTGGACCGCTTCGGCGGCGCCCTGTTTCGAAGCCCAACTGTTCTGGACGTTCTTGAACTGCGGCAAAATGGCTGCGAAAATTATCAGGATTATGGTCAGGGATATGACCATCTCAAGAAGGCTGAGACCCCGGTTGGCGGCATTGCTGATTTTCTTATTATTCATGACTTTGGTCCCTAAAAAAGTGCGCACAGCATCATTACAATCACCCTTAGGTATCGACATAATAGAACGTACAGTTAGGCAAGTTTCAGGTTGTTTCACCTGAGAAACAGGAGTTCGGCAACCGCAGGAAACTTAAGGTTTGAGGTGATTTCTCGACCGTCCTTATCGGGCAATTAAGAGTTGGTATGATGAAGAAATATCAAGAGTCGTGGAGAAGTCCTATAAGTTTACCACCTTCTGGCGACGTAAGTAACCAGCTCAATCTCGACTTCACCAGCTCCGAGAACACCCTCGCCGCTGTGGTCATAACCGACCTTAACGGTTATCTCTTTCATGTTGGCACTTTGGGCAACATCCAACACGGTGCACAGGTACGCCCCGTCAAGAGATACATTATTCTCGTTGAACGGCGGGCTTACCCAGTTGTAGATTGAACGAGCCTTTACATCATCAAGTTTCGTTTGTGCAAGGGTAAGACAGCGTGATCTTCGTTCTATGATTACGGAGCCAAGATGGGCCTGTGTGAGTGCCCGCAAAATCGGAACCATTGCCAGAATCAACAATGACGACGCGACAATAACCTCGGTAAAAGTGAAGCCCGCTGGTGCGTGGTGCGTGGCGCGTGGGGCGTGGGGCGGGTGGCAATGACCAGAGAAACCCCGACTGGTGGTCGGGACTAAATAGAAACTGTTACGCTTTAGGCTTCTTGTGAACATTCTGGTTAACTCTCGACCTCTTCGCATTTTACCATACCTGTTGCTGCAATGATGGTGATGGTGTATGTTTTGCCCTCCGCGGAGATGGTAACACTGGTATCGCTGCCGGTGAGCAGGTCCCCGAACGGCCCGAATTTGAAGGTTGCTCCGCCGGTGCAGCTTATGCCGGGTGTGATTGTATGAGAAGAGACCACATCGCTGGTATCAAGGTTCTTTATCTCATAGCTGCTGTAAGGGCCGCCGCCCAACATATACATTCCAAAGCCGGCGGTATTGACTGCGCCGTTGGAAACAGCGAGAGTGCGTGTGTGACGCAGGTCGGTGGTGATTCTCCTGGCAAGGGTATCGGCCTTTTTCTTCGTGATAGCCGAGAAATTGATCCTTGGTATGGCAACGGCCGCGAAGGCCGCCAGGAACAGCAGGACAATTATCAACTCAACGACAGTGTAGGCCTTTGCTCGCTTTTCCATGGCCCAATCCCCACAGAACAACAAGGATGGTCACAGATTCGGCCTGCCGACCATCCTTGTATCAAACCCTACAGTAAATCAGATCAAGTTTACCGGCAAGGTGCGTTTCTTAGTGGCTGCAACTGACCCGCTTGGTTCCTGCGTCCATGGTGTAGGTTCCGGTCAGTGGGCAAGTCGGTGCACCATCAGGGAAGTAGTCCGTGTCGCCGGTCACTAAGGTCTGCATGGCAGCGTCGTCGGCGGGGTAGGCACCGCCGTTGTCCGCAGCGTACATCTCGATAGCGGAATTGACCACGCTGATGTTTGTGTCGCAGGCGTTCTGCTTGGCGTTTTGTGCGCTCTGTGTTATTCTGGGGATAGCAATAGCACTCAAGGCCGCCAGAATCAGCACGACAATCAGCAATTCGATTAATGTAACACCTCTGCTTTGTTTTACTTTAGTCATCTTGGTACCCTCTGCATTTATACAAAAATTTCCATTTCCAAGGCAGTTATCGACAAAAGCCCATTGGTACTTTGAAAGTTTTTCTTTTTTTTCCGTGGCAAATTCCCCTCAGCTTTATCTCGATGATCACCGGGCGAATTTGTGGCTGCAAGTTGCTTTGCACTCGGCGTCCATGATGTAAGTGCCGCCCAAAGGGCACTGCGGCGCACCATCGGGGAAATAAGCCGTCCTGGTCCGGCCGGTACCGATTATATCCTCTAATGTCGCAGGATACGCGCCATAATCGGCGTTATGCATCTCAATGGCTGAATTGATAGCGTCAATATTCGCCTCACAATCCGCTCGTTTTGCTTTCTGAGCGGTGTGCGCCATCTGTGGGAACAAAACGACCGATAACACTGCCAACATCAACGCAATCAGCAGTAACTCCATCAAAGAAAGACCTTTTATTTCTGTCTTCTTAAACATTTTTTTATTTAACATGACCCATATAGTCGAACATTGGCAGGTACACGCCTAAGAGGATAGACCCGACAATCGCCCCCATAATCACGCTCAGAGCGGGCTCGATTTTGATGAGTAGAGACTTGACGACTCTGTCAATATGGCTGTCGAGAAAATCCACACCCTTTGTAAGCATTTCGGGAAGGATCCCGGCCTCTTCACCTGCCGCCGCCATCTGTATGATTATCGGCGGAAAGATAGGATACCGGCTCATAGGCCCGGCAAGTGTACTGCCGGCCATTATCTCTTTTTGAATGGTTTCGGCGATTTTTCTCATTTCATTATTGTTTGCGACCTGCCTGGCGACACCTAAAGCTTCCACCACAGAAACGCCGGCCGATGACATCATGGCGAAAGTCCGCACAAAACGGCTGACAACCACCATCCTGTTCAGCCTGCCGAAAATGGGCATATTGAGCTTGAAAAAGTCGATTCTTGCTTTAATGACCGGATTTCTGTAGAGTTTTCGGCCCATATAAACTATCAGAAAAATAGCAAGTAAAGTAATCCACCAAAACTCTCTGACACAGCGACTAATGGTTATGAGCAGCAAAGTAGGTCCCGGAAGCGCAATGTGAAGTTGATCATACAACTTCTGGAATACGGGTATTACAAAAATAACCAGTATTGTGACAATGAACATACACATCAAGCCGACCACCACGGGATATGCGAAGGCAGCCTTGACTTTCCTTTTCAATTCGTCCTGTTTTTCGAGATAAGTGGCAGCCATTTGGAGTGTTTCTCCGAGTTTACCACCTGCTTCGCCGGCCTCAACCATGCCAAGAAAGAAGTCCGAAAATACCGACCTGTATTTCTCAAAAGCGTCTTTCAAACTCGAACCTGTTTCGATATGCTGTTTGACATCTGATATTATCAACTTCAGAGCATGGTTTTCAGTTTGTTCTTCGAATGTTTCCAGGCACCTGACAATAGAAAGTCCTGCACTGTACATTCCGGCGAACTCGTAGGCAAAGGCTACGATCTCGGTCTGTTTTATTTTACCGATTCGGCTCTGAACGGCTTTCTTTTCACGTCGCGCTTTGACAAGAGTGTAGCCCATCTTGCTCAATTCGGTCCGCAGGGCGCTTGTGCTGTCGATATCGGTGTAAGCGCCGGAAAACTCGTTGCCGTTTGAGTCTTTGGCTATGTAGTTGAAAACAGCCATTATTCGGCCCTCATATCGATAACGCGCGCCAGCTCTTCTAATGTTGTGGCACCAGCCAGGACTTGCCCGATACCCTGCTTTTTGAGCGTCTTCATGCCGTCCGCTACGGCGGCGGCCTTTACCTGGTCATCGGGGGCCCCCTCAACAATCATGCTCCTAACGGCACGACTTACTCGCAATATCTCATAAACGGCCTGTCTGCCGTGATAGCCGGTATGACGACACGCACCACAGCCGGTGCCGTGGTAAAGCATAATCTGTTTGTTGCTTGTATCGGCGCGGTCTTTACCACCGAATAGAAGGCTGAGTTCTTCACGGGCCGGTTTATGGGATTGTTTGCATTCGGGGCAGATGGTTCGTACGAGCCTTTGTGCGACGGCTCCCAACAAGCACGAGGCGGCCTGAAAAGATGGAATACCCAAATCAATCAGTCGCGAGATGGCCCCGGTTGCATCGTTGGTATGCAAAGTACTCAAGACCAGGTGTCCGGTAATGGCGGCGCTGATTGAGATCTCGGCGGTTTCAAGGTCGCGGATTTCACCAACCAGAATGATGTCGGGGTCCTGTCTTAAAATACTTCTAAGTTCTGTGGCAAAAGTTCTGCCTATCGCCGGTTTCACCTGTACCTGTGTAATACCGCCCAAACGGTATTCGACGGGGTCCTCTACCGTTACAATGTTCCTTTCCGGGGTATTCAGTCTTTGTATCAGGGAGTATAAAGTTGTGGTTTTACCGCAGCCTGTCGGTCCGGTAAGGAGAATCATGCCGTTGGGATTTGCTATCAGTGAATTGAATGTTTTGTATTCTTCTGAGTAGGGACTGACGATTTGGTCGAGTGACATCAGGGCGGCGCTGGCGTCGAGGATCCTGATGACTATTTTTTCGCCGCCGGTAGCCGGTAAAGATGAAACACGTAAGTCATATTCTTTATCATTTTGCCGGACATTTATATGCCCGTCCTGGGGAATCCGTCGCTCGGAAATATCCATATCAGCAAGTATTTTGATGTGGGAGATGACCTCAAGCTGGGCCGAGGCGGGCACTTCAAGTGCCTCCAGCAGTATGCCGTCGACGCGGTATCGAACGCGCATGTCAGGCTCCTGCGGCTCTATATGTATGTCGCTGGCGCGGGCATCGATGCCGCCAATTATGATGGAGTCGACCAAGCGCACGATCGGGGCATCGGCTACCTTGATTGATTGTGCTCTGGCTTTTCTGGTTTTTGACTCGACATCGGCCGAATGCTTGAGCCTCATTGCCACAATGTCTTGTTTTGTAACGCTTTCCACATTGAAGTGATAAGCGATGGCCTGCTTGACGGCCTCGGTCGTTGCGGCAAGAGGGATAACCTTGTAGCCGGTTTTCGTGGTAATTGTATCTCTTGCGGACAGATTAAGTGGTGAGCTCATTGCCACGAAGAGTCTATCCTTCTCAATTCGCACCGGTATAAGATTGTGCTGTCGGGCGAGATCGAATGAGACCAGGCGAACCGCTACGGGGTCAATCATATCCGAGGAAAGGTTTACGAACTCGATATTATTGGTTATGGCGGCCAGTTTTGTCAGTTGGTCCGGATCGACAAGGTTTCGGCTTTTGAGAACGCTTATGAGGCTTTTGCTGGAATCGGCGCCGGCCCTGACAAGCTCGTCAATGGAGGCCTCGTCGAGAATGTTTTCCTCTAAAAGAAATGAAACGACGGTGTTCCGCTTTTTCTCGTCGTGCTTATTTTCCATAATTGCGCTATTGGTCCACATCACATCATTATGCGCACAGATGCCTCCTGAGCGCGTTATCTAAAACAGTATCGACAGCGCGGGCGGCACACTTAAGGACAAAGACACACAAGCACCATATCATCAGAAGGGCCATTGCCGATACTTTCCCACTGGAGCCGAAAACTTATAGGACCCAACAGGGCACGACCTGCAGATTTTGAGGTCCTTTGGGCACTTTCTGCAAAAAGCGTGGATTCAGATTAAGACGTCTTGAAAAAGACTCGATAATTCACGATAGCCCAGCTTGCAGCGGGGCAAATATGATTTTTAGTGGGGCGTAATCGCCCGCTTTCGACGGAAAACATGGAACGATGACAGAAAGTGCCAATGAAATTTCAGTGCAAAACGCTACTGCTCCAGACACCAGCGACCAGACCCTTTGTTTAATAGACAGCATGGGTCTTGACGCTCTAACAAGTGAGAACACCGAAGTTGTGCTCACCGCGGCGATGAAGATCACAGCAGAGCGTCTTGAAGCCGACCACGGGTACATAGTATTAAAGGATGACAAGGGTGAACTTGTCAGTATTGCGAGTATATGTCGCGACGAACAAAGCGAGCCTCAGATGAAGGCGAGCAATGCCGTGATTGACAAGGTGATGGAAAGCGCTGTCGGAATCATAGTTGAAAACGCAATGCAAAGTCCTGAATTCGGCACAGATCCGAGCTTTCAGCGTTTCAACATTCATTGTGTAATTTGTGTCCCGATAAAGACAGCAGATTCGACGGTGGGCGTGATTTATGCCGACAGCAGGAGTTGTAAATGGGACAATAGCCATCTTGAACTGTTGGAGTTTATAGGACGGTATATGGGTCTGGCGTTGAATAACATCTGTTTGCAGAGGAAGCTGCGTGAGAACACAAGGCTGGCGGCAACAGGGACGGCCGCGCTTCAACTGTCTCATTCGGTGAAGAACATACTCCAGATGATTGGCGGGGCCGCTGAGATTGTGGATTTCGGCCTGAGAACGAATCAGATACACCGAGTCAAACGAAGCTGGGATATTCTGAAACCCAATCTTGAAAGAATGCGGAAATACACGCTGGAAATGCTGGATTACAGCAAAGACAGGCCACTTAAGTTGGGCGCGTGCGATTTCAACAGAGTCATCCAGAGTGCCATAGAGTCGCTAAAATCGCAGCTCAAGCAGAAGACCTCCAGGCTGAACATTCGCATAGACCAGAAAATACCGACCATTAAACTGGATGGTGAGCGTCTTCACGAAATGGCTCTGAACATCGTCCTGAATGCCATCGACATCGTTGACGAACAGGTCGGCATCGTCAGTGTAGAAACCAGATACCTGCCCGAGCAGCAAGAAGTCCTGTTTGCTGTTACCGATAATGGGCCCGGCATGACAGAGGAGATGAAGGAAAAGATATTTACGCCTTTTGAGTCCAAGAAAAGCAAGTTCGGCACGGGTCTGGGCATGCCTATTGCGAAACAGGTCATAGACCAACACGCCGGAAGGATCGAGATTGACACTGAGATAGGCAAAGGAACAACGTTCAATATATACCTGCCTGCTAAAGTCATCGGCTAAAAACACTCAGAAGTAATAGTAAATAGTCAATAGAAAATAGTAAATTAATGGGCCGGGTTGGATTCGAACCAACGTAGGCTCTCGCCAACGGGTTTACAGCCCGTTCCCTTTAGCCACTCGGGCACCGACCCACAACTGAAGATACAGTTTACAAAGATTTGGACGAAATTCAACAACAACGTGTTGATTTTTCGCTGAATTTGCGCAGAACCTGAACCGGATTTTCAGTGGAACTTCCGCTATTCGGATCGGCGTGGAGCCAGCTACAACCGAAGGTGATCTCCCAGTCTAACTGCCCCGCCCCAGAGTTGCGGATGTACAGATTCTGCGGTTGTGGTTCAAAGCCGGGTCTGGAGACAAAGAAGACGAATTCGGCAGGATCATGTGCAATGTTCGCTCGTGCGAACTCGAAAGCCCCCATGTCAACGGCGGTGGTCAAGTCACCATTACCATCAATAATTCTTGCGTTACCATCCAGGTCCCAGGGGGTCTTCAGCGGTGTTGCCGTCGCCGTCGAGGTCGGCGCTAAGTATTGTATGGTGGGTGTTTGGGTCGCGGTCATTCCATTGACCTCCGCCTGGGGGGAAACCGCCGTAGATTGCGACTCCGCTGATAAGTTGGAACGTGTCGCT
>CAZLWL010000003.1:29595-77396 GCA_964563335.1 uncultured Pirellulales bacterium
CTGGGGGGAAACCGCCGTAGATTGCGACTCCGCTGATAAGTTGGAACGTGTCGCTCCGTAATCGCTTCGGCCAAGGCATCCTGGATGTAGATGTAGGCATCCTCCCAGCTCGTACCATCTTTTGCGCCCGCAGTGGCGGTTGCATCGACATAGATTGCTCCCCCAGCCGTGCCCACCACAGCCAGCGAGACCAGTACCATACCCCAGAGAAAACTTGAGCTTTTGTCCACAACCCACTCCTCCAAGAGTGCCTTTAGACCTATACAATAAATCCTACACCCAGACGGAATATTTGTCAACCAAAACCTCCGTTAGAGGATCAAATCCGACTACTATAAAAGGTGTATATGTTCTATAAGAGAGGGAAATGCCGAAGTATATTGGGTAAATGTGTGGAGTGAGCACAAAATAAAGAAGGGCGCGCCTTTTAGAGCACCACCCTTCCGGAGGGGAGAAAAATTTGTGAACCTTCATGTTATCATATTACGTCCGAAAATGCAAGCTCTGCGGTAAGAAAAACCGTAAATTTCGGAAAAATTTTCTGGTGCTGCCTCTTGCGCGGTGCCGACATAGTTAGATGACTGTGTCAAGGATAGAACAAAATGTCCATATAGCCCCCTTAATCGAGGCGGTGGTGTTGGTTCTGATGGCTATGGGGACGGTGTTTGTCTTTTCGGCAGGAGCTAACGTCAGTACTGACTACGACTTACAGCATTTTTACGACTTTACGACTCTGAAACAGGTTCTTTTCTTTCCCTTGGCCGTTTTGGCGATGTACCTGGGCAGCAGGGTGGATTATAAAAAATTCAGTTTGACCGGTGGTTCGCCGGCAAAATCCTTTTCGCCATACCTGCTAATACTTGCAATAGCTTTACTTATACTTGTTTTGATCCCCGGAATCGGTGTCCAAAAGCATGGCGCACGGCGGTGGCTGGATCTTGCCCCCGGATCTGCGTATGTGAGCTTTCAGCCGTCTGAACTTGCAAAATGGGCCATCATCTTCTTCCTGGCGGCGTACGTGGACAAACTTGCCGATACAATCAATCTGTACTGGAGACGATTTGTCCCTATATGTCTGGTCGCGGCTCTGGTGGTGGCGCTGATAGTTACGCAAGACTTTGGGACGGCGGCGTTTATCGCGCTGCTGACATTCCTGATGCTCGTAATCGGCGGCGCGTGCTGGTGGCATTTCCTGACGCCGCTGCCGGTGACGGCGGCCGCTTTTTATGCGGCAATAGTCAGCTCGCCGACTCGCGTCAACAGGATAAAGAGCTTTATCAACCCCGATGCGATTTCCTACCAGGCAAGACAATCGCTGATTGCGATAAGCACCGGCGGGATATGGGGAAAGGGCCTGGGCAAAGGGATTTGCAAGTACGGCCATGTGCCGGAGGATACGACCGACTTTGTATTCGCGATTATCGCCGAAGAATTGGGATTTGTAGGAGCGGCGCTGGTAATTATGATTTTCATTGCCTTTGTCGTCGCCGGGATGATAATTGTGATTCGGTGTGAGAACCGGTTTGGGCGAGTGTTGGCGGCGGGCATCATACTTACGATTGCAATTCAGGCGGCGGTAAACATCGGTGTTGCAACGGTGGTTTTGCCGACGAAGGGGATGCCGCTGCCGTTTATAAGTGCCGGGGGGACGAGTATGTTACTGTCAGCAGCGGCGGTTGGAGTGCTGCTGAATATCGCAAAGCAGACCGAAAGTATGGGGCGAATCCGTCTCCAAGACGTGCATGCTGAAGGGCAAATGCGCCAAATCGGGGGAAATTAAGCGATGAAGCGGTCGCATTTTTTCTTTGCGGGCGGAGGGACGGGCGGACATATCTACCCTGCAGTTGCGGTGGCTGAGCAGATACAAAAGGCCAAAGCTGATGCAAACATTACATTCTTCTGCAGTGAGCGTTCTATCGATTCACGAATCCTTTCAAGAACCGGCTTTGAGTTTGTTGCGCTGCGCGTTAGACCCTTTTCACCGCGGCCTGATAAGCTTGTAGTATTTTTTTCAACGTTAATGCGAAGCTACAAACTCGCGAGGCAAATAATCACTCCGGTTGCCGACAGGTCGGTTGTCATCGGCACAGGTGGATTCGCATCGGCACCTGCGGTCTTTGCAGCACACAGACTCAATGTACCCGTCGCAATAATCAACGTTGATATTGTGCCGGGCAGGGCAAACAGACTATTGGCGCGCTTTGCGAATGAAATATTTGTGCAGTTCGAAGACACTGCCGGGCGCTTCACAAATATGAAAGCTGCCGTTAATGTTTTCGGCTGTCCACTGCGGGAAGGTTTTGGCAGCGATGACAGGCATACGGTCATCGATGAATTAGGGCTCGATGAAAACAAAAAGACGCTTGTTGTAACAGGGGCTTCAAGTGGTTCGGCGAGCATCAATGACGCAATTTGCCGACTGCTTTCAGACCTTGGCTGCTTCGCAGATAATTGGCAGATAGTTCACCTTACGGGCAAAAGAGATTATGAGCGTGTGTGTGGTGGCTATGCAGACACGAAAATTGGGCACAAGATTCTTGATTATTATGACGACATGCCCGGTTTGCTGGTCGGTGCTGATTTGGTTGTAGGCAGGGCCGGGGCAGTGAGCGTGGCCGAATACGCAGCAGCGGGGGTGTCGGCGATTTGTATGCCTTATCCATACCATAAAGACAGGCACCAGTATTTGAATGCGGATAAACTGGTCGAGGCGGGCGGTGCGGTCATAGTTGACGATGTTGTGGGTGATTGCGAGCAAACGTCGAAGAATCTTCTGCGTGAATTGGCGGCACTGCTGGCCGATGATGAGAGGCGCAGCGAAATGGGACGGAGCGGCAGGGGTTTGGCAAAGTTGGACGCAGCTGAAAAGGTTGCTCAAGAGTTAACAAGATAGAATTGGTGCGATTCATCGCACCCTACTACAGCATTTCACAAATAACTCGACTATATAAAAGTGTGAAAAACCATCCCCAAGCTTCGCTTGAGGCTGCCACCCTAAGTTTTAGCTAAATCAAATCTGCGGACTGGTCGGGTATCCAGGTGTCGGTATCGTCGGCGAGTTTGATGTGTAACCAGCCGGTGCGGCGTTCGAGCAGGTCAAACTCGGTGCCGGCGTGCAGCGGCTCCTTGAAGCTGGGGGCGTAGTTTTGGCCGTCGCCCTGGCGGGCGATGACCTCATCGGCGGTGATTACACCGCAGATTCGGGCGTCCCGCGTTTTTGCTTCGACAACGACCGAGGTGAGAAAGCAAAGCGTCAACAAGACGGTTATCACAATTGTCACAGTTGCAGGAGGGGAGCGGCCAAACCATATAGTCAGCGTCAGAGTAACACAGCAGACGGCGAATAAGATGCAGGTCAGGACAAATTTTGTCTTAAGAGAGAAATCGTAATGCCAGAAAAAGAGCGTGTGCAGGACACGCTTTTGGGTCTTTACCAGGACCTTGTCAAGCCTTCGGCTGCGGGCAAAATCAAGGTTTTTCTGGATATTGGCGTCGGCGGCGTCAAGTTTTTGGGCCCTGCGGTAGTTGAGGATTGCGGGGCCGAGGTCGCCTTTGAGCAAGTAGGTGTTTGCGAGATTGTAATACAGGCCGGCGTTTTGTATTTGACCCTGGTCGATAATTTTTTCATAGCTAAGAATCGCTTTTTCGTAAAGCCTTTGGGCGTTGGCCGAATCGGTGAGGGCAGAGTTGGCTTCTTTGAAGGCCTGGTTTGCCTGGGCAAAGAGCGTGTATAGTTGTTCTTTTGAGAGTTCGGCCTGCGCGATGGGCGGCGAGGTAAAGAGAAACAATGCTATTATTATGGTTGGGCAGGCTCTGCGGTTCATTTCTTAGACTTCTTTTCAATATTACGAATGAGTTCGATGACTTCTTTTATTTTTGCTGAGTCAATGGCGGTCTGGCCGCCGGCGTAACGGGCAGATTCACACTGGTCTATGATATCTCTGTATGTGTCAGCGGCTTGTGGGTCATTTGTAGCGGCACTGACTATTTCGTAGCAGTCGTGGGCGGTCAGGGACGCTGCTATCCTGTCAAATCTCTGGCCGATGTATTGTTTCATTGCCGCGGCGAGCGCTTCGTGGGGCTGGCGCGAGGTGTTATGGTCGATCTTTTTCAACTGCGCGATGGCAGCTGCGCAGGCACGGCGTCTGCGTCTGGCAGCTATTCTTTCGGGTGTCGTATGAGTGAAGAGCTTAATAAGCGAGCTTGATATCAACGCAACCAAAGGCAGGGCCCAAACGGCGGCATAAGGAAGAGTGGTAGCGGCCCCAAGCGGTGAAAAACTCTGGTTGGTAAGGATGTCGCCGCTTTCATAATTTGCCGAAAGTCCCTTTCTTATGGCCTCGACTTCCTTGCTTGCCGGCGCGAAATCTCGGCCCACCAAATCCGCGGCGGTCAACTTCCTGGCAGGAGCCACCTTGAGTTCTATCGGTTCGGTCCGGGCCACGACGCATTCGCCCTTGTCAACATCAAAGAAAGCAAGCGGTATAGGTGGAACCCGGGTAACGTCATTATTGCTTGGGCGGATTGTCTGGGTAAAGACCTTGAAGCCTTTTCCAATAGTCGGCGAGCTTCTTTCGGAGGGGATTTTGAAGTTTTGGACCATCTCCGGTATCTGCTCAAGAGCGGGCCACTGAACGGGCTTAAGATATTTATTTGGGCCGATTTTGATGGTGAGGGTGATTGGGTCGCCTCTGTTCACTTCGGTCGGCGAGGCGGAGGCGGAGATTGCGTAGCGTCCGACCAGGCCGTAGAACTCGGGTGGTTTGCCTTCCTGCGGTAATGTCAGGACCGTAAGGGTCAGTGGCCCGGATTTTGCCATGAACCTTTTGTATTGTGTGCGGCCAAAGAAATCATCGAAGAAGCCGCCTCGTCGTCTTTGGCGGCCGACGGCGACATCGGCCGAAACACTCGTAGGCGCCAGTTGAATCTGTCCGGCGTATTTGGGAATCAGAACCTTACTGAATGTGAGCAAGATAGAGTCTCTGCCTTTGTGAGTTACGCGGTATTGGCTGGCAAAAACATGCACCCCGCTGCTCAGGCGGTATTCCTTGGCCCCCCTGCCGGACAAATCCGGGTCTTCAAGGATGAAAACATCGCCGGCAAAGGATGGGACGGTGAAACTAAAGTCTCCGACATCTGCCATAATATAGAAGTTGACCGTCATTATGACCGGCTGGCCGACGTAGCAGGAGGTATCAGAAAGCTTTACCTCAAGGTCAAGTTTGTCGGTGGTACCGGGCTGAAGAATATTCACATCAACAGGGTTAGTCCTGTAGTCTTTTCCATCGATGGTTACCGTTAGCGGCTGCAGTTGTATCCGGCCGGCCCAGCCGGCGGTGAGAGCGTAACTCATTACGTATCGCTTGGTGGCGCTCTTGGTCATTCTGCCGTTTATGATGGTGACGGAGGATTGAGAGACATCTCTGTTGCCGGTACCTCGCGGGTTATACTGCGCCAACGGGGCAAGGTCAACTTGTCCGGGCTTGTTTTCGCCGTCGATAATCACGTTGTAGGTGAAACTCTCGCCGACGTAGATATCCTGCGAGGTGTCAACCTGGGCGAAAACCTGTATCTTAGCAGCGGCCCAGCATACCGTCGTTACTATCAGAACACAAATAATCAGGATGTATCCGGCTTTTGATTTCATCTTACCAGTCTTTTTCGACTTTTTGCCAGCCGCGCCTTTGGAAAATCTGCCTCTTTTGGTTCTGGCGCTGCTCGTTGTCGAGAATCTCCTGCGCAGTTGCATCAGGAGGTTGTTCCTTTTTTTCTTCCTGTTTGGGTTCATCCTGCTCTTTGTCCTGCTCCGGCTGTGGCTGTTGTTGTGAGCCCGTTTGATTGGGATCCCGGCCTTGTTGTTGGTCTTGCTGCTGTTGCCGTTGGTCTTGTTGCTGGTCCTGTTGTTGTTTGTCCTGTTCGTCTTTTTGCTTGTTGATTTGGTCGATGATGTCTTTGATAATCAGCCGGGCGACCTCGATATTCCTTGCGGCCTTTTCATTTTCGGGGTCAATATCAAGCCTCTGCCGCCAGTAACTGATGCTGGTCTGCAAATCTTCGAGGGTCTTTTGGAGGGTTGAGTCTCTTTGTTTGAGGCCCTGCTGGAAAAAGGTGTTGCCGAGATTGTACTTTGCCTTAGCGACAAGTTTCATATCCCTGCTGTCGGCGGCGACTTCCTTATAGAGGTCTATCGCCTTGGCAAGGTCATCGAGCCGGTAGAAGCTGTTTGCCTTGTTGAATTTGGGCTCGGTGGCCCGGGGGTTTTCGACAAGTGCCTGGTCGTATTGTGTGATGGCATCGTTGAATTTCTCGCTTGCGTACAGTCTGTTTCCCTGGCGCAGCAAATCCCGCGCGGAATCGGCGTACACTGTCTGCGTGGCGGCCAAGACCAGAAAGACTATCAAAACAATTTCAAGTTTTCTTACGTTCACTTATCAAGGTCTCCCAAATGATGAGCACAATACCCAAAACGAGGAATATCTGGAATTTTTCATCGTATTGCATCATCGTTACGGATTCAAGCTCGCGTTTTTGCGCCGAGGCGATGAGCTTTTCGTAGATTTGGCCGAGGTCGAGTGTTGTGCCGGGCTTAACGGCCAGATACTTTCCGCCGTCGGTGGCATAGACGACCTGGCGGAGCATATCGCTGTTGACTTTTGACCAGACCTCCCGGCCATCGTGTTTCAGAAAGGTCTTTTCTCCGCTGGGGCCGGTAATTGGAATCCGCGAGCCGGTATCGTCATCGCCCAATCCGATAGCGATTATCCTGATGCCGGTGGTGGAGGCTTTTTCGGCGGCGTCAACGGGGAAACTGTCATGGTCGTCGCCGTCGGTAATAAGGATTATGTCTTTGTACTCGCGGCTCTGGTTGTCGAAGACCTCGGCGGTAACCTTGCGAATGGCGTCGCCGATCAATGTGCCGCCCCTGGTTGTGCTTTCAGTAGAAATATCTGCAAGTGCCATTCGGACGAAGGCATAGTCCTGAGTGAGTGGGCATTTTATGGCGCTGTTGCCGGCGAAGGTTACGATGGCGAGCCTGTCGCCTCTGAGCGTCTCCATAAGGTCGATGATGGCTATCTTGGCTCGCTCAAGGCGGTTTGGCTTGATGTCTTCGGCCAACATCGAACGGGAAGTATCGAGCAGTATCACGATGTCTCTGCCTTTTCGTTTTATCTTCTGGGCCTGAGGGTTCCATTTCGGCTCGGTGAGGGCAATGACGATAATTATGAAGGCTATGACCAGCATGAGCGATTTTACAATTTGCTTCTTGATGCTGACGCTACTGTTAATCTTTTTGAGCATGTCGATGCTGGCCAATACCCTCAGTGCCTGGGTCTTTCGCCAGAAGCACCAGATGTATGCGGGCAGTAAAAGCCCCGGCACCATGAACAGTAACCATAACGCATTGTCATTTCCGAGATTCATAACTCGCTCTCAATAAACGCAAAGTTAAAAACTCAAAGCGAAAAACCAAAGTGCAAAATTCAAAAGTTTTGCTCTGTAGAAAAGACATCAGAATTGTTATTCTGAACCCCGATTTATCCCCGAGGTATCGGGACACGCGGGGTGAAGAATCTCGTGTTTACGAACGAACAAGATTCTTTCCCGGCGCGCCGGGACTCAGAATGACATTTAAAAATTTTCCACAAAGCAAAAATTTTTAGTTTTGAGATGTGGTTTTTACCTTTTAACTTTAAGTTTTTAGCTCTCCTTCACGGTATTTTTCGAAATATTGTACAGCCGGTGAGCATTTCGCCGGCCAACAGCAGCAATGCAGCCAGTGCCCAGGGGCCGAATTGCTCGGCGTACTGGGTGTACTGAATGGACTTAACTTCGGTTTTCTCAAGGCTGTCTATCTTTTCGACGATCTTGTGAAGGGCCTTTGCGTCGCCGGCCCTTCCGTAGAAGCCGCCTGTATTTTCTGCAATCGCCTTAAGCAGGCCTTCGTCAATGTTGTCCTGCGTCGGGACTTTGTAGGTTCCCAACATGGTTTGAATGGTCGTATAAGCCTGGGCTGAGCCGATGCCAATTGTGTAAATTTTTATGCCCCAGTCTTTAGCTAATTGGGCGGCCTCAAGGGGACTATATTGGCCGGCATTGTTGATACCATCGGTGAGCAGGATGATTACCTTGCTCTTTATCCTGAATCCGGCTTCGTTGGCGGTGTCAGCTTGGTCGGCAAGGCCCAGGCGGGCCATTCTTTGCTCGATTTCCTCTTCAGCTTTTTTGAGTCGTGCCGCTGCCAGCGCGAGGGCATCACCTATGGCTGTGCCGTCTTCTGCACGCATCTTCACTATCTCGGTTTGCCTGAGGAACTCGAGCAGGACATCATGGCTATGCACGAGGGGACACTTTGTGTCTGCGTATCGGGCGAAAGTAACAAGGCCGACAAGGTCGCTGCTTCGGCCGGAAAGGTCTTTTTCGTTGCCCTTGATGAACTCAGCGAGCACACCCTTGACAGTTTCCAGGCGGTTCAGCTTCTTGCCGCGATAATCCATCTCGGCCTGCATGCTGCCCGAGCGGTCGGCAACAACTTCTATTGCTACGCCTTCGGTGGCTGTTTCGGAGATTTTGGTCCCTTTCCTCGGGCGCGCAAGGGCTATTATCAAAAGAACAAGGCAGGAAACTCTGAGCAGCTTCAAAATCGGCCTTAACCTGAGCCGCCAGGATATAAGGGCCGCCTTCATGTCCGTCAGGCTCGGAAACCTGACCGCAGCGGTACGCCTCTTTCGCCGCGTCAGGTATGCCGCGACGGGCAAAATTAAAAGCAACAACAATGCCCATGGTGAATACAGTTGCATTTAGCCACTCACCACTTCAACAGTTTCTTGTGTTTGTATGCCGTTTGTTACGTCGATTTTTCGTTCGTCCGATTTTGTTTTTTCTATGAATTCGGTGACCAAATCGAATGTTCGCTGAATTTGCTCATGCGCCGGACTGTGCTTAGCGAACTTTACGAGGTCGCAATGTGTCAGGAATTCTTCAAGCATTTTTTTGTCGGCCTCGCCAAAAACATCTGCAAGTGCCGGTTCAGCTAAGAATTCCTCGGTGGTTCTTTCCGGGGCCCTTAGATCGAAGCGATGCTCGATATAGTGTCGGAGAATATCGCTGATGCGTTCGTAAAACTCCTTGATTTTGCCGGCGGCGACAGGATCATCTTTGACGAGGGCCTTTAACCTTGCGTAGGCGATTTCATGGGCGGGCTTGAAGACCCTGACAAGCTCCTGAATGCGCCTTCGCCGCAGGTAGAGCCAGCAGATTATGACGGCGCCAGTGACGGCACAGCCACCCAGTGTCCAGAGCGGCCAAAATGAGGCCCGCTTCGGCATATCCACGACATCTTCAATGTCGGCTATGACAAGGTTCTCGCGGTCTTCGCCCAAGAGAGAAGTAATCTCGATGTCGATTGGCTCGGTGGCAAGGGTATATTTCTTCCCGGCGATACTATTGGCGTCGCTGAATTCAAATGTGAAAGCGGGTATCTGGTAATTGCCGGAAAGGAACGGCTCAAGCCGATACTGATAGGTGCTGACCACGTTGTTATTTTCGTCGAGCCTGTCACCTAAATTGTCCCAGTCAACGATACCGAAGTTGGTAAGCTGGGTTCCGACTTGAGGCATTTGCAGCTCGTATTTCGGGTCAATCGCGGCTTCGAGTTGGAGCAGGATGGTCTCGGCGATAGTCATCTTGTCTTTATCGAGACGAACATGGACGGCAAGCGGCCCGCGCTCGAAGAGTTTATCAATCTTGAATTCTGATTTTGTCGTTCCCGGTGCTTTATCCTTCCGGCAACCTGCGCAAACCAACATAAGTGCGCAAGTGATAAGCACACAAGGTACGAACAAACTTATGCTCTTATGCTCTTGTGCTCTTGCGCTCATTTTTCAGTCTCGCTTGACGGCGTTAGGGCAGATGTATGGATGATAACGTTGTATTGGTCCATTATTCGCTTTATGTATTCCTGCTGGACGTCGCGGCGTTTCTGGTCCAGCAATTCCGACATTACCTGCTGCCTCACTTCGTCGAAGGTTTTTTGTCGCTGAGAGGTCCCCTCCTCTTCATTCGCCGGTTCAATATACTTGTCTTTATTTGCCGTATAATAAGTCTGGAGGTCGGTTTCGGTTATGCTGATTTTTGCGGCAAGCTCGCGGCTCATCATTTCCTGGCTGAGGACGACACGGGCGAGGTCATCAAGGAGCTTTTTGACCTGCTCCTCCTCGCTTAAGCCTTCCTTCAGGGCCTGGCGGTACAGGATTTCCTGGGCAAGCCAGCTTTGAAGAAACTGGCTCTTGGCCTGTGAGGTGCCAAACTGCTGGAGCATTTTCTTTTTCTGCTCGCTTAACTGCTCGGCAGTCATGAACGCAGCCATCGGACTGAGCTGATTATCAATGTTGTTTTCTATTATCGCGTCCAGGTCGGCTTCGGTTATTTTTTCAGGGACTATCTCAGCGACAACTTTCGCACCTGCCTGCGGTGAGTCTTCCAGGCTGGTGCGGTCCATCAGCTCATAGTGGAGGGCGGAGAATTTGCCGAGCTTTTCGAAACAATCCTTGATGTGGGTGTTAATCTGACCGGCTAATTCGTCGAGCTTAGCTACGCTTTCGCTGCGATAGTAGTATTCAATCGCCTCTTCGAGGTGTCCCGCCTTTTCCAGCAGTGTGCCCACCTGAAATAAGGCCTTGGCCCGGTCGATGTCGCCCAGGTTAGCGGTGGCAAGGTAATCCTGCCAGACCCTGGCTGCACGTCCGTAGAGGTTTCGCCGGGCAAGTTTAAGTGCTAACTGCTTTGTCTGCTCAGCCGAAAGCTGTGAAATTGTCGTGCTGCCGGCAGGGCTCGAAGGTGTAATTTTTCGGGTGAGGTTCAGCAACCCGAGCACAAGCAAAAGTAAAAGCAAAAAAATTGCGATTTTGCCGGCGATGGGATTTTTGGGTTTGCTTTCGGGCAGTGAGAAATCCAGCTTTTCTTTCATAATTCGGCTCTCCTTGAACGTTTAGTACCGGCGATGGCGCATGCGGAAAAATGCGATCAAATCCTGGAGATAGGGTTTGGCTGTGCTTATGCTTATGCAATCGACGTTAATCGACCTTAGCAGACTTTTTAGCTGGTCAAAACGGTCCGAGGTTCTGTGAGCGTATCGATTTCGGAATTTGGTGCTGGAGGTATCGACGAGGATGACTTCGCCGGTCTCGGCATCGGCGAACTCGATAAGTCCGGCCCCCGGCAGGGCGACCTCGGCACGGTCGCGGACGGAGACAGCGATTACATCGTGCCGTTTATTGAGCAGGCTCAGGGGCGTCTTGAAGTCGGTTTCGATGAAATCGGAGACAAGAAAGACCGTGGCCTTTTTGCGAGTGACCCTGGCAATATATTCAAGGGCCTGGGTAATGTTCGTTCTTCCGGGCGGCATATTGAAATACAATAGTTCGCGAATCAGCCTTAACACGTGGCTGCTTCCTTTCTTCGGGGGGATGTAAAGCTCTATCCGGTCAGTGAAGATGAGCAGGCCAACCTTGTCGTTGTTTTTCGCGGCCGCAAAAGACAGCACCGCACAGAACTCGGCGGCAAGCTCGTTCTTCGCCTTGTTAACCGTCCCGAAATCGCCTGAGGCGCTTAAGTCAACAGCGAAAAGCACCGTCATCTCACGCTCCTCGACGAATCGCTTGACGTAGGGTTTTCCGGTACGGGCGGTAACGTTCCAGTCGATGGAGCGAACGTCGTCGCCGGGGGTGTATTCGCGGACCTCATCGAACTGCATGCCCCTGCCCTTGAAAACACTTTCGTACTGGCCGGCAAAGCTCGCATTGACCGCGCGGGAGGTGTATATCTGAATCTGCCTGATTTTCTTGATTAGTTCTTTAGGTATCATAAGGAACTCAAAACTGAAAGCTCAAAGCGAAAAACCATAATTCACGCTTTGTAGAAAAGGTCTGAAAATTGTCATTCTGAACCCCGATGTATCCCCGAGGTATCGGGACACGCGGGATGAAGAATCTGGGGCGCACGAAGGATTGTGATTCTTTCCCGGCGCGCCGGGACTCAGAATAACGCCTATAAAGTTTTTTACGAAGCAAATTCACAATTCAAAACCTTTGAGTTTTACGCTATGGTTTTTCGCTTTGCGTTTTGAATTTTCAACTTCCTTACGGCACTTCGATATTATCGAATATCGTCTTTATGATATCGTCGCTGGTCTTGTTCTCGGCCTCGGCTTCATAGCTGACGATGACCCTGTGGCGGAGGACATCCGGGCCTATGGTCTTAACGTCCTGGGGTGTAACGTAACCCCTTTGCTGGATAAAGGCGTTGGCCTTGGCGGCAACAGCGAGGTAAATGGTGGCACGGGGCGAGGCCCCGTAGCTTATGAAGTCTGCCAACTCGAGGCCGTATTTGTCCGGCTGGCGCGTGGCATAAACGACATCGACGATGTAATCCTTGATCTTCTCATCAATATATATTTCGTCAACAACGCTTCTGACGTCTGCAATGTCGGCGGGACTGATGACCGCTTTTATGTCAAACTTTTTATCAGTAACGGCCATCCTGTCGAGAATCTGTCGCTCTTCCTCCTTGTTGGGATAGTCAATCTTGAGCTTCAGCATGAACCGGTCCAACTGGGCCTCAGGCAGCGGGTACGTTCCTTCCTGCTCGATGGGGTTTTGTGTGGCGAGTACGAGGAATGGGGTGGGAACGCCGAAGGTCTCCTCACCAATTGTAACCTGCCTTTCCTGCATGGCCTCCAACAGAGCGCTTTGTACCTTTGCCGGGGCCCTGTTAATCTCGTCTGCCAATATGATATTCGCAAAGATTGGGCCTTTTCGGGTGTAAAACTGGCCGTCGGATTGGCGATATATCTGGGTGCCAATCAAATCGGCGGGCAGCAAATCAGGCGTAAACTGTATCCGCCTGAAATCTGCATTTATCGCCCGCGACAAGATCGTTACAGCCATGGTCTTGGCAAGGCCCGGCACGCCTTCAAGGAGGATATGGCCATTGGCCAAGAGGCCGACGAGCATGCGCTCCAGCATGTAACGCTGGCCGACAATTACCTTATCGAACTCCCCAAAAAGGGCACGTACGAACTCGCTTTTTTGCTGAACCAAATTGCTGATTTGTTTAACATCTGTCGCCATAAAGACTTTCTCCTTCCTAAATCTTTTGTTACTGAACGAATCCCTCAAATCCGGGCCAGACCAAATATGAGGGCTCTTGAAAATGAGTTTATTTTTTTACGCTTTATGTTTCAAAGAAGTTCATAATTATGTGCCAAAACAAGCGAAAATCAAGACTTTTTCGAGCTGGGCGTTACAGCAGTTTCTCATGCGGGCCGTTAATGCAACTGACCCAGATGCTATTATACGGGGCTGAGGCTCAAAAACGGCCAAAAAACGCATTATGACGAGTTTTTGCCAAAAAAATACTTGATTATCAGACGATAATCAGTATAATAGACGGATACGAATCGGCTACAATTTGATTTTGAGGAGTGAGGGGTATGCAGAGGGTGTTTGCGGTTTGGCTGTGCCTCACGCTGGGGGTCGCCTGCCGCGCGGATATTATTACAGTGGATGATGATGGACCCGCCGACTACACCACCATCCAGGCCGCCATCGACGCGTCCAATAACGGGGATATTGTCGTGGTCTGCCCGGGCACGTACACGGGTGGGGGGTAACCGCGATATTGACTTCGCCGGCAAAGCCATCACCGTCAGAAGCACCGACCCACAAGACCAGGCCGTAGTTGCTGCCACAATTATCGACTTCGAGTATCAAGGACGCGGCTTCTATTTTGTTACCAGCGAAGGTGCCAATTCCGTTCTGGATGGTCTGACAATAACTAACGCCGGCGATGGCAGCTATAATTCGGATGCATCTTATGACAAAGAGATAGGCCGAATGGCATATTTGGGCGGCATACAGTTCTTTGATGGCAAGATTGATGATGTCAAGATATTCGAGAGGGTCTTATCCGAAGCCCAAATACTTCAACTTGCAACAGACTTCTAACGTGCAACCGAAGGCCCTGACAGTTCCACTTAGCGGGCACGCCGAGCATACAAATCCGCCAACGAAACCTTGTAGCTGACTAACGACCTTTCAGTTTACTTTCGAGAGTCTTCGTCGCGATTTCCAGCGCTTCGTTTAGTTTTGTGGCATTTTTTCCGCCGGCCTGGGCTAAATGTGGTCTTCCGCCACCGGCACCGCCAATGACCGGAGCGATTATTTTGACAATGTCACCGGAGCTTAGGCCTTTCTTTACGAGGTCATCGGTCATGGCGGCCAATAGTGTTACCTTACCATCACTTTCGACGAAACCCAGGACAATGGCAGCGGATTTTGCCTTTTTCTTTAAGCTGTCGATGGCGCTACGCACCTGCTCGATGGGGGCGGGCGAGACCTGACCGACTATCAAGGCAGTGCCGCCGATTTTTTCGGCATCGTCGAGAAGGTCGTTGGCCTGGGCTATTATATCTGGCTGACCCTTTTTGGCGGCGGACTTTAACTGCCGGGCTAATTCCTTGTTGTCGTCAATTAGCTTTTGGACTCGGCTGGGGAGCTGCTCGGCGGGGACCTTCAACATCTCGATAAGGTCATCGATGATTTCACTTCGCTGCGTGAGATAATCGTTAAGTGCCCGGCCTGTCAGTGCGGTTATCCTGCGGACACCGGCGGAAATGCTTTCTTCTTTTGTCACTTTGAAGCTGGCAATTTCGCCGGTATTAGCGACATGCGTTCCACCGCAAAACTCGCGACTGAAAGCGTCTTTAACGGTGCTCTCATCTTCGGCGCCGACCGCAACAACGCGGACCTTTTCGCCGTATTTTTCACCGAACAGGGCCATTGCGCCTAATTTTTTGGCCTCGGCAATGGGCATGACCGTACAGGCCACGGGGATGTTTTCGGCAATTTTTTCATGAACAAGATGCTCGACCTGCTTCAGTTGGCGACTTGTCGGGGCCTTCGGATAGGTGAAGTCAAACCTCAGATAATCGGGGCAGACCAGGCTGCCCTGCTGAGTTACCGATTCGCCAAGGACCTGCTGCAAAGCCCACTGCAAAAGATGTGTTGCTGTATGATTCTTTTTGCTGGAGATTCTGTCTTTGTCCACCGTGGCGGTAACTTCGTCCCCGACCGAGATGGCACCTTGGGCGAGTTTGCCCTGATGGAGGACGCAATCGCCGATTTTCTCAGTTGTTTCGACAACAAATTGACCCTGCGTCGATTTGACGATACCGCAGTCGCCTACCTGACCGCCGGCTTCTGCATAAAAGCATGTTGTCTCAAGAACAAGACCGATAGTTTCGTCCTGATTGGCCGGGGTCCCGTCCGTATGAAAACCTGCTGAATCTATCCAGCCCGCAACTTTCGTGATACAGCTATCGGCTCGGTATTTTGCCGAGTCATCGGTTGCAGGGAGCTGGGCGTCGGTCAGGTCTATTGCTACAGAAGAGGACCTTTGGGCCGCACGGGCGCGGGCGCGCTGGCCTTCCATCAGTTCATTGAACAGGTCTGTATCGACTTTCAGCCCTCGTTCTCTTGCCATAAGCTCTGTCAGGTCCAGCGGGAAACCGTAGGTGTCGTAAAGCTGAAAGGCATCTTCGCCGCTGATGGTACCGCCCTTTGCCCTTTTTGCTGCCGAGGCGAAAATCTCCAGGCCCCTGTCAAGTGTTCTGCCGAAGCTCGCCTCCTCGGCCTCGATAACGGTCGTGACGAACTGGGCCCTTTCGGTTATTTCAGGAAACGCCTCGCCCATGGTATCGGCCAGGACGCTTACGAGCTTGTGTATGAACGGTTCGTGCATGTCAAGGACCCGACCGAACCTTGCCGCCCGGCGAAGTATCCGGCGGATGACATAGCCTCTGCCTTCGTTGGACGGTGTCACCCCGTCGGTAATCGCAAACGCAACGGAGCGAATATGGTCGGCGATGACGCGGAAGGCATTGTCGGTTTCGCTTTCCAACCGCGATGTATATTTGTGCCCGGTTTCATCGGCGATGGCTTTAATGATAGGGCTGAACAGGTCCGTGTCGTAGTTGCTGGATTTATTTTGCAGAACAGCGGTTATTCTTTCAAGGCCGGCGCCGGTATCCACGTAGTTGGCCGAGAGCCGGTCAAGCTCAACATCGGATTTGCGGTTAAACTGTATGAAAACAAGATTCCACAACTCAATGAATCTTGCGCATCCGCCGTTGACCCTGCACTTGTGGCCGCGGGCATTCTTCATGTTGCACATTTGGGGCCCGAGGTCGATATGTATCTCGCTGCACGGCCCGCACGGGCCGGTGTCGCCCATTTCCCAGAAGTTGTCCTTTTTCCCGAAGGCAAGAACCCTCCCGGCTGGTATGGTCGTTACCTTCGGCCAGAGTGATTTGGCCTCTTCGTCCGGCGGCAGGTCCTCTTTTTTATCACCGGCGAAGACGGTTGCCCACAGGCTGTCAGGATTCATGCCATAGACATCGGTCAGGAGCTGCCAAGCCCATTCAATGGCCTCGGCCTTGAAGTAATCGCCGAATGACCAGTTGCCCAACATTTCAAAGAAGGTGTGATGATAAGTGTCGAAGCCCACTTCTTCGAGGTCGTTGTGCTTGCCGCTGACCCTTATGCATTTCTGGCTGTTGGCCACGCGTGCAAAAGGAGATTGCCTCAAGCCGAGGAAAATATCCTTGAACTGGTTCATCCCGGCATTTGTAAACAGCAGTGTCTCGTCACCGACAGGCACAACCGGAGTGCTCGGGACGAACTGGTGGTCCCTGTCTTTGAAAAAGTCAATAAACGAGCTTCTGACTTGTTTTGCTGTAAGCACCTGGCCTTACCTGAAAATATTAGTTACTCAAGCTGACCGTTTTTTGTTGTCATGCTGAGTCCCGGCGCGCCGGGATTCAGAATGACAAGCTAATTTATGTTCTTGTCAATAAAACACTTACAGTCAATATTCAATCCATAATCGGTCAGTTTGAGTAGTTAGTTACTCGTGGATATCATGCCTTTTGCAACGAGGATTTTATCTTTAATCTCAGCGGCGAGTTCCGGATTCTCACAGAGAAATCTCTTTGAGTTTTCTCTTCCCTGGCCTAATCGCAATTGGCCGTAGTTGAGCCAGGCGCCGCTTTTTTGGACTATTTCGCACTCGATACCGAGATCGATAAGGTCGCCTTCATAGCTGATCCCGCTGTCGAACATGATATCGAATTCAGAGGTTTTGAAAGGCGGGGCGACCTTGTTCTTTACAACGCGTGCCCTGACGCGGTTACCCACGGCATGACCGGCTGAATCCTTGATAGTTGATATGCGTCTTACGTCGATTCTTACGGAGCTGTAGAACTTCAAGGCGTTGCCGCCGGGGGTTGTCTCGGGATTGCCGAACATCACGCCGATTTTCATCCGTATCTGGTTTATGAATATCAGGCAGGTCCTGCTTTTGCTTATCACGCTTGTCAGCTTCCTCATCGCCTGGCTCATCATCCGGGCCTGCAGGCCGATGTGGGTTGCGCCCATTTCGCCTTGTACCTCGACAGCCGGTACGAGCGCGGCAACCGAGTCAATGACGATGATGTCAACTGCGTTCGATTTTATGAGCATTTCGGTAATGTCAAGGGCCTGTTCGCCGGTGTCTGGCTGACTGACGAGCATACTGTTAATATCGACCCCGAGTTTTTTCGTCCAGGTGGTGTCGAGCGCATGCTCGGCATCGATGAAAGCGGCAACGCCGCCGACCTTTTGTGCATTGGCGATAACGTGAAGCGCAAGGGTTGTCTTGCCGGAGGCCTCCGGCCCGTAGAGTTCGGTAACTCTGCCCTTCGGGACGCCGCTGCCGCCCAGAGCCAAATCAAGGGAAATCGCACCTGTGCTGATACCCTCGACCTCGGCGAACTGGGCCTGGCCCATCTGCATGATTGAGCCGGCACCGTATTGTTTTTCAATCTGGGCTATCGCCCTTTCAAGAGCGCCGGCTTTGGAAGTCGCTTTTTGAGCTGCAGGAGCAGCCTTTTTCGTCTTACCCATGTTCTTCTCCTCTGATTGGGTCTCAATTATTTAGTTTTTTCAATGAGTTCGTGCTTATCACCGTATAAATTGGTCCGCTGCTTGTCAATTCGCTTTTATAGACGTAAATTGAATCGACCCCTAATGAGCCGAGATTCAAATCGCTGTAATCTTCTATTAGCCCTTGTAGTGTTCTGCCGGCTTGTGGCTTCTTTATCCTGCACAACGTAAGATGACCGGCAAATTGCTTCTTGTCGCCCGGCCAACCGACTTGGGCAAGCTGCTCATCCAAGTCCTTTTGCAGGTTCAACAGGGCATCGCTTCTGTCGATTCCGACCCACAGCACTCGGGCGGCAGGGCCGAACGAGCCAACTTTGCCAACACTAATGGAAAAGCCTTTATGATTAGCAGCGACGCTGGCGGCGATTTTGCAAACCCTGGCGACCTCGGCGTCCCTCACTTCGCCCAAGAATTTCAGCGTCAGGTGGATAAGGGCCGGGTCCACCCACTTGACATCAGGCCTTGTCAGGCCGGTCTTTTGTTGCAGCTCGCGCTGTAAGCGGTCTATCTGGTTTCTGATACCCTCGTCAATATCTATAGCAATAAAGCATCGCATTATTATATTGGCGTATTACGACTCCTCTTCTACGAACTACCAACTACCAACTACCAACTCCTCAAAACTGCGTCATTTTTCGCAGAGCATCAAATCTTTCTTCCACGTCGGCCTTGTCAACCGCCTTTATCCCGTGAATGGAGAAATCGCTGATGGTAAATGACGCTGCTACCGTGCCATAGACAATCGCGTTTCGCAAGGAAATAACATCGACTTTACCAGCCCGGGCAAGATAACCCATCAGTGCCCCCGCGAAGGAATCGCCTGCACCCGTGGGGTCAATTACGACAGCCGTCGGAAAAGCAGGCAGAATGAAGCAATCACCGTCGCTGTTGACCATCATCGAACCGTATTCACCCTTCTTGATAATAACAACTCTCGGACCCATCTTCAGAATACTCTGCGAAGCGGTCGTGAGGTTGCGCTGACCCGTGAGCAGTTTCGCTTCTCCCTCGTTTAGGACTAACATATCGACCCGGTCCAACAACTCCTTCAGGTCATCGCCGGTCGTTACAATCCAGTGATTCATGGTATCAGCGGCCACAAAAGTCGGATTTGTAACCTGTTCGAGAAGCTCCATTTGCAGGGCTGGCGCCGTATTTGCCAGAAAGACGTATTCGCTGTCACTGTATGCTTCGGGAACGGACGGCGGTGCCTCAGACAAGACGTTCAACTCAACGCCGTCGGTCTTAGCTTCATTCATATCACCTTCGTACGACCCGGCCCAGCGGAAGGTCTTGCTGCTGGCGCGGACTTCAAGCCCCTGAAGGTCAACACCCCTGCCCTTAAACACGTCGGCCAGGTCGAATGGGCAGTCCTGGCCAACTACACCAAGGAAACGAACGGGGGAAAAGAAACTGGCCGCCATGCAGAAATGCACTGCCGAGCCACCGATACACTCTTCGCTGAGACCAAAAGGTGTCTTCACAGTATCAATACCGATTGAACCAGTAACCAAAAGTGACATATATCAAGACTCCATCGACTGAGCTTCTGTATCAAATTTTGTCAACGTATTTTCTATTCTCCTGAGAGTGTTCTCAATTCCAAGGATATCAACCGAGTCAAAAATCGGCGGACCTATCGTCGTTCCACAGATAGCAACACGCAAAGGCTGGGCGACCTTGCCAAGCCCTACTTGCCTTTCCCGGGCCAGGCCCCGAAGCATGTTCTCGATAATCCGGGGCGTGATCTCATCCAGCTTGGCTAATCTATCGCCTATCATATGCAGGATAACCAATCCATCATGTTTGAGCAAGACTTTTTTGACGGCTTTTTCATCGTACTGAACCTCGTCGTTGCCGACAAAAATAAACCTGCTCTTCTTCTCGATGTCTGCCAAAGTTCTCGCGCCGGCGTTTATTTTCACAAATCTTTCAAGCAGTGCATCATCCGCGCGAGCCACCGCAGAGTCGGTGGCCTTGAGATAATCCCTGAAATGGCCCAACAGCTTAGCATCTCCAACCATCCGGACATGTTCGGTGTTGAAGGCTATAAGCTTTTTGCGGTCAAACAGGCTGTTGGCCTTTGTCAGACGTCCCAAATCGAACGCACCAATCAATTCGTCGAGCAGCATAATCTCACGCCCGTCGCCGGGATTCCAACCCAACAGCGCAAGGAAATTGACAACTGCCTCGGGCAGATATCCGCTCTTGAAGAAATCAACCACGTTTATCTCCGGCAGATGCACACCGAGATATTCGGCCATCGCATCGACGCTGGACATATCAGGTATGGTTTTACCCTTAACAAAAGACTCGACCTCTTCGGGCTCAATACCAGCAATCTCCGCAAACCTGGCAGGGTCAACCTCGCCCAGGGCCTTAATCGCTTGTTTCAAGGCCTTCGGTCGTTCTCGCTTGGACAGCTTGCCACCGCTTTCGCTCACAGTTACCGACATGTGTGCATATATGGGCCTGCGAAAGCCTAAAGCATCCTGCAGCGCCTGATGACCGGGTGTGTTCATCAGGTGCTCCTGGCCGCGGATGACGTGCGTAACTTGCATTAGTTCGTCATCGACCACGCAGGCAAAATGGTACGTCGGGAATCCATCGCTTTTTAGTATGATAAAATCGCTGATTTCGCCGGCGGCAAAGGTAACGTCGCCACGCACCACGTCGTTGACTACAATGTTTTTGACCGCAGGCATCGCAAAACGAACCGTTACGGGCCTGCCCTGCCTGCGGGCCTTTTTGACCGCTTCGGTCCCGGGAAATCCCTCGGGACGGGAATAAATCAGGTTTTCCTTTGCAGCCTGGGCTTTTTCGCGCATCTGCTGCAGCTCTTCGGGCGTGTCGAAGCAATAGTAGGCCTTATTCTCATCGATAAGCTGTTTTATGTATTTATCGTAGATGTCCTTTCGCCGGGACTGAAAATACGGCCCATTCGCACCTCCGACCTCGGGCCCTTCATCCCATTCGAGGCCCAGCCACCGCAAATCGGCCATGACCTGCCTGGCCGCCGTCGGGGTGTTCCGCTTCTGGTCGGTATCCTCTATGCGAAGCAGGAACTTGCCGCCCATTTTTCGAACTAACAGCCAATTGAACAGGGCGGTCCGGGCCCCCCCTATATGCAGATAACCAGTTGGCGAAGGTGCAAACCGTGTTACAACCATCTTCAAGCCTCAAAACCAGAACCAGAGAATTGTGGCCGGCGTAAGAGAGTAAATCCTCAAGACTTCTCCGGCCAGCTTACATCTTTTACTCCACCTTATTATGCTCTGACGACAGAGATGTCAAGGATGATATGAAGCCGTTGAACATTTGTGCATCCGGGACCCTTGGGCTGACAAGCGCTTGCCATTGATTTGGCCGGTCAGGAATTTCTGGAAAAATCTCGCGTTTTTGCTATAATTAACACATCTCAAACTGACCGATTTTAGGCCGCGAGGAGTTTTTCCAGGCGGCGAATAACAGGTTTTTCATGACTATATTTGATAACATCTTGAACATTCTCCCGCCAGACTGTCCGACACATTCTATCTTTGAGTTGGCTAATCGGCTCAAGTCGCAACACTTTCTTGGATTTGTTATGGCCTTGTGCACGATAGGCTTTTTCGGCGTCTGCGGCTCTTCCGGCTGGCCATAACCTATACAATTCACGGATTCCATTTTAGAACGATCTTTGAAAACTATTAGAATGTGCAACAATCAACAAAACCTGCGGTGAGTGAATGGCAGAATCTATCCTGAATTTCGCAAGCGGCACCTCAAGGCCCTGGCCGGATTATTTGTGGAAGCATTGCAATTATGCCGGAAGGTCGGTCTGGTCAAGTTGGGACATGTTTCATTAGATGGCACCAAGGTCAAAGCCAATGCCTCCAAACATAAAGCTATGAGTTATGGTCGAATGGAAAAGAAAGCTGAAGAACTCGAAGCCGAGGTTAAGCGTTTGTTGGCCCAGGCACAGAGCGTCGATGACGCTGAAGATGTCAAATATGGCAAAGGCAAGCGTGGTGATGAAGTGCCCGAGGAATTGCGTTTTAAGCAGGAAAGGCTCAAAAAGATTAAGGAAGCGATGAAATCACTTGAGGCCGAGGCAAAGGCCAAAGCTGACGCCAAGCGCGAAGAAATCCGGCAGAAAGAACAGGCCCTTCTAAGGGAAGGTAAAAAGCGCAAAGGTAAAAAGTCCAAAGAACCCAGCGACAAATCAGAGCCGGTCAACCACCTCTATAACATCACCGACGGCGAGTCGGCCGGCCCTGGTTACCTTCGCAAAAACACCTTCTCGCGGCATTATGCAATCGCCCACCTGTTCAAAAATCTCGCATCGACTATGGCACTTCTTTCCAAACTGCGTGATTTCAAGCTCAGCACTTTGGCCGAGCTTAAGTTTAGTGCCGACTTCAAGAGCCAAAAGTTCTATCCCTTCGGTCGTGATGTTCTCGGCGAAACTGCCCGGACCAACCTTGGCGCCTTGCTTAATCATCTTATTGATTGATTCCGCCCCAAGCAAACTCACTTGCCTGTGCCAGTTGCCCGCGTGAGCGTCTCCAATGATGCCAAAGTCGGTGCGCAACTCGGCTTCGGCGACATTGACCTTCTGCGTGCCCTTTTCTTTTGAGACCGATATAGCCTTAATCCTGCCTCGTCCACTCACGTGTTCCACCTCATCTCTTGTAGTCGCCACTTTTCCCGCCCGTCTTTTCAATCAGTTTTATCTCGCCTATCGTCATCGCCTTACCCGTGTATTTGAGCATGTCATAAATAGTAAGACAGGCAGCAGTTACGCCGCAAAGTGCCTCCATCTCCACACCAGTTTTACCTGACGACTTAACGGTCACGCATACAGTAACGGATTTATTGTCCTCATTAACTGTAAAGTCAACATTGACCCCTTCAATCGTAATCGGATGACACATCGGAATTATCGCCGACGTCGATTTTGCCCCCTGTATTGCCGCCACCTTCGCTGTTGCAAATACATCGCCCTTGATGCATGTGCCCCGCTTGACGACCTCGAACGACTCATCGCCCAGCAAAATGCATCCATCCGCCTTTGCAGTCCTGACCGTAATATCTTTGCCGCTCACATCCACCATGCCACCGTCATTCGCCATAGTCCTCAGCCTCCAACATCGCGCATACAAAATTCCTCCGTAAACGAATTCAGCTTCGTATAGTTGCTCTTCTCAGCGATTATCCTCTTCAAAAAATTCAGCACTTGCCGGTCACTTGCCCCGCCGACTCGGATTAATTCCTTCAGGTCATAGCTGTAAGCCGAATACAGACAGGGCCTGATTTTCCCGTCACTGGTCAACCTGAGCCGATTGCACGACCGGCAGAAAAAACTGCTCCTGCCGCTTATAAAGCCGATACAACCGGCGGAATCGGCGATCTTGAAATACATAGCCGGCCCGTTACCATCACCACGCACAACACCCGAAAGCGGGCCGAACCTGTCCTCGATAATCTTGCGAACTACGCTGTTGGGCACATAGTCGCTCGCCGGCCTTGTGTACCTGCTGGTCGGGCAATACTCTATGAACCTCACCGCCACCGGCAGATGAATGCTCATCCGCGCAAGGGCTGGAATCTGCGAAACATTCACACCTTTTATTATAACACTATTGATCTTAACGGGCTTCAGGCCAACCTGTAACGCCTTGTAAATACCACTCGTTACCTTCTTTAGCAAATCGAAACCGGTAATCTGTTTGTAATTTTCCTTTTGGGCTGAATCTGCGCTCACGTTCACCCGTTTCAAACCTGCAGCTTTAAGTTGAGCCGCCATCGACTCAAGAAGAACACCATTGGTTGTAAGTGTTAACTCATCGATACCTGGGGTGCCGGCCAGTTGCCGTACGAGCTGAACGATATTTCTCCTGACTAACGGCTCTCCCCCCGTAAGGCGAATTTTGGTGATGCCGCATTGTGCAAAGAGTCCAGCGATGCGATGTATTTCTTCAAACGTCAAAATCTCTTTGCGCTCTATAAACTCGCAGTCACGCAAAGGAACGCAGTAAATGCACCGCAAATTGCATCTGTCCGTAACAGAAATCCTCAGATAGTCAACACTCATCGCACGCAAGGCCCACCAATACTACGTCTTCCTCAAATCAACCTGACTGTAACAACGGTTCCCTTTTCAATTTCAGCCACATCAACATCGAGATTGATTAGCCCATCGGCACCGCACAGCGCGTTGATGTGCGCCGAGCCGTGATACTCTACGGGTCTGGCCGTATATTCATCCGTCATTATTACCGGAATCCAGCTCTGCCTTTTTGTATGCTTTCTTGTAACAGGCTCAGCAAGAGGCATTTGAACATCGCGATATTTGTAATCATGCCCCATCAGCTTATAAAGAAACGGCTTTACAAGAAGTTCGAAAATCACAAAGCTCGACACAGGATTACCGGGCACTCCGAAGCAATACACCTTTTCCGACACCCCGAACACAGTCGGCTTGCCGGGCTTGACGGCAATCTTCTCAAACAATAATCTGATATTGTTTTGTCTGAGCACTCCCGGCACAAAGTCGAAATCACCTACAGAAACCCCGCCGCAGACAATAACGACATCATTTTCCCCGGCGGCCTCTTTGAACAGGCTGTCAATCTGATCGACTGTGTCTTTGGCAATGCCGTAATCTCGCACGACAGCACCCATGCCTGAAAATTGCACGACAAGCTGCGGACCGTTACTATTCCTTATCTGTGAACTGTCCGGCCTAACATGTGGCCCGACAAGTTCGTCCCCTGTCGAAATAATCCCTACCGTCGGCCTTTTCGCAACCACAGGATGTACATGACCCACCGATGCAAGAAACGCGATATGCTGCGGCATCAGCAAAGTGCCCTTGCGCATTACAAGCTCGCCTGCCTTGTTATCCTCGCCCTTTTCGCGGATGTTGTGCTCTGTCGTTTTGCCTACAAAACGGATGGTGTTCTCAGCCACATTTTCAATAAACTCTACCATTACCACACAATCCGCACCTTCCGGGACCATACTGCCGGTCATGATTTTAGCACACTCGTTCGGCCCGACCGACTTTTTCGGGACGGTCCCCGCTGGAATTGTCTCAATTACCGTGAGTTCATTTGCAAGGTCTTCGCTGCGACATGCATATCCATCCATACTTGACCTGCTAAAAGGCGGCATATCTATATCCGACTTTACATCCTCCGCCAAAACCCGGCCCATAGCATCTGTAAGCTCAACACGCTCAGAATCAACTTGGCGTGCAGAATTCAGAACGATTTGGAGGGCTTCTTCAAATAGTATCATTGTACTCATGAACAAATTCCCGATAATCATCGATTGTGTTAATATTCCTGAGCCGCCGACTGTCAGCGATGTCAATATAACTAATCTTGCAATGTTTGTACACCTCATCTATCTTGCGCACACCAGTCGCTAACAATTCGTTTATGGTTTTCAGCATGTTTTTTCGGTACACCGCAAAAAGCGGCTCATATTGAGACCCGCCCAATCTGGGTACCACACCATCACAATCTCGACACTCCCCGAGCATCCGCCGCATTAGAAATGTATCAATCTGAGGGATGTCGCAGGCTGTCACAAAATTCACGTCGTTCGCCGATGTCTCCATCGCCGATGCAATCCCCATGAGCGGCCCCTGACCCATAATTCTGTCGGCAATAATCTCGGCACCGAGAAAGCTGTATTTTGACACATCATTGGAACTTATAAGGATTTGGTTGAAGTGGGGCCGAAGCTGGTCGTAGATATGTTTTATCATAGGCTGTCCGGCTACTTCCAACATGCTTTTATCCTGCCCTAACCGCCTGCTGCCGCCTCCTGCCATTATAATCGCCGTCGCTCTCGTCCTGTACGACCATCTCCCCTCGGCCAGTCCGATCTCGTCCATATCGATATCAAACCCGCTCCCATCGAAAGACACATGCCTGTCTGCGTATTGAGCAACCTCTTTCGCAGACGCCTTGCTGCCTTCCTCGCAGCGGCCTTTAACCATTATAAAAAGCCCCGGCTCCACGACCTGCCGAAGACTGTTCGACTCACATACACAAATTACATCATTCCCAATAATATCCAGCAGTGCCGAGATTCCCTCCTCAAGGTGCGTCTTCATGGCCCTTAGCCAAAAGACCCGCCCCGCACCGGCGGCCAACATTCTGCACGTATCCTTGTCGGATTCGCTGTCGGCCTCTTCGGTAATGTCATAATCCCCATCCAGCGAGGAACATGCACCACAGCCCGGCCCATGCGGACAGCCGGCGTCGGCGTCCTCTATTGTGGTTACCTTTATCCCCACAATGTCGCACTTTGAGTTGAACTTCTTGATTAGTGAGCAGGCAAGTTCAGTCTTACCTGAGCCCCTGCCCAAAGCACCAACCATCAGCATACCGGCAAGCTCTATCATCTCGCTACCGATCCATCACCCAGCTTTTCTTGAAACGTCCAGGCTGATCTATCTCAACGGCCCCGACGCCTCGCAAAGACTTAACCATGCCGATAATGGTTTGGGCAACAAAATTCCGAACAAAGTTATTCAGTTTCATCCTTGTGCTCTGTCCTCCGTCTTCTGGCTTCTGGCTTCTTTCTTCACCTGTGCGCGTTTGGTTTCACGCCGGGTGGCTCTGACGAGTTTGCCGTATATCCAGTTCTCCACGAAAGAGGTTAAGCCCAGCCACTTGGCAATTGTCAGCAATTTCGCGTCCTTGCCTACGACATAATGAGCCTTCGGTTTCTCGGTGCCCATTATCTCGACGATCTTCTTAGCCACAACCTCTGCCTCGGCTGCACGCGGAACAATCTCATCCAGCATCAGCCGCAGGAAACCCCTGTTGTATTCGAACGTCGGCGACTGGCTGTCATAGAAGTTTTCCGTAAGGTTCGCATTCGTCCGGATAATCTCCGTCCTATGATAGCCCGGCTCAACAGAAACCACATCTATATTAAAAGGTTTAAGCTCCAGCCTGATCGACCGAGAAAAACCTATCAGAGCGTGTTTGGTGGCGGCGTATGCCGCGTTGAACGGATGGCCGACAAGACCGGCTAACGATGCAATGTTGATTATAAGCCCTCCGCCGGCCTCTATCATCTGTGCTGCGACCGCACGGGTAAGCGCCACAGCGCCAAAATAGTTGGTCTCGAAGATGCTGCGCATCTCGTCTTCAGTAATATCAAGAGCCGAGCCCATTATCAGGATTCCGGCGTTATTGATGAGGATATTGATAGGAGCGTACTTGGCGACAAGCGCGCGGATTGCCTCTGCGTCGGTAACATCCAACTGTTCAATCACGGCATCGGCACCGGCCTGCCTCAAGGCGCCGCGAAGGTAATCAGCCTTGGCCATATTCCGCATCGTGGCGATGCAGTCGTAGCCGGCTTTAGCCGCCGCCACCGCCGTCAGCAGCCCGAACCCGCTCGAACAACCCGTAATCAGAACCCGTTTGCGTGTGCCGCTACTATCCATAAACACCTCTTTTTCCACTATCAAATTTATGGTAAAGTGCCCATAAATCAAGAAAATTCGCCGTTGGGGCCGATTAAACCGCCTTTTGCACTAAAATTTTGCTTTAGTGCTTGCAAAATCGTTGCCAAACCTTATATTTGTACATCTTTACAGGTGGCGGCAAATGTGAGGCCCCGGCCCGATATGGCTGCAACACCTTCGAATTGTTTGTGGTGGAGTATTATTGAGATGTCAAGAGTATGTTTTTTTACCGGCAAAAGAACCACGGCCGGTCGCAGTATCGCAAGGCGCGGTAAAGCCAAATATCTCGGCGGCGTCGGTAAAAAAGTTACCGGTATTACAAAAAGGAAATTCAAGCCCAATATCCAGAAGGTCCGCGCCGTCGTAAACGGCAGGGTCTGCAGGATTAGGGTCTCCGCCAAAGCTATTCGTATGGGCCTGGTCGAAAAGCCGCCGAAGAGAAACTATAAACCCGCCGAGGCAGCAGCGGACTGAGTCGGCCTCCGCCGGATTCCAAATTGATCCCCAAAAGCGAGGCCCGTTTTGTCTCGCTTTTTTGTTTTTGGTCGATTGCAAATGGCTGGAAAAATTGACGAAACACAAGTCAGACATGTCGCCAGGCTCGCTCGTCTTGACCTGACCGATGATGAAGTTGCCCGCTTCAGCACCCAGTTGAGCGCCATCCTCGGCTACATCGAAAAGCTCAACGAGCTTGATACCGATTCGGTCGAGCCGCTGGCACACTGTCTGCCGATCCATAATGTCTTCCGGGAAGATGTCGTAATCGAATCACTCGATACAGCTCTTGCCCTTGAAAATGCCCCCAAGCACTTCGAGAGCTTCTTCAAGGTGCCTAAGATTCTCGAGGACGATTCAGGTGCATGATAGACTAAGAAACTGTCACCCTGAATTAGCCTTTAGCCCTGAGCGTAGTCGAAGGGGAAGCGAAGGGTCTGGTTGGTTGAAATAATAGATTCTTTCCCGGCGCGCCGGGACTCAGAATGACAGGGTAGCGCTCAGAATGACATTTTGTGTTTCGAGATAGTTACTAACAGGTGATATGTGGCCGATGCACTATTAGATTTAACCTGCAAACAGTTACGCGACAAAATCGCAGCCGGGGCCGTTACAAGTGTCACCGCTACCGAGGCGGTCTTCGCACAGATTGAAGCCCTCGACAACAAGGTGGGCGCCTACATCAGCACATATAAAGACGGCGCTCTTGAAGCAGCGCAAACTATTGACCGCAAAATCGGCGCCGGCGAATCGACAGGCCACTTGGCCGGTGTGCCAGTGGCGATTAAAGATAACATGTGTACCGATTTCGGCGAAACCACCTGCGCCTCGAAGATTCTGGAAAATTTCCGCGCACCCTATAATGCCCATGTTGTCCAAAAGCTCCGCGACGCAGGCGCCATAATAATCGGCAAGACAAATCTCGACGAGTTCGCTATGGGCTCAAGTACCGAAAACTCCGGCCTGAAACAAACCGTAAATCCCTGGGATACGACAACAGTTCCCGGCGGCAGCAGCGGCGGTTCGGCGGCAGCGGTCGCCGCAAGGATGTGCTTTGCGGCCCTTGGCTCAGACACCGGCGGCTCAATTCGCCAGCCGGCGGGCTTCTGCGGCATAGTTGGTCTAAAACCCACCTACGGCAGGGTCTCGCGTTTCGGCCTTGTCGCCTACGGCTCCAGCCTTGACCAGATTGGACCTGTTAGCCGTGATGTTACCGATGCCGCCCTGATGATGAACGTCATAGCAGGCCACGACAAAAGAGACAGTACGAGTGTCGGCAGTGACATGGCGCCGCCGTGTGACTATCTTGAAAAACTCGACGAACCGCTCGCCCAACTAAAAATTGCAGTCGTACCCGAATTCAATGCGGGCGCGGACGAGGATGTTCAAAACGCCTTGGCCTGGGCACTGGATATCTACAAAGACCTTGACGCTCAAATCATAGAAGTCAGGATGCCGCACCTGGATTATGCCATCGCAGCCTACTACTTGATCGCCACCGCCGAGGCCTCCAGCAACCTTGCAAGATACGACGGTGTACACTACGGCCACAGAAACGAAAACCCGGCGGATTACGTCGAGGTCTATTCAAAGTCGCGCGAAGAGGGTTTCGGCGCAGAAGTCAAAAGAAGAATTATGCTCGGAACATACGCCCTTTCAAGCGGCTACTACGATGCCTACTACCTAAAGGCCCTTAAGGTCAGAAATCTTATCCGCGGCGATTTCACAAGGGCCTTCGAAAAAGCCGACTGCATCGTGATGCCCACCGCCCCCACAACGGCCTTTAAAATCGGCGAAAAAATCGAAGACCCCCTGCAGATGTACCTGGCTGACATCTACACAATCGCCGCCAACCTCGCCGGTCTGCCCGCGATTAGTATCCCCTGCGGTTTCGATAAAAATAATCTCCCGATAGGCCTGCAAATACTCTCGCCGGCTTTTACAGAGGACAAGCTGTTAAGAATCGCAAGAATGTTCGAGAGCAAAACCGATTACCATACAAGCAAGCCGAAGCTTGCGGACTGTGCAAAATGAGCGACGCAGAATACAAAGTTGTTGTAGGGCTTGAGATTCACGTCCACCTTGCCACGAAAACAAAGATGTTTTGCGGCTGTGAGTTGGTTTATGGCGGCGAAGCTAACAGCAGAGTGTGTCCGGTCTGTATCGGTATGCCGGGGGTTTTGCCTGTCATGAATAAGCAGGCCTATGAATTTGCCGTTTTGACGGCGTTGGCGCTTAATTGCAAAATATCGGATTTCACCAAGTGGGACCGCAAGAGCTATTACTATCCCGACCTGCCAAAGAACTATCAGATAAGCCAGTACGACCTGCCTTTGGCCGAGGCCGGCTATATCGAGATACCACTCCAGTCCGGCCAAACCAAAAAGATTCGCATAATCAGGGTCCACCTCGAAGAGGACGCCGGCAAAAACACACACACCCTCGGCAATTTCTCCGCCGTCGATTTGAACAGGGCAGGCACGCCGCTTCTGGAAATTGTTACAGAGCCGGATATGAACAGCCCCGCCGAGGTGCGGGCACTGGCGGTCGAGTTGCAAAGGATAGTCAGGTACCTCGGTGTCTCCAATGCCGACATGCAAAAGGGCCACATGCGCTTTGAGCCGAATATAAATCTGCAAATAATCAGGAATGGCTCCGAACACAAAACGCCCATCGTCGAAGTCAAGAACCTGAACAGCTTTCGTGCCGTCGAAAAAAGTGTGGCTTTCGAAGTCCAAAGACAGTTGGACGAGTTCTGCGAGACTGGCCGAACGATGGCCTCGGGTAACAAAAGCACCCGCGGCTGGGATGACGAAAACGAAGTTACCGTCCTTCAGCGCCAAAAGGAAGAGGCCCACGATTACCGCTATTTCCCCGACCCTGACCTTGTGCCGGTCGAGCTGACCGCCGAATGGCTGAGCCAAATAAAAACGCACCTGTGTGAACTGCCGATTGAAAAGCAAAAGCGTTTTGCGACTGAATACAAGCTCAGCGACTATGACGCAGGCGTATTGACCAGCGAGAGAAAAACCGCCGAGTTCTTCGATGCTGCGGTAAAAGCGGGAGCCGATGCTAAAAGGGTCTGCAACCTGCTCACGCAGACCGGCATGAAACTGGCAAATGAAGCCGGCTGCAACGTAGCCGATTTAGGCATCAGCGCTGACAACCTCGCGAAGCTGGCAAAGATGGCCGAAGCCGGCGATATAAGCGCAACCGCCTCGGCAACTGTTTTTGAGGAAATGGCCAAAACAAAAAAGGCCCCGGATGTTATCGCCACCGAACTTAATTTGATCCAGACGAGCGATGCTGGCAAGCTTGAGGCTGTTGTAGATGAGGTCCTCGCCACCAATCCGGATGCCGTCTCCGACGCCGCCCCCGGCGGCAAAAAAACCAAAAAGGCCCGCGGCTTCCTCTTGGGCCGGGTAATGCAAAAAACCAAAGGCCAGGCAAACCCAAAAATAGTCTCACAAATCTTAGACAAGAAATTAGCTTAATAGTCTGCATTGTCATTTTGAATCCCGATGTATCCCCGATGTATCGGGACACGCGGGATGAAGAATCTTGCTCAATACTAACCCGCCGTCTTGTTATTCTCACGAAGGCGGAAGATATCATAGATTGGATACCCAGGCTCTATATCTTCGTTGCCAATCCTAAATTTAGTCAACCTTCCATCCATGTAGTAATGCTCTATTTGTCTTGAACGACTCAGAGCTTGGGAAATTCTCACAACCGGTGTAAAGCGTTCTCCCGCTCCCCTTCCTACATCCTTCCCATAAGACTCCCGCAGTTGCTCGCAAATAGGGCTGGTTTTTTCATTCAAAACACCCCATATTTGATAAGCGTTCAAAAATACAGTACCCCACTCCTTTTGCGCATCTTGAAGTATTGGCATACAAGCTTTCACTATTTCCTCATCGGTAACCATAGGCGACCTCCAATTTTCATTTCTGTAGTTTGCCAAAAGAATTATTTCTGCAGGACTTTTGCCTCCGAGCCTTCGAGGAGTCTTTTAATGTTCTCGGCGTGGCGGACGATAACAAGAAGCCCCATTATCATGGCCACTACAATTAAAGGCCAAAGCTGCAGGAACCTCCACTCGCCAAACACGGCGATTGACGCTATCAAAGATATTGGAAAAGCGACAGCCGCGGCTATCGAGGCGAGCGATATGTATCTCCATATCAAAACCACCCCCGCCCAGATGATAAGGGCGATAATGCCGGGAATCGTATAATAGGGATAAAGGCCCAGAACCACGCCCAGACTCGTCGCAACGCCTTTGCCGCCTTTGAATCTTAAGTATATGGGAAAGATGTGCCCCATTATTGCCGCGCACCCCACTGCCAGCCATAGTGATAAGGCGCCCACCGTAAGCTCGCCGATTATCAGCTTTGCTATCAGCATCGGCACTAATCCTTTGAGGCAGTCGAGGACAAAGCACACATACGCCCACTTTTTGCCCAAGGCCCTTGCGACGTTCGTCGCACCGATATTGCCTGAGCCGATGCTGCGAAGGTCTTTACCGTGCGCCGTTGCGATAAGTACACCGAACGGCACCGACCCAAACAGATACGCCAACGCTATAAGAAAGACAAACAACTCAATCATTTACCTTCTGCCTTCTGTCCTCTGACTTCTGACTTCTGACTTCTGACTTATTGAGTATGCTCTCGTAAAGTTCAACCATCTGTCTTGCATGTCGCACAATAGATATCTTCTCAGCCAGATTATCCTGTATTATCGCGTCGGCGGCGCGAGCGGCGTTTGCCTCATCGGCATAGAAACTCATCGCGCCCGCTAAGGCTTCAACGTCATCGCACCTGTCAATCACCATGCCGTGCCGCTTATTCACAAATAGTTCCGCCGCACCGTTATATCGTGTAGTGATTACAGGTTTCGCTGCAACCAGCGCTTCTAAGATAAATCGCGAGCACGGGTCATACCAGCTCGGCAGCACAGCAGCGTCACTGATTGAAAGGGCGTTCTGGATATTACGCAGCCTCCCTAAAAAAACTATTCTCTCGCTCACTCCAAGTTTCTTTGCAAGGTGCCGGTATCTTCTCGAACTGCCCGCCCCGGCGACGATAAGGTATATCGGCCTTGCCGTTTTGCCCTCCGCAGTTAGCGCCAAAGCCTCAATAAAATTGGCCAGACCTTTAAGCCTGAAATTATTGGCGGCGAACAGAAACTTTGCCGGCTGAATCGCTTCGGTAATGCCGAGCTTCACAAAAATCTGTCTGCGCAGCTCCGTCGTCTTTTCCGCGTGCACCTCCTTGCCGACCTTGACCCCATTGTGTACCACCACGATTCGCTCGTCGCCAAGCCCATAGTGCTCCTTGAACTGCCGCTTTACGTATTCGGAAACCGCTGCAACGATCGTGCGGTTGTAGTCATTGCACAACTCTTTTTCGGCGCGAAGCAAAGCAAGCCTGCGGACATTTGCGTAATGTGTGGTCATCTTGTACCACGAAACAATCGGGTTTTGGTAGCTTGCGGCATTGCGGATAATCGCCTCAGGGTAAGTCCCGCCCCTCGGCTGATATACATCGACGAAACTAAACGGCAGCGTACTGTGGATAATATCATAATGGTTATCTATGAGATGATTTCTTAGCGCTTTGCCAAACTCGGCAAATGACGTCCGCTTGCCGCCGCCTGCCCCGCAAAGAATCTTAATATTCCCGGCCTGCGTCTCGCCCTTTGCCGCCAACACCGTAACCTTAACATCCGCCAGCGACAACTGAGAAGCCAATTCAAAGACCGACCGCTCCGCTCCACCTAATGCAATGTCCACTCGCTCAATTATTAGGGCCGTCTTAATCATTACTTTCTGATTATAACCGCCAAAGGCTCATATTGCAAAGCCGACCGGCCGGCCGTGCTTCGTATCGTGAGCGGCTATTCTTTTGGCCCGGGCGTTGACCTTCCGAATGAGCCGCTTGTCGGCGCACGTCAGCTTCTTTCTGCCCGCGTATCGAAGATAGAAACGGAGTCTGTCCGCCCGCGAAAAATATTTCGCCCCAGCCGAATAGTAAAGCTGCGAAATATCCTTTACGCGAAACCTTTCTCTTGGCAGCCACGGCTTAAACACACGCTGCAGGTCAATCAGATACAAATCGCCCACCTCCCCAAGGAATACATGAGAAAAATACAGGTCGCAATGTCGAAAGCCCGTTTCGTGAAACCGCCTTACAAAATCCGCCAGGCCTTTGATAAATGCGCTGCGCCGTTTCAGGTTCTCGCCCGAACGCTCCTGGTAAAAAAAATCCGGCAGCTTGCGCTCCAGAGACTCGGCCCGCTGAATCTGGCGCGTTATTATGAAACTGCGCTTTTCAAAACCCCACGCCCATTGCTCGCCGTATGCGATGGTCTCGGGTGTGTTAATTCCGGCGGCGGCCAACTGCCCGGCACCCAACCTGTCAAAACTGCTCGTACTTGCCCGCCTGTGATGGTGTAGCCAGTTCCTTATCTGAGTCAATATCGGCACCCGGTCATACCGCTTCAGAAAAACCGTCGTCTTTGGCTCGGCCAGGTCAAACTGCACCCTGCTTCGGTGCTTCGCCAGCTCCGCCTTATCGAGTCTCCTGCCTCCATCGAAATCAAACACCTTATCAATACCGGTCAGGCCGAGTTCCCGAAAGGCCTGTGCGTAATCGGCATCGGCAAAGAAACCCTCCGCCAGTTTCACAAACTTTTGACAGCTCTCTTGCCCACTCACTTTTTCAGCTCGTCTAATATCTTACCGGCAGCCCCGCAGACCATCTCAACGCTGATTGACTCCATACAAAGATGCCGCTCCTGTCTGCACTGTGGCTTGTCACACGGCACACACTCCGCCTCGCCCACTATTTGCACCTCATCCTCATAGCCCGTCTGGGTCCACTCGGGATTGTTCGGTCCAAACAGCGTTATCAGTTTCTTCCCGAGCGCTATCGCGATATGTCTTGGGCCTGTGTCGTTGGTGATGACTAAATCCGATTCGGCAATAAGTGCCTTCAGATCGCCCATCGTCAGCCCCGTTTCGGCCGGACTATGCACCTTTCGCTCAGCAAACCTGCAAACTTGCTCGGCAATTCCTGCCTCCATCTTGTTAGGTGCGACGCAAAGAACCACCGTGGCGTCATATTTCTCGACCAGCCAGTCGGCGGTGCGGGCAAACCTTTCAACAGGCCACCGCTTACTCGGCCCAAAGGCTCCCCCCGGCACAAGAACCACCAGAGGCGACGCCGGTGAAAACGCACCGGGCAGTTTCGCAGGCAGAGACGCTCTATCTTCCTTACTCACTGAAAGTTCCGTATGTCTGTCCGCGGTCCCGCAGCCGAGCTGGGCCGCAATCTTCAGATAATAATCAATCATCGACACCGGCTTAAACCGCCCGTCCGCACCTTTTGGCGGATATATTCTTTCTGTCAGGAAAAGCGACCTGCAATCACGGGCATACCCGATTCGTTCCGGCACACCCGCCAGAAAAGTTGTAAGTGCTGAGCCGAAGGAATTCTTGAAAAGTACGGCACGCGAAAACCCGTGCCCCTTGAGCCTGCATGCAAGCCGGGTCAGGCCGGCGCGCCCCGTATCGACCCACTCGTTGCCGAAGCTGTTCGGACTCAAAAGACCCCGCACCGTCTCGCTTGCGAGAAAATAAATCTGTTCGCCCTCGAACCTCTTGCCAAGCCCACGCAAAGCCGGAGTGCAAAGAACCGCATCGCCGACAGGAGATGGCAGCCACACCAAAATCTTTTCCCGATTTACGCTCAATGCTATCTCGACATGTTACAAACAGCACAAGCCGAAAGCCCAATCATTTCCGGTCGCGCATCATGTAAAGGGCTATCACCATAAGCTGCAATACTATCGCATAACCGATCATTGTGTGCACCGAACCTGCGCTCTTGGTATGATCTGTTAAGAACACCAGGCTCAGAAACAGGCACAACAGGACAAGGACCTGAATGACACCGGCGATGACCTTTGCCATCGAGAACTCTTCGAACATCCCTTCACGCTGCATTTCCTTAATGTGTCTCAGCATCTCCTCAAGCAGCCTGTTTGTCCTGGCGGCCTCAGCTTCTTCATGTTTAACTTCCATAGCGACCTCCACCGGCTGGGGCTTCTGCCGGGCCTGCCCACGTTGTATGGTTTCTGTGTGATTACCCAATCCCTCAGCCTTGAATGTGGACTCAATCTTTTCCTGCCTTGGTGCAGCTTTAGCCGCCATGCCGGCCCGGTCGTGCATTTTGATAATATTTACAGCTTCTTTCATGTTGACCGCCTGCTTATCGGGAACCGGGTCTGTTGGTTTCCTGTAGGTCTGGTCGATTGCCGCATTTATCAGTATCGTCTTACACCCGGCCCGCTGACCGGCGGCGATATCACGATACGAGTTGCCGATTACCCACGACCGGTTAAGGTCGATATCCATTTCCCTGGCCGCTGCCAGAATCATTCCGGGATTAGGCTTGCGAAGTTCGCTTTCGGCGCGGTACTTCTCAATTACGCCGTCCGGATGATATGGACAATAGTAAATCCCGTCGATACCTGCCCCTTCATGTGCCAGCAGCTTTTGGAGTCGCTTGTGTATCTGCTTGAGCACCTGCTCGCTGACTATCCCCTTGGCAACACCAGACTGATTCGTTACAACCACCCGCTTGTAGCCCATCTCTTTCAACTCAATAAGTGCCTCACTCGCGCCGCCCAAAAGTTTCACCTGGTCGGGGTTGTTGATATAGCCGGGGTCTTCTATCAAAGTGTCATCGCGGTCCATGAATATCGCTTTGTTACTCATTGCTCGCCTCCGGCCTGTCTTCCGGCCCGCTTCGTCTGTCCTGCATTGATTGCATCTTCTCGATAGTCGATGTCGAGCTTTTACCTTCAACCAGAGGCGCCAGCACCACCTTGCCGCCGCCCGACTCCACGAATTGGCGCCCGATCACACCCTTATCCGCCCAATCTTGCCCCTTGACCAGAACATCGGGCTTGACCTTTTCAATCGTCTTAAGCGGGTCCGGCTCCACGAAAACTACGATATAATCCACCGTCTCAAGAGCCGCAAGAACCGCCGCCCGGTCGTGCTGATTGTTGATTGGACGCCCCGAACCTTTGATTTGCCTGACGGAATCATCACTATTCAGACCCAGCACTACAACGTCACCCTGGGCCTTGCAGAATTTCAGGAACTCGATATGCCCCCTGTGCAGAACATCGAAACAGCCGTTGGTAAATACAATTGTCTCTTTCTGCTGACGATGAAACGCCAACACATCGACTAACGTATCTATATCGTGGATCTTGCCGACCTTACCGCGGTTCTCGGCAATAATCTCGTTCACAATCTCATCGACCGTCACCGTTGCCACACCGAACTTCCCAACCTCTATACCGCCTGCTATATTTGCCAACTGCACCGCCGTCGTGTAGTCGCACCCCGCTGCCAGGCTCACCGCCAGCATCGCGAGCACCATATCGCCCGCGCCCGTAACATCATACACGCTGCGAGGTATTGTCGGTATGTGCTCGCTTGTCTCGTTTGTACGCAAAAACGCCCCGTCCTTGTCCAACGTAATTACCACAACCTCAACATTCAGCTTATCTGCGATAAGCTGGGCCGCCCTTGAGGCATCTTCTACCGTCTCTATCGCAAAACCAACGGTCTTTGATGTCTCGCGCCTGTTAGGCGCAATCAGGCTCGCACCCGTGTATTTTGAATAGTCGTCCATTACAGGCGGGTCAACCAGAACCTTTTTACCCGCCTTGGCCGCCAGCTTGATAAGCTCGCGACAAAGGCCCGGCTGGACCACCGCCTTGTTATAATCCTGTATGCACACAATGTCTGCCTGCGAAAGTTTCTCACTGTAGATTTTCAAAATTTTATCATAATCAGCTTCGTCAAAAGGCTCGGTGCATTCATCGTCGATCCTCAATAACTGTTGGCGATGGCGGTGTTGAGCCAGGCCGATCAGCCGTTGTTTGCTGATTGTGGGCCTGTCCGATAGTGTAATTATTCCCGAAGTGTCCGCCTTTAGTTCGGTCAACTGTTCCTTCAGAAGCTTTCCATTATCATCGTCCCCGATAGCACCAATGCATATACACCCGGCGCCCAGGGCCGTCAAATCCGCAGCAACCGCCCCGGCCCCGCCGCAACTGTACGCCCGATTCACCACCTTCAGCACCTGCACCGGTGCTTCCGGACTAATCCGCAACGCATCACCATAAACGTAACTGTCCAGAAGAAAATCCCCGACAACGAGCACTTGCGGCGACCCAAGGTTTGTTACCGCCTTCAGCAGTTTCTTATACATAAGACCATCCAGACATCTAACCGTTTGACCGTCCAATAACTTCGTCAATCAATGCCTCTATTTTATCAACTCCATCGACAAATTCCAGTTCAACAGCAAGGTACGCAAAAATAATATCGTCGTCTCGCGGCGCAAGCAGTGAGCTCTTGACCCAGTCTTTCTCCGTTGACAGTATCAAATTCGCCCCCCAGGACCTTGCCTGCTCATAAATATCCAAGATATCCTCGTGGTTGTAGTCGTGATGGTCACTATAAACCTTCGACCCGACTACATTCAATCCAAACTCCGCAAGCCGATTCAAATATGCATCCGGGTTGCCTACACCGCAAAAAGCAAATATCACTTTTTCCTTAAGCTCATCGATGCTCAGTGTCCGGCCTTTGATTGCCTTGGCGCATGGGTGTTTGTGCACGGCTTTCGCTACTGCAGCATCCGGTGCGATTTGCTCGATTTGATTCTCAAGCTCTTCTACCTGCTCAGCCGTTGCCTGGTCATACCGCGTTATCACCACCGCATCGGCCCGCCGCAATGCCTTTGTCGGTTCACGCAGCAGCCCGGCCGGCAGCACATGACCATACCCGAAAGGACAAGTTGCATCAACGGCCACAATGTCAAGGTCTCTGCGAAGCCGTCTGTGCTGAAATCCATCGTCCATCACTAAAACATTAGCGCCAAATTCGGCCACAGCCTTTCTCGCTGCTTGGGCGCGGTCCGCATTCGCAATCACCTTCGCCCCCGAACACGACTTGGCTAATATCACCGGCTCATCCGCAAATTTGGCCCCCTCTACTTTATAACCTCGCGTAAGCACCGCACACTTCAATGATCTTTTCTCTAACACCCGGCAAAGCCATATAACCAGCGGCGTCTTACCCGTTCCACCGGTCGTGATATTGCCCACGCTTATCACCGCAGCATCCACACCATACGTCCTCAGCAAGTGTTTATCGTAACAAAAATTACGCAAGCCCACCGCTACCCGGTATGCTGCCGAGACCAGCCGGAGCAAAAATCGCAGCAGACGCCCTCCGAAGTTGTCGTTCACACCGGCAATAAAATTGCGGTAGAAATTCTGGTTCAATCTATCCCTCCTACCATTTACATCTTTGCGATAATAGCATCGGCCATTTCTTTCGTGCCTACGGCCGTCGGGTCGTTACGGTCCGCCTTCATGTCGTATGTAACGCTCTTGCCCTCGGCAATCACCGCAGCTACTGCCTTTTCCAGCCTGTCGGCCTCGACCATCTTATCGAGATGCCGAAGCATCAATACACCACTCAATATCAGTGCTGTCGGGTTGACCTTATTTTGCCCTGCGTACCTTGGTGCACTGCCGTGAGTGGCCTCGAAAATCGCGCCTTTTTCCCCTATGTTGGCACCGGGTGCGACACCCAATCCTCCGACAAGGCCCGCACAAAGGTCGCTGATAATATCACCGTAAAGGTTCCCCAATACAATCACGTCGTACAGCTCCGGTTTTTGAATCAACTGCATGCACATATTGTCAACGATGCGGTCCTCGAACCCGATGTCCGGATAGCCCTTCGCCACCTCGCGGCTGACCTCAAGCCACAGCCCGTCGCTGTACTTCATAATGTTGGCCTTGTGCACCGATGTTACCTTGTGCCGGCCCATCTTAAGAGCATAGTCAAATGCGAAATGGAAAATCCGCTGCGTCGCTCTGACGGAAATCGGCTTAATGCTTATACCGCTGTCGGCCGTCACTTTTCGCTTGCTGTGCTTGTTCAGCCAGTCAATCAGCTCGGCGGTGTCATCGGCGCCTTTTTCGTATTCGATCCCCGCGTAAAGGTCCTCAGTGTTCTCTCTGACGACCACAAGGTCAATATCCGTATATCTGCTCCGCACACCCTTGTAGCTCTTGCACGGCCGAAGGCACGCATATAAGTCGAGTTCCTGGCGCATATACACGTTCACGCTCCGAAAGCCCGTCCCGACCGGCGTGGTAATAGGCGCCTTCAGTGCGACACCGTTCTTGCGAACCGACTCAAAGGTCGCCTCCGGCAGCGGCGTCCCGTACTTTTGCATCACATCAGCGCCCGCCTCGGCCACTTCCCAGTTGATATCCGCACCGGTAGCGTCAATGCACCTTCTGGCCGCATCCGCGATTTCCGGCCCAATACCGTCACCCGTAATCAATGTCACATTCGTCATTGGCAACCTTTCCAGCTTGCAAAACCACTTGTTTTGGCCCCATCACCAACAAATCATGTTACCTTTGCATCAGGCAACTGTCAACTGTTCCGTTGGCTTACACTCGTCCGATAAATGAGCAAAAGCTCACAGAGTTTTGCCCAATAGGCATAACCATAATTAGTTGAAAAGTGAACTTGACTGCGATACCCCACACCTGTAGAATGCCCACAAATCGGCTGCGTCCGCAAACGGGGCCGGGTGCCATCCCGATTTCATCGGGATTTGGCCGTGCAACTTAACAGCAAAACATGAAGGAGTAATTACACATGACAGCACAAATTATCGATGGTAAACAGGTAGCCGCTGATATGCGGGCCGAGTTAAAGGACAAGGTAGCCCAGCTCAAAGACAAGGGCATCGTCCCGGGCCTGGCCGTGGTACTGGTGGGTGACGACCCCGCCTCGAAGTCGTACGTTACCTCAAAGGAAAAGGCCTGCGACAATATCGGAATTTATTCCGAAGATATCCGTCTGTCCGCTGAGACTTCGCAGGCCGAATTGATGACCCTCATCGACAGGTTGAACAAAAACGAGAAAATCAACGGCATCCTCGTCCAGTTGCCCCTGCCGAAACATCTTGACGAAGGTGAGGTACTGTTAGCTATCGACCCTGAGAAAGACGTTGATGGTTTCCATCCGGTAAACGTCGGCAAGATGATGTTGGGCCAGAAGGCGTTTCTGCCCTGCACTCCGCACGGCGTTATTCAACTGCTGCTGAAAAGCAACGTGAAAATCGAAGGCGCCGAGGTCGTCATCGTCGGCCGCAGCAACATAGTCGGCAAACCCCTTGCAAATATGCTCATTCAAAAAACCGCTGCCGGCAACGCCACAGTTACCGTTTGTCACACGCGCACAAAGAATCTTGCCGACCACACCCGCAAAGCGGACATCCTCATTGCCGCCGCCGGAAGACCGAATACTATTACGGCTGATATGGTAAAGGCCGGAGTGGTTGTGATAGATGTTGGCGTTAACAGAGTGGATGACCCGACAAAAAAGAAGGGGTATCGGCTCACCGGCGATGTGGATTTCGAGGCGGTTAAGGAAAAGGCAAGCTTGATTACGCCTGTACCCGGCGGTGTCGGCCCAATGACCATCACAATGCTGCTTTATAACACCGTTGAATCCGCCGAAAAGGCCGCCGGCCTAAAATAAAAAATGTCTGACCCCCTTTAATTCCCGCAAAAAAAGAGAAGAACAACATGAATTTTCTCTGATGCTTTCTCCGGGGGCCTACTTGGTGACGTATTCCTTGCCTTGAATCTCATCGTGTACTTCTGTGCCTACAGGAAAATCAATGTCGAAATGTTCATCCGCAAGGCCTTGATTAACAATGATAGGTCCGATTGCCTGATATGCATTCACTCGGTCACTGTCAGCCGTTGTGATAATTCCGCTGCTGGGAAACCATAAGCCTTCAGCAACCTCTTCTAAAGACTCTACCTTTACACTGAGGCCGACCATGTCGCGTCCCTTCATGTGTTCGAACTTGACGGGTGTATAGCCATGGTCCACGGAAAAGTAAATACGCACATAGACCAGCCTGTTTCCCTCGTAAAGGAAATCGGTAAGGAGATCGGCACGGATTGTATTGAATCCGTCAACCTTGCGTACTACATTATCGAGCCGGACTTTGTCTTTGGCCCTGAGCCGGCTGGAAAGCAACTTGGCCGAAAGAGGCATCGGTTCCATACTATAAGCAAGGCGAAACACAGAAAATCCCAATAGTGTCGAGGTTACGAAAATAGTTGGACTTTCCGCTGAGATGGAACCAACCTTAACTTCCTTATTAGGTAAGTCGTCTATATCTAAAGATTTACCGATTTGGCCGTTATACGACTTCTTCGCTACAGCCAACCATGAGTTTCCATCCCTCGTGACAATGGTGCACGACAAATCCCGAAGAAACTTCCCGGGAGCCTGCCAATCAAGTCTGTTCGGATCTGAATCTGGTAGCAGCCTTGCAGCGGAGAACTTCAATTTCTTGTAACCATATTTGGTTATTAAAACTTTAAACCCCGTTTTCTCCTCGATTTCTTCGTGTGTCGAAGGCGGGATAATGCGCAATTCATATTCCATAGAGATGTCAACTATGGCCGATTCCATCTGTTCTATAACGTCAGCCAGTTCGCCGGTGGTAATTGCTTCGGCCTGCGACGCTGGCGTCAGCAGCAATACAAAAACCATAAGACAAAAAAATGACTTATATCCCATTTTAGCTTCCTTTCGACAAAACCGTCCCAATATATGCTGCAAGGCTTATTAATAATATTACCAACGCGCGAATTAGTACAGAGAAACTTATCACTTCCAATCCGGCACCGAAGCAGCCGCAGCCAATCTCAAGCCCCCGGTACAAAGCCCAACTGATTACAGAGGTGATGCGGATGTTCATGTTGTTCGTTTTGGGTGGCGAAAATTGCCGAAGACTTTACGGCGTTGGCTCAAACGTCGTTCGGTCGTTGAAGCAGTAATAGGCCACAGCAAAAACGGATGCAGGCTGGCGAGAAACCATCTGCTGGGCACTGAAGGCGACAAGATCAACGCCATTCTGCGTGGCTGTGGCTGCAACATCCGCAGGCTGCTGCGGAACTTTATTTTTTGGCTTTACAAATTACTGCTTTCTGGCCGGTTTTACTGCTCACCAAACCTTACGATCATTGACCTGGCCCGCGCCTGACCGACTTTTTCAGTACCGACTACTTAAAGAGTTGGCCAAAGAAGAAATTGACGAAGGTTCAAAGGTGGCATAAACTATGAATAAAGGGAGTAGTCAGCAAACCTCCAACTATGATCGGGACAACATCAAACACAGTTAGAAAAATATCAACGTTGAGCAGGTTTTTAGAGTGGACTCAATCTTCATTACTAACACCTTTCTGCTTCAGCAATATCTGAGCATCATCGTCCCAAACACTTTCAGCCGATGAGAAATCAATTGTAAATATATCTGGAGGCAATTCTTTATTAATCTCGCAAACTTCTATCTCTGCACGTAGTTCTACTAGTATGACTCCACTCGCATCCATGCCTGAATGGCGCATCGATTTCGGCCAGTATGTCTGTTTCCCATTTAAGTCAATTTCCCTATACGCAGTAATCTCGGTTTGACAAATTGTATTTCCGGATGCATCAACCCAATTGATCTTTAAGGGAAGATAATCAGGTTTATCAACAAAGTATACATGGAAAACAAAATCTCTCCCATCCATTACACCTCCAGGGATTTCCACAACCATTTGAGTTGGAGTCTGGGCTGACGTTGTGACAACTTCAGCACTATTTATCCTTTCCTCCCACTGCTCAACATTTCTTACATCCGCCAATTTGAGGGTGCAAGCCGGGCAATTATCATCATTTCGGCCAAGAAAAGACAGTGGAGCAAATAAAGGATTTTCGGGGGCACAAGGATTCTGTTCACGGTCCTTTTTGCCAAAAGTAAAAACTAATCCGCGTTTGTCAAACAGTTGAAAAAGACTTCCATTCCACCCAAACTCCCAGGCCCCTACAAAGTTTCCGTTTGGGTCATAGGAAAATGAATTAACCCTGTAATTACCTTCCTTATTCGCCCAGTATTCATAATCATTGTGTTGCACTATAGCATCGTTACTTAAAGGGTCCTGTAGACGCCTAAAGTAAGTTTTTGTAGATATCTGGCTTTTAACATGAACCGTATCAATGATTTGATATTGATCTTTCAATTTTTGAAATCTGTTTGTAATATCGATATTTCCGATCGTTATGGAGGGGCGTGTTAAGACCACCAAAAGGGCGACCACAGTAACTAGGGTTCTCTTCAATTCCCAAAATGACAAATAGTCTACCAAAATCAATCTGTTCATTTGTAAACCTCCCAAAAACAAAAAAATTAATTACAGACTTCAGAACAGAGCTTCGGCCCACATTTTATACCTATAGGTAGACCAAACTTCCAACAAAACCACGCCAAGATATGCTGCGAGGCTGATTAACAGTATCCCCAATGCGCGAATAAGTACGGAGTAACTTATTACCCCTGTGCTGGAACCAAAGCAACCACAACTAATCTCAAGCCCCCGGTACAAAGCCCAACTAAGCACAAAGGTGAACATGCCGGCCATTCCAATACTTGCAAGCAATGCGCCGCTAACAAAGATTCCACCAAGCAGACACAAGCTAACCAGCAATTCCAGCCATGGAAGTGCCATTGCTGTCAGCATCCCAAGCTTTGGACCGATGAGTTCGTAGTCATACACACTGGAGAGAAAATCGTATGGCTGACGAATTTTTGGCAAACTGCTCCATAAGAATAGGCAGCCGAGACCTAATCGCACAACCAGCGTAAAAACATGAAGCAATCTTCCTTTTATTCGTCTGTCGAATTTCATAATGGCGTTTGCTTTGCAAGTCAGAAGTCTTTTTCACCCGCCCATTCGCGCCAGCCACCCTTCAATAAAGAAACCTTGGAAAAACCATCCGACATAAGTTTAATAGCTACCTTCTCGGCGGATTTGCAACCATCACTTTGACAATAAACCACGATATGAACGTTTTTTGCGAGACCAGTCATTGCCTTGTAGCGCTCATCATCACCGATATCTACCGGAACATTGATTGCTCCTTGCAGATGTCCAGCCTTGAAATCATCATTTGGTCTGGCATCGATAAAGACGGTATCGGCATTAAGCAACTCACGAGCTTCCTTTCCGGTTATCTTTGGGATGAAACTGCCCAGATGGGCCTGTTCAATTGAAGCTGTGGCATTTGGATGGGCGAGGAAACCCTCATCATTGACGAAATGATAAACCATTCCACTCAGCAGGGCCAACAGTACCAATCCTGCGCCTTGTGCCGCCGAAAGGCCGAGTAATTGACGCCGCGAGATTGTGGCTGTTGACATGAGCCAATGCCGCCGACCCCAGCGAACACCCAAGATAACCGCGATAGCGATTGCTGCATAAATTATAAATCGCTTACGGGCAGGGGCAAAAAGAATTCCAAGGTCGATAGGCTTTGCCGATACTATCAAGCCTGTTCCGTCCCACCGCGGAGCCAACTCATAAAAAGGGGCCAGTCTAACCGGCTGGGGCGGGTCGCACAACCTGGCCTGGACGTTCTGTGTTTCCAGGAATAACTCGTAGTGGTCGTAGTCCTTTTTATCCGAGGAAGATTTTACGTGTAAAATTACAGGGAAAGACGACCGGCGAAGTTCTCTGCTGGTCAGCTTTTCTAAAGGGACCGCATACAGGCCGTTATCCCGTGCCGCTTTCTGCAACTCCGCTAATGAACTGCCTTTGCGCGAACCGATATATTCCGGCTTGAACAATTGTCGGGATTCGATATCCACATCGAAAAATTTCATTGTCATGTAAAGACAATAGATACCACAATAGGCAGGAAATGGAGACTGTTTAGAGGGGCGATCAACCGTTTTCCCCGCCTGGCCGCTGACTGCAATTACCAGTACAGGTAAGACAGCTAAAATCAACAAGAATGGGTATAAATGTTTGGCACATGAGGCAGATGAAAGGTTCATTGTTGTTATATTTTGCTCAATTCAACCTTGATTCTCTGCTTGTTTTTTTACTGCTTCAGTTCTTCTACTATTTTATCGATCTCATCAAAAGTAGGGTCATCGGCGGCAACTATCTCACCGTTCTGCCACACGTATCTGATGCCTGGATAATCGTCAATCGAAACAGGCGTCCCATTTGGCAAATCAATCTTGAACGCACCTAGTGCTTCAAAATCAGGATTTAACTGAATGCCGCTTACTTTGTATTTATTCCAAGAAACTTTACGTCCATCGGGGAAATTGATAGTTAGAGTCAGGATGCCACCTGTGGTAGTAAATACGTCGTTTGTTTGCCGAATTTCAACTGAATCAAATACAGCAAGCCAGGAATTTGAAGATATAGGCCTGTCGTCAAAAAGGTCGCTATTTGTTTTGTGGATCATCCACTTCAATGTGCTGTATCCTTTCTCAGGTGCGACCCAGGCGGTTACTTTACCATGTTTGGTCTTGGCCTCAAGCACATAACAGGATACACCATTGATATTTTCCTGCCCTTTACGAAGGTAAAGGTTAGTAGAGTCACTGAGCAGTTCGGCTACGCTTTTGTGGTTGTTTCCAAAAATTCTTCCGCCTAAGGGTCCACCTAATTCAGGGGCGTCAAGCGCCAATTTTTGGTCATCTTCGTAATCGTTGACAATCATCAATGCGTGAGAGGGCCTTTCTTTGTGAGGTCCGAGCACGTAAAGATAGTACTTTTCGGTTATAATTATCTGAATACAACGGCTACCGATCGGATCTACATTACCCTGATGGTCGAGAAGCAGCGACTGTCCGACCCATTCGGTGCGATCCTTGTCGCACCGAAAAATGTAATTTGCCTTGCGCTTGCGACGCCCAGGACCCAAATTTGGATCATATCTTTCCGCACTGGACTCTACATCGACTTCCATTGATACGGATTGCAGATATGAAAGTGATTCTCTGTAATGGCGAAGGGCTTCGGTCACATTTGGGTCTTTGTCCTGACCAAAAACAGAAACGTCAGTAAATGCTACAAAAGCCATGCTAAGCAATAAATAAAATTTCTTACTCATAATAAGACTTCCTTTCTTTATAACAGACGTTTTATGGTAAAACGCTATAGAGAAAGCTTAAATGCACATTTCATTCCCATCGTTTACACAGTCGTCGCTATTTTTACAAGGCTCGCTAGCAGTTCCTGGAGCTGGAATACAGTTTTGGCTGCCATCGCCAGAGCACGCAATGTGGCGAATGTAACAAGTGTGACCTGGCTTGTCTGTACAGTAAGGATTTATAGTACTCGAGCACTCCTTGCATCCCCCCCGTTGCTCTCCACTTGTTAGCTGAGGCATCGTAGCGCACCACGCAGCAAACAGTCCCAACATCAAGGCACAAACAACGTACAAATGAGAAACACTTAGAATTTTCATAGTATAACTCCTGCACAATCATAATCTTTATATTACTTGACTAAAGCCAATTGTTCAAGCTTGGACTTTACTTTCTCTACGCGAGGGTCAATCGACGGAGCCACATTTATAAATTCGCTATAAGCCTTTACGGCCAAATCAAATCGCCCCAATTCTTCATAAGCTCTTCCCAATGGATATAGTATATTAAGCGCCTTATAGTCTTTCGGGGATACCCCCAATTTCTCCCGGGATAGTTCCCAGTAATGGACACTTTCAGGCCATAAACCTTTGGTGAAGTTCAGCCAGCCCAGCTTCAAACAGGCATCTTTACAGGCATCTTTAGCTGAGGTAC
>CAZLWL010000004.1:0-6576 GCA_964563335.1 uncultured Pirellulales bacterium
ACCTCGTTTGGAGCATTTGAAAATTGAATATTATCTTATTTTTAGCGCGGAATTTCAGCTCACTCTGTCATTCCGGGCTTGCTTGTCCTGAGCGTAGCCGAAGGGACCCGGAATCTATTCTTTCGTGGCCTTCGTGCACTTCGTGGTTAATAGTACCATTTGGAAACAAAAAAATGCAAAACAAACCCAATTTACTAAACGCCCAAATAAACATAACTGCTTTTATAATAAGCAATTACGAAGAAAATCGGCCTTTTTGCCCCCGCAAAAACAAACCCAATTCAAACCCAATCAAACCCAATTACAAAAAGGCCGAAATGAACGTAAGTGCCGTAATAACAAAGCAATATGAAGATTATCGCCTCCCCGCCCTCACTAAAAACAAACCCAAACAAACCCAAACAAACCCAATTATTCGCTTTTTGCCGGGATTACGGTGTAAACGCCGTCACGGCCGAGGGAATCGCCGGTGGACTGTGTTGGTAAGGCCGGGTTTTCAGATTCAAGGCGTAAATTGGGATTATTCGAAAGGAATTATTTTTAACCTGTTAAAACCTTTTTTCAAGTGGGTCGAATTATTAGAATAGTACCATGGCATCGAAAAGCACAAAGGACAGGTTTGAGACAATAAGGGAAAAGATAAAGACCTTTCCCACGGGGCCGGGGCTGTATTTTATGAAGGCAGGCGGCGATACGGTCCTTTATATCGGCAAGGCCAAGAACCTTCGCTCACGCGTGTCCAGCTACTTTCAGCCCGGCAGCGGGGTGCTGTCAACTCGCGGTCCGAAAATCGGCGAGATGATAAACAAAGTGCACACCGTTGACTACCTGGAAACCAGCAGTGAGGTTGACGCCGTCCTGCAGGAGGCCCGCCTCGTCAAGGACATTCATCCGCCTTATAACACGCACCTTGTCGATGACAAGACATTTCCATACCTTGAGATTACGACGCGCGACGATTTTCCCGGAGTCTATATCACGCGCAGCCCAAAAAGCACTCGCACCAGATTGTTCGGCCCGTTCACCGGCGTAAAGGACCTGCGGGCTGTTCTGGTCGTTCTACAGAAGATATTCAGGTTCCGTACGTGCCACCTCGACATCCGCGGCAATGATGAAAAGCGCAGGTTTTTCCGGCCTTGCCTGCTGTACAGCATAAAGCAGTGCACGGCGCCCTGTAGCGCCAGAATCGAAAAAGGCGAGTACAAGCAGATAATTAAGGACGTGGTTAAATTTCTCCAATCGAAGCGTTCGACCGTGCTGCGGCAGTTGAAAAAACGGATGACTGCGACCTCAGCGGGCATGGATTACGAAGCCGCCGCGATGTATCGGGACCGTATCAGGCTGATAGAAAGATTAGACGACCGGGGCACGGTGGCAGGGAATGTTCAGCCGGAAGTATTTGCCCCGGACCCCACAGAAGCGCTCGGGCGGCTGCAGATGATATTCCAGACGGCCGAGGCAATAAGGATTATAGAAGGGTTCGACATAGCTCACATCGCAGGGGCCGAGACCGTGGGTGCGTTGGTCAAGTTCATTGACGGGCGGCCGTTCAAAAGCGGGTATCGGCGCTTCAAAATCAAAACGGTCAAAGACATCGACGACTACGCCTGTATGAAAGAAGTCATCACCCGTCGATATAAGCATGCCCTGGCCGGTGAGGAGTTATGGCCTGACCTCATCCTTATCGACGGCGGCCTGGGCCATCTGCACACTGCTGAGCAGGCTCTTAGAGAAATGAAATCGCCCGTGCCGGCCGTTGCTTCAATTGCCAAAGGGAAGGAAGAGATTTTCATTCATGGAAGTGATAAGCCATTGAAATTGGCTTCGACTTCACCGGCCAGAAAATTGCTGCAATATGTCAGAGACGAAGCCCATCGCTTCGCCCAGCACTACCACCACATCCTGCGAACAAAGAAGGTTCTGAACAAGAAACGCTGACCTGTCGGCAAAAACCACCGTTCGGTTTCTGAGAGCCTACTCGGTAACTATCCGTTTCTTGGCTTGGCCCTCTTTTATCCAGCAATAAAGCACCGGTACGACGAGCATGGTAAGAATCTCTATTGTCATTCCACCGAATGATGGTATCGCCATCGGAACCATGATATCACTGCCGCGTCCGGTGGAGGTCAATACGGGAATCAGCGCTAAAATCGTTGTGGCGGTTGTCATGAGACAGGGTCGAATCCTGCGGGCACCGGCCTTTACCACGGCGCCGCGAATATCATCAACTCCTGTGGGTTTCAACTTTTTAAATGACTGCTCAAGATAGGTGCACATCACAACACCGTCATCCGAGGCAATTCCGAACAGGGCCAGGAAGCCGACCCATATCGCGACGCTGAGGTTAATGGGATGGACCTGGAAGAGATGGCGCATATTCATCCCGAATACGCTGAAGTTGAGGAACCAGGTCTGGGCATACAGCCAAATCATCAAGAATCCGCCCGACCAGGCGACAATTATTCCTGAAAATACGAGCAGGCTGGTGGTGACGGCCTTGAACTGGAAGTAGAGAATTAAGAATATGATGAAAAGCGCCAAAGGTATGACCATCATGAGGGTTTTTTGAGCACGAATCTGATTCTCGTAGCTGCCGGCGAAGACATAACTCGCGCCGGCAGGCAGGACGAATTCGCCGCTGTCAATCTTTTCGGCCAAATATCTCTTGCAGTCTTCGACCACGTCCACCTCGGCATAGCCGGGCTTCATGTCAAAGAGCACATAGCCGACTTTGAAAGTATCTTCGCTCTTGATTGCCTGTGGACCGCGGATATACTTTATCTTGGCAAGTTGAACCAGCGGTATCTGGGCCCCATCGCTCGCCGGAACCAAAATCTCGCCGATGGACTCAATGCTGTCCCTGAGTTCGCGCATATAGCGGACTCGGACGGGAAATCGTTCGCGGCCTTCGACGGTCGTTGTAATACGCCGGCCGCCTATCGCCACTTCGATGACATCCTGAACATCTCGAATGCGGACACCATATCGAGCTATTGCCTGGCGGTCTATGTCAATCTCAATGTAGGGCTTTCCCACGATGCGGTCGGCAATTACAGCGGCGGGTTCAACACTGGGAACCTCTTTTAAGAGGCGTTCAATGTCGAGGCCTACCTTGTCGATGGTTTCGAGATCCGGTCCTTTGACCTTGACACCCATAGGCGCTCGCATACCGCTTTGCAGCATGACTATCCGTGCAGCGATAGGCTGTAGTTTCGGAGCACTCGTGGTGCCGGGTATTTGACCGGCCTTTACGATTTCATCCCAGATGTCGTCAGCGGTTTTGATATGGTCTCGCCATTGTCTGTACGCCCGGCCATGGGAGTCAGGGATGAGCCGGCCGTTTTCGTCTCTCACAAATTCACGTTTTTTCTTGTCATATTTGAAACGCACACGGTGTCCATCCTTGTCGAGAATGTATTCGGGCTTGTAATTGATAACGGTTTCCACCATGGATATAGGCGCAGGGTCGAGAGGACTTTCAACGCGGCCAATCTTGCCGACAACAGACTCAACCTCCGGTATCGACTGAAAGGCTATATCCTGCTTAGCCAATACGTCCAGGGCCTCGCCGATTGAGGCGTGTGGCATTGTTGTCGGCATGTACAAAAAAGACCCCTCATCCAGAGGCGGCATGAACTCCTTTCCAAGCCCGCGCCATATGAGTCCCGCTGCGATTACAAGACAAACTGGTATCAACAAAAACTTCTTCTTATGAATCAGGCACCAACGCAAAATTGCAGGATAGAACCTCTGGAAAATTTTGAAGAACAAAAGCAGTCCACCGATTAGGACTACAACAAATACCAGATTTCGCACCATTCCTTTATCGGCACCTAATGGCAGCCAGTGGCTGGTAAGTATTATGCCCACGATAGCTATAGCCAAGGCGTTCGCAATAAAAGGTAAGCGTCCCTTTGTCTTGGCCTGGACCTTCTCGTGCAATAGATGATATAAGCCGATTGCGGCGATAACAACTGCAATCGACCAGCTCAGGATAATCCCCGCTGCAAGGGCGACGGCGATTAACACCGCGCCCAGCACATAGCGCATCGCTTTTTTAATGCTGCCCCTGGTTGTAAAGAGAATGTGAGCTGCCGGCGGGATTATTGTCAGTGCTACTATCACCGAGGCGATGAGGGCGAATGTCTTTGTGAACGCTAAAGGCTTAAAGAGCTTGCCCTCGGCTCCTGTCATCGTAAAGACCGGCAGGAAACTTACTACCGTTGTCGAGACAGCGGTTAAAACGGCACTTCCGACTTCGCTTGCGGCGCGGTAAACGACTTCCAGTTTATTATCATCGTCTGCGGCCTCGTCAAGGTGCTTCAATATGTTCTCGCAGATGATAATGCCCATATCGACCATTGTTCCGATTGCTATTGCGATGCCGGAAAGTGCGACGATATTGGCATCGACCTTGAACGTTTTCATTGCGATGAAGCACATCAAAACCGCTAACGGTAAAAGCGAGCTGATAAGCACCGAGCTTCGAAGGTGCAGGACCAGGACCACGACGACGATGATGGTGACGAGTATTTCCTCGGTGAGCGCCCTTTCCAATGTGCCCAAGGTTTCGTAAATCAAGCCGGTTCTGTCGTAGAACGGGACTATCGTTACCTTCGAGATCGTTCCATCGGCAAGGGTCTTTGTCGGCAGGCCCGGGGAAATCTCCTCGATTTTTTTCTTTACGTTCTTGATTGCCTCAAGCGGATTGTAGCCGTACCTGACAACGACGACACCGCCAACGGCCTCGGCGCCGCCTTTATCAAGTGCGCCTCGCCGAAGCGCAGGGCCGTATGAAACGTGTGCCACGTCCTTGATATAGATAGGGACGTTGTCGTTTACCTTTATGACAGTATTTTCGACGTCGGAAAGGTTCTTGATGAACCCAAGCCCGCGAATCACATACTCAACCTTGTTAATCTCAATCGTGCGGGCACCGACATCGACGTTCGACATCTTCACAGCCATAAAAACTTCGTCAAGTTTGACCCTGTTGGCTCGCATCGCATCCGGGTCCACGTCAATCTGGTATTCCTTGACAAATCCCCCAACCGATGCCACTTCGCTTACGCCTTCTGCGCTCATAATCGAGTAGCGGACATACCAGTCCTGAATGGTGCGAATCTCATCGAGGTCCCAGCCGCCGGTGGGATTGCCGTTTTTATCCCGGCCCTCAAGTGTGTACCAGAAAATCTGTCCTAAGGCGGTGGCATCGGGGCCGAGCGCAGGCTGAGTGCCCGCCGGCAACGTTCCCGCAGGCAGGGAATTGAGTTTCTCAAGAACCCTGCTGCGAGACCAGTAAAACTCGACATCCTCTTTGAATATGATGTATATGCTGGAGAAGCCGAAAAATGAGTAGCTGCGAATAGTCTTAACACCTGGAATACCTAAAAGGGAGACTGTTAGAGGATACGTTATCTGGTCCTCCACATCCTGCGGAGACCGGCCCATCCATTCGGTGAAGACAATTTGCTGATTCTCGCCGATATCGGGTATGGCGTCAACCGGTATATGGCTTCTCGGCAGGCCTCCGAGTTCCCAATCGAACGGCGCTACGCGCAGACCCCAGCCGATAAACGGTATTACCAACAGGGCAACTACTAATTTATTCTCAAGGCAAAACCGGATTACATTGTCTATCAGCGACGGCTTTTGAATACCTGGTTCGTCCATTGCTTAACCGTTACTACCAGCATGGTATGCAAGGCATACCCTACCCAAGGCCTTATTGCTTGAACTGCGGTAACTGAGCGATGTACTTTTCCGGATCCGCCTCGAACTTGGGCTTACAGGCCGGGCAGCAGAAATACACCTTCTTGCCCTTATATTCAGTAAAGAGATTTTTATTGATGGGGTTATTAGTCATTATCGGGCAGGTCTTCTGCTCGATTGCTTCAGCGACCACCGCCTTTGCTGCTTCTACCATCTCGGCAGGCTCGGCTGTCATAGCGGCGTGGTCGTGTCCTTCGTGGCCTGTCGTGGTTTGAGGCTCAGATTTCTTACAACCGTTAAACGCCACCGTTACGAGCAGCAACACGGCTGCGGTCAATCCGAACGAAACGATTTTTCTTCTTTGAGTCTTCATTGTTTTTCCCTTTCAAAATAAAATTTCCACTTTCATTGATTATGCTGACTTTCAGTTGTCTCAACCCTTACCCTTGAGCCGGGCGCGCTCATCATGCTGGGCTTGGCCTGAATCTGCAGTGCCGAATCTATCTTGAAATTGCCGTTGGTGACGACTATTTCGCCTTCGGCCAGACCCGATTCGATGATATAGTAGTCGCCCGCCCTTGGACCGAGGACGACTTCTCTGCCTTCGTAGGTTGGCTTTTCGGTGTCTGGCAGTTGAACATAAACGACCGCACGTCGGCCGGTAATCAAAGGCGCCGAAGCCGGTATCACTAAAGGAGCCTCACCTGACGCATCGACCGTTACGTATCCCAACGATTCGGCGGTGGCGAGGGGCATTTCACATATATCACAGACGCCGGCTGAGTCTTTGACAATTTCCGGGTGCATTGGACAAATCCACTTTCCCGCCATCGCGGTATCCATTATGCGTCCGGCTCCTGCAAC
>CAZLWL010000004.1:6676-62802 GCA_964563335.1 uncultured Pirellulales bacterium
GACAAATCCACTTTCCCGCCATCGCGGTATCCATTATGCGTCCGGCTCCTGCAACGTTGGCCCTGACAACTGCGCTAACGAACATGCCCGGTTTAAGGGTGCCGTCAAGGTTGTCAACGTTCACCCGGAGCTTGACTGTACGGGTTTTGGCGTTGAGTATTGGGTCTATGAAGGTTATTTGGCCTTTGAAAGTCCGGCCTGGATAGGCTTCGGCGGTAAACTCGACCTGTTGGCCGTATCTTATCCACATCATGTCCGACTCATAGGCATCGAGCTTGACCCAAAGCTGCGACAGATCGACAATCGTATATATCTTTGTACCGGTCTGCACATACATCCCCTCGGTGGCATTTTTGTGAGTGACGACGCCTCCGATGGGAGCGTAAATGGTAAGATGGTCAACGGGTTGGCCACTTTTTTCGATATCGCTAATCTGGTCGGGTGTCAAACCCAGAAGTCGCAGCTTTTCTCTGGCGGCAGTGAGCGTTGCCAGGATTGACCTTTTGAGAAGTTCTGAGGCGCCTGCTTTCATATTTTCCACCGACTTTAGCGCCTGAATCAACTCTGACTGGGTACTGAGCAACTGGGGACTGTACAGATAGACCATGTGGTCGCCCTTATTAACCGTGACGCCGGTATAGTCCACGTACAACCTGTCAATTCTGCCCGGGGTCCATGCGGCAATGTACTTCACGCGGGTTTCATCGTAGTCTATCTTGCCGACCATGCGTACCTGTGCCTCTACGAATTTACGCTGGACCGGCGCAGTCTGAATTTCCATAAGTTTTAAGGCTGCCTGGGAGAAGGAAATTTGTCTTTCGCCAATTTGGCCGGTTTCACTGGTTACGGGGATCAAATCCATAAAGCAGATGGGGCACTTGCCTGGTTTAGGCTGGTGAATCTGCGGGTGCATCGAACAGGTCCAGACGGTGGCCTCTTCCTCACTGTCCTGGGATACGCTACTGTCAACCGATTCTGACTTCTGCCGGCAGCCTCTCGCAACAAAGCCAAGGGCAAAAGCCGCAACTATCAGTACGATGATCCTATTTTTTCCGGTCTTCCACCACGATTTATTATCCACAACACCGACCCTTTCTCTACTCAATTTCGCCGCCCGCCAGCATCTCCAGCTCGGCCAGTCTTTGCAGGTAATCCGTAACGGCCAGCTCACCGAGAAGCTCAAAGCCCAACAAGGTCCGCTGTGCGTCAATCAGGCTCAGAAAATCCAGAGTCCCTGCCCGGTAAGCTACCTCCGAAGCCTCTAACATCTCCTTTGCTTTGGGAATCAAGGTATCTGCGTACAACGCCACCTTCCTGGCACTGTCTTCGAATTCATATAGAACTTTCGCCGTTTGCGCAACAATATCGTTTTCCTTCTGGAGCCTCTGTGCTGATACCTGCCTCAACTTTGCTTCCGCCTGGCGCCGCCCGGCCTTATAGCTGTCCCGCCAGAGCGGCAGATTCACTGAAATCATCGCTATGATAGGGTCTTTTCCGCTGTCGGAAGTCCCTGCCATTCGCGCATCATCAGTCTGTATCCAATCCAGGCCGAGACTGATATCCGGATAGAATCTCTTCTTTGCCAACTCTACCTTGCTTTCAGCGGCGGCCCGGTCAAAATCCAACGCCTTCAGTTCAGGATTATTAGCTCGCAACTTGCCAATCACCATCTGCCGATTTATCTGTATCGGCTCTAACGGCCGCCTGACCGGCCAGCGCAAAGGCAGGTCGCTTTCTCGGTTAAGAATGGAGTTGAGCTTTGCTACTGTTGGTTCTCGCATCTGTTCAATACTCTCTAATTTGTCCGCAAGCGTCGCCAGTTCAATTTGTGCCCGAATAATGTCCGGATGGCTGCCCGCAGCAGCCGTATATCTTGAGCGGGCGACCTCTTCAAAGTGCTTTAGCAACTCAAGATTCTGCCTGGCCACCTCAACCGCACGCCCTAAATACGCATACTCATAGAACGACTCTTTGACCCTGAAGAAAAGCTTCAGCTTCGCCGCCTCATATCGTTTCCTTGCCGCCTTTGCCGCTGCCGACGCCGCATCGGTCCTTGCTTCAATCTTCCCAAACCACGGGAACATCTGCGCAATGCCGAACTTGTGCCTTTGCGGACCTACTCTCGTCTCAACCTCATCAATGAAATAAGCGTATGTAAACCGCGGGTCCGGCAACGATTTAGCCTGCGGTACGGCTTCCACAGCCGCTTTCCATTGTTGAAATGCAGCCTTCAGGCCCGCATTGTGAAGTGCTGCATATCGCAGGTAATCCGGCAAATTTGTCAAGCCGTTGACTTCAGGCGGCCCCTCCGTAGGATCAGCAAAACTCGCAGCCCCCAATAGAATTGTTGCCGCCAGCCATACCGTGATAACGTTTTGACTCATTTCAAGCCTCCTTGCACATTTACCACCGGTCTGTTTGGTTTGAGACTTCCTACACGCAAACATTTTCGCATAAGCCTTCTGCTATTCACCATATTACACGCGCTCGCGAATTGCAAGTTTATCCCGGCCTGTAGCGTCATCGGTTTCCCCACTGAAAGCACGACCCCAATATGTGGTCACTTGTCCATATTTTACCCCCGGCGTGTCCGATGTATCAGTTTCAGAATTTCATCCAGTTTTTGCTGTTTTTCCTGCTTGGAACTTCCCTCCACGGCTTCAGTAACACAATTTTGAAAATGCTTTCCCAGGACCTTTTCCTCTACCTTTGCCAGAGCACCTCTAATAGCGCATATCTGGTCCAGGATATCAATACAATATTTACGGCTTTCAATCATCTTTTGCACGCCGCGAACCTGACCCTCGATTCGTCTCAATGCGACCAGGTTATCCTTATGACTTGGATTTTTCTTCACCTTTTACCCCTTTCATACCAACATTACTATTATACCCCCTAGGGGTATATCGGGTTCAAAAAAATAAATATATTTCTCGCAATTTAACTATGGACAAGCCGCTCGTCTCACTTTGCCTCGATTGCCGAACTTTGCAAAGGTTTTTGTTGAGGAAACAGGAGAGCATGGTGAGTGAAACTACGGTTTTTGCCGGAGATACTCGGTTTCAACAGGTAGTGAAAAATATTGAAATATTTTCCAAAAAAAAGTTGTTTACCCTGCAAAGGTTTATATAATAGCGGGTCGTGCGTAGTATACTGAATAGGAATGGCCGCGTAATGAAGCGTTGATAGGGAAGAACTCAATCTAACCGGCATCATTTTGAGAACCTGCTGTTACCGTCAATTCTGTTCTCGTACAAATCTTTTTTAAGAAAGGAATACGGAATGAACATTTATGTGGGCAATTTATCACACGATGTGACGGAAGATGAATTGCGTGAGGCGTTCGAGGCCTTTGGTCAGGTTGAATCCGTCAATGTCGTAAAGGACAGGTTCACAGGCGACCCCCGAGGTTTCGGATTCGTTGAAATGCCTTCAGATGAAGAGGGCAAGGCGGCGATAGCGGAAATGAACGGCAAAGATTTGAAGGGACGAGTGATCAATGTTGATCAGGCTCGCCCGAGGACCGGCCCCCGCAGGGGGCGTGGTGGTGGTGGCGACAGTGGCGGCAGACGAGGCGGCTTCGGCGGCGGCGGCCGTCGCTACTGATAGTAAGCATCACAGATTTGCCCCAGTTGTACCGCAACGGAAACAAGTCGCCGAGAGGCGGCTTGTTTATCGGTCTTTTCGTGGTCTGTAAGAATGACTAACAACTCGAAAACTGACCGTCCCGATACATCGGGACGGTCAGTTTGAGTTACCTATAGTTATTTCTGACTCTGGGCCTTCGGACATTTCCGGCAGGGACGTCCTGAATTCTGAACTTGGGCCGTCTGACTGATTTCCTGGGTGCAGAAGGCTTGTGTTTCTTCCTGCCCAACAGTCCGATCGCACGGTCGCATGCCTCGCGGACATTTTTGCTGTGATGCTCAAGTCCTTCCTGGAGGCATTCCAGGGCCAATTTTTTCATTCTGCCGCGCATATTCCTGAGGCCATAGGAGGCTGCGGTTTTAGTTACGCGGCCAGTGTTTGAATACAGAGCTTCTTTCAAGATTTCGAGTCCATCTTCCTGCAGCCAGGACAGATTGTAGGCAGTTCGTCGGGCAACTGAGATGTTGTCATGGTGCAGCCTGACCCTGAGCTTTTCGAGAAGCTCAGCAGATTCGGCGTCTTTCTCTCTACCTGAAAGTGGTCTCCTTTCCAAGTTCATAATACCACCCCTTCATAGATTCATCGGCACGCACAATCCAACTCCATAGAGGATTTGCGATACCCAAACTTGTTTACACCGTCTGTAGAAATACGAACTCAGACGGCCATTCTCCGCTTTTTATTGCCGGGCCTCGTTATCAGGGCAGCGTTCGTCCCTGGGTCACCGCGCCCGAGCCCTCCACCTGCAGGGGGGATTATACAATACCCCGCGTGGGATGTAAAGCAAAATGTTCTATTTTTTTTCAAAATTTAGGGCCCTGCGCCAGGCGGTAAGAATAGCGGGTGTCCCCTATTGTGGTCAATTAGGTGTCATGCGACATCAGAGAGCGCCGGATAATAAGTTTACGGCAGTTTCTGGCCTGGGTCTCAAGGTCGGCCAGTTGCGCTTTGGCGGCGGGGTCTTTGGTGCGAAAGCGTGCCTTGATGAGGCGGCCAATTATCTCGTGCAACTGGAGCATTTCTTTGTGCATACTGGGGGCATCGAAACCCCATTCAGCAACGAGCGAGGTCGTTTCTCTAATGAAATCAGCGATCTGTTGTCTCTGCATCTCATCCATTCTCCCTGTCTCCAGGCGAGTTTTACCTCCAAGAACAAGTCTATTATACATTTTATCCACCGATAATCAAGAGCTTTTTGGACAAATTGGTCAAGAATGTTGATTTTTTTTGGGCTGATTAGGTAATCCGGCTCCGTTCTAAGACTGGTTATACCAATCATAAAAATTACATGCGCCCGGCAGCAACCTACTAGTCTGTCAATATTGTATCTGTGAGTATGTAAAGTTTGAAGTGCCTAAAGTGCCTAAAGTTAAAATAATCAACAAAGCCCGACTGCCCGCCGTGCTTGCGCCCGTCGCGGCAGGCTGGCGAAGCCTAATAACTTTAGTTCACTTTAGTTCACTTTAGCTCACTAACAGATTTAAATTTGACAAAGTACTACTGTATAACCGCACGGGCAATCCCGGCGCGCCGGGACCGCTCCCTTACGGTCGCGGCTCTGTTTCGAGGAAGCGCATATATTTTTTATGGTCCGTATGGTTCAGACAAACCAGGAAGCAATTTTGAGCAGGAGTCTTTGCTTGAAAGGTCTTGCACCTGCGGTGGCGTGTATGATTTCCTTTATGGCGCGACGGGCCTGGTGTTTATCGCCGGTCGGCCAGAGGGTGTTTGCGATGTTTTCAGTGTTAGTAACGTTGTATTCGTAACCGCGAACCACGGCGACGGGGATGCCGACATCCACCTGGCCGAAGTGCAGAGCGGCCGCTGCGGTTAGTTGGTGGGCGGTCAGGTCCATACCGCCGATTTTCGGCTTGCCGAACTTATCTGCCTTGCCGAATTCCTTGCTGCGAGGCTCGATTCCGGACGAACCTACCGCAAAATCCATCGTCCCAAACGGCATAAGTTCCGTATCAGCCAGGATCACGGCCAGCTCTTTACCTGTGGCGGTCATTATTTCCTCTCGTACGGCTTCAGCGGCTTCATCTGGTTCGGGGGGCATAAAGCTTACGATACCTTCGGGATGGTTTGAACTGTCGATACCGGCGTCGCAGGTGTGGAGAATGCCCTTCGGAGAAAGGGTCAAAAAGATGCATTGCTCATGTTCACACAGTTCGGTGCTGCATTGTGTATCCTGTGAGGAATCCATAACGTGGTCTCTGAAGATTCCATTCAGCGGGATGACGCCGATGACTTCGTGACCTTCATCCTTAACCATCTGGACCCATACAGGGTCTTTGCCGGTCCGTTTTGAGACGGCGAGCGCGGCTTTGCCGACCTTGACATCCCTTTTCTTCTTGAGTAGTCCCATTGCCTTGGAGATGATTTTGCTGGTAAGGATGAGTATGTCCCTGTCGCGGAGGCCGCCGATTTCGTTCTCGGCGCAGTTGATGATCATTTGCGGCAGGTCATCGCCGGGCTGTATCTCCGGAAGGGTCTGAAGGCCCAATACTTCGAAATTCTTCATGTGTGTTTTCCCTATCTAATTTTCGAGTTCTTTCAACAATCCCGTGATGCAGACGTCGCCGTCGAATTGGTCAGTTGTGACATGGCGCAAGAGTTCCGGATTTATCAACTGCGTGAGTGAGTCGGCTATGCTGACCGTACCGGCCCGGCCCAATATCTTCGGGGCGATATAGACCTTCACGGCGTCGGCGAATCCACCCTGGAGAAATGACGTTATCACGCCGGCCCCGCCTTCGACAAGGAGCTGCGCTATGCCGCGGGCGCCAAGCTCGGTAACAACCGCTTCGAGGTCGCATCTGCCCTCGACGGTGGGAACATACACAATCTCGGCTCCCTTCTTTTCGATTCTCTTGACCTTCGTGATGTTAGCCTGGGCTGATGCCTCGTCGGTTACAATGATTACAGGAAAGCTCTTGGTGGTCCTGAGCAGCTTGGATGTGAGCGGTATTTGCAGGTTGGCGTCGAGGACGACTCGCACGGGTTTTTTGCCTTTGGGCGGTCGTGGTGTCAGCAGCGGGTCATCGGCCCTGATGGTATTTATGCCAACCAAGATGCCCTGTACGCTTCGCCGGAGTCTGTGGACGTCTTTTCTGCCAAGCTCGTTGGATATCCACTTGTCGCCGGTGATACTGTCATCGGCCCAGGCCAACCTGCCGTCGATGCTCTGAGCCCATTTAAGTATGACCCAGGGACGTTTTGTCTTGGCGAATTTCAGGAAGCCGGCGTTGAGAAGTTTGGCTTCCTGTTCGCAAAGCCCCACCTCGACCCGGATGCCTGCATTTCGCATTTGGCTGATGCTTTTGCCTCCTGCGTGTTCGGATGGGTCAACTGCGGCGACCACCACCTTTGCAGGTGCGGCCTGAATTATCGCCTCGGTGCAGGGTGGAGTCTTTCCGTGATGGCAGCACGGCTCAAGCGTTACGTACATGGTAGCGTCGGCGGGCTTTGCCCCGATGGTTTTGCAGTCCTCGATGGCGTTGATTTCCGCGTGGGGCCCGCCGAATTTTTTGTGAAATCCTTTGCCTATTATCTGGTTGGATTTAACAATAACGCAGCCGACCATCGGGTTCGGCTCGACGGCGCCGAATCCGCGAGCGGCAAGCTTAAGTGCCATCTGCATATATCTTTTGTCTTCAGTGTTCGTGTGCATTATGCTCTCCCAATCATCTCAAGAAATTCCTGTTCGTTGATGATGCGGACTCCAAGCTGCCGGGCCTTTTGCAGTTTACTGCCCGGATTGTTACCGGCTAATACAAAATCGGTCTTACTGCCGACACTCGACGAGGTCTTTGCCCCGTTATCCTTTATCGTGCGCTCTATCTCGGACCTTGTGAAGTTTTCCAGTGTGCCTGTGACGACAATTGTTTTGCCCGCCAACGCATCAGCCGTTCTTCGCTTCGGTTGTTTCGGATTCACCCCCGCAGCTAACAACTTATCTATGACCGATATATTTTTCTCGTCATGAAAATATTCGCAGATGCTCTTTGCCATTATTGGGCCGATCTGGTCAATCGCTTCCAACCTGTCGAGTGCGGCGTTACGCAGGGCATCCAGCGAGCCGAATTCTTCGGCGAGGATTTCGGCTGACTGGCCGCCCACGTGTTGAATTCCGAGTGCTGCGATGAAGCGCGCCAACGGCTGGGTCTTGCTTTTTTCAATGGCTTCTATGACGTTGGCGGCACTTTTTTCAGCCATCCGCTCGAGTTTGACAAGGTCGGTCATCTGCAACGTGTACAAATCAGCGAAGTTCTTCACCAGATGCGTTTCTATTAACTGGTCAATCAGTGCCGGACCCAGATGTTCAATATCCATCTGTCCTCTGCCGGCAAAGTACCTGAGTTTTTCCCTGAGCTGGGCTGTACAGTTGGAGCTGGCGCACCTGATATATATTTTATCTTTTTTGACCGGCTCGCCACAGGCAGGACATCTTGTTGGCGGCTTGTAGGCACTGGTGTCGGGGGGGCGACTGTCTTTTGACTTTACCTCGACTACCTGCGGTATTATCTCGCCCGCCTTTTCAATTACCACGGTATCGCCCGGACGGACGTCCAGGCGTTCGACTTCATCAAAATTATGGAGGCTTGCCCGCTTGACGGTTGTCCCGGCCAATTGCACAGGCGCAAGATTCGCCACGGGAGTCAGTATGCCCGTTTTTCCCACCTGCACATCTATCGATTCGATGATGGTCTCGGCTTGTTCGGCGGGGAATTTGTAAGATATGCACCAGCGCGGCGCCCGGCCGGTTGCACCTAAGATATCCTGCTGGTCAAAACGGTTGACCTTAATCACCATTCCGTCAATTTGATAATCCAGCGTGGCTTTCTTTTCCCTCCAGCTACGGCAAATCTCGATTACTTCATCAATATTCTCTGCCTTTTTGATGTTTTTATTTACGGGCAGTCCGAGCTTCTTAAACTTTTGCAGCGTCTGGTAGTGGTTGTCGGCTAAAGGGGCACTTACCTCGCCGGTTGCATAGGCGAAAAATGCCAGATTTCGCGTAGCAGTAATCCTTGCGTCGAGCAGCTTGAGTGAGCCGGAGGTTACGTTTCTCGGGTTGGCGAACAGAGGCTCACCGGCCTGCGCCCTTTGTGTGTTCAACTGTGCAAAAGCGGTTTTGGGCATGTACACCTCTCCGCGAACCTCGAGCACATCCGGCACGTTGTCGGAAGCAGTCAACTCGAGCGGTACGGCTTTTATCGTTCGCACGTTTGCGGTAGCATCGTCGCCTACCCTGCCGTCGCCCCTGGTGGCGGCCCTTGCCAGGACGCCGTCTTCATATCGCAGGCTTATCGCCACCCCGTCGATTTTCAGTTCCACGACATAATCGTAATCGCTGCTGTCGAGACCTTTGGCCACCCGCTTGTCAAACGCCCGCAATTCATCTTCATTATAGGTGTTGTCTATGCTGAGCATCGCTACTGCATGTCGAACGGTCGTAAAGCCGGCGAGCGGCTCTCCGGCCACGCGCTGGGTAGGCGACTGCGGCGTGACAAGTTCAGGGTGCTCGGCCTCCAATTTCTTCAACTCTGCGAAGAGCCTGTCATATTCGCGGTCGCTTATCTCGGGCTGGTTCAGCACATAGTAGAGCCGGTCATGCCTGCGAACTTCACTTCGCAATTGCTCTATTCGATTTTCCGCATCTCGAACCATAGTAATTCCACTTTAGCTTGTTCAACTTTTTTTGCAAGAATTTTACTATTTGACAATTTCTGTGCCCCACCTGATAATTACCGCGTGTGCAGTTTGAGAATGTCGGACTTTTTTAAGGGAGGCTCGTGACATGATTACAAAGCTTCGTCTTGAAAACTTTCGAGCCATTGCAAAAAAAGACTTGGAATTGGGAAAGATTACCGTTCTGACCGGACCCAATAACAGCGGCAAATCGAGCATAATTTACGCCTTACTGGCCCTGAAAAAACCTTGTTCTAAACCCAAATCAAAGCTTGGACGGCTTTTTGAATCTTTGTTTTCTTAATCTCGGCGGATTTGCAGAAACGGTACATCTGAAAAAGGAAAACCTGGATATTGGTGTTGGCGTCGAAGTCGTGAGAAACGGAGTGCAGGCTCGATATTCTGTTTTACTGGGGAAGAAAGAGTCTAAACTGAAAGTCACAACGTCGAAACCATTCGAAGTATCGTTGGAGTTTGCGGTAACCTTCCCATATTCAGCAAATCAAAGTGTAGGCACGGCGGTCGAAGTGGCATCCGGCGTAGCGCAGATAACGTGGAATGGGATATCTCCAACAGTGAGTGTTACAACTACTGCCCGAGGCGAACAGATAATAGGCCCTCAAGTACGTGATTTATCAGGCCAAGTAATTCGGGAAGATGAGCTCGAAGGTTTATCTAAAGCTATCAGTGCGCCAATTGAAGAATTGAGGGGTGTTGACTTTGTACCGCTACGACGGGGTTTCACCAAGCCCAATTATTCATCAGTGCCCATGCAGCAGCAATTACTTACAGAGGACGAGTTGGCTACCCTTCTGGCGACTGAGCCTGATTTGGAGGCTAAGGTTGCAAATTACCTGGAGAAAATAGTGGATAGAGCCTTTACGGTAAGGCCGACGATCGGAACTGCCAACTTTAGCCTGCAGTCCCGCGACCGCACTACCGGCCTTCTCTGTGACCTTGTCAATGAGGGCTTTGGAACAAACCAGCTCGTTACGATCCTGACCAAATCCTTGAGAGAGCAAATGCACACAATTTGTATTGAGGAATCCGAAATCCATCTGCACCCTACGTTGATGGACAAGTTAGTCAGTGTACTGGTTGAAATAACACGGGAAGAAGACAAAAGTTTTATACTTTCCACGCACAGCGAACATATAGTCCTGTCGCTTTTGAAGAACGTGACCCACGGAAAGATGAAACCAGAGGATTTAAAATTGTACTATTTTTCCAAGAAGGGCAGAAAAGCATCAATAGAAGAGCAAACAGTTAATGAAAAAGGCCAGATCAAAGGCGGCCTCAAAGGATTTTTCGAGGCCGAACTACAGCACGTCAAGGATTTCTTCAGCATTTCTTAAAAGGGCGCAAATGGAAATTGTCGTCAACGAATGGCTCTTAGACTACTTACGACCAGACGCTGAGAAGTCTCATAACAAATTAGCTGTCAAGTTCATCGAGAACTGGGTGCGAGGATGTTATAGAGTTGTAATCAGAAAGCAGAGTCCATTCTCCAAAAAGCTATTTGACTATATGAAGCAGTCAGAGCCGAGCCCTTCTATGCACAGGCCGTTCTCAAAACTCCACAAGCAGTTGTTCCTCGACTCAGATAAGACTGTCATATTGGACGAACGTGATATAAGAGAACTGCCACAAGAACTTGAAGCTAAGGCTCATTCTGAGGACATATATTTGCTTGAAGCGGCGTATTCACGGCCGGGTAGCATAATCGTCACCACGGACGCGAAACTAAAAGATGTGCTCCAAGACGAACCTCAAGTGAAGATATATTTGCTTGAGTAATTAGATGATCGGCATGGGTTCCATTTCTCTTTTGTGCCATACAGGCCAACTTATATGCGTTTTTGGCCGAATTTGCAAGAGCCCAATGTGGGCAGAGTGAAGGGGTGTAAGGCAGGTGTTAGTCGGGCAGGGGGGTTTTAGGTTCTCGGGGTGATATGCTCCATCAGAATGACAACGTCCTTAATATCAATCACGCCATCCATGTTAATATCGCCGAGTAGATATCCGGTGTCGGTTTCTGCGGGCTGGTTGAGGTTCTTCAGCAGGACTGCAAAGTCGAGGGTATCAACCGTGCCGTCACAATTCAAATCGTACCAATAGATACTTTCGGTCTTGTCAGCGTCGTCGACATTCCACGCAAGTCCGTAGCGTTCGAGAATTCCGGCGGTGCTGACATCATTGGAATCGGCCGGGTTGCTGAAAGTTACGATTAGCTCATAGGTGCTGTAATTGGGGTCAACGGGACTATAGATATGCTCAACATTGTCGCTTATGCTGTCACTGTAATCCAACAGGTAGTCGGAATCGGGATTATTGGGGTCCACCGCCCAAAGTTCTAATCGCAAATCGCTGTCAGCCTGCGTCAGGGCCGTGAACGGGTACTGGTCCTGGTAGTGCTTATTCCAGACGAGCGTTGTCGTGATAAGTTTGTTCTGCGAGGGGGGTATCTGGATGTGGTACACATTGGCGCCGCTGCTCTTCTCGACGGTGCTGTTGTCCCAGCCAATCGGCCCTGCGTTACCGGATGGATATGGTCCTGCGATTAGCTGCCGGTAGGCACCTTGCGCGTTTAACATGCCGGCGCCCTGAATGTAATCCAGGCTGACGTAATGGTCGTCGGCCTTGTCGGCGACCCCCTTGTGCCAGTATGGCAGCTTCTGCGCCGAGTTCATCAGGATGGCCTTCATTACACAATTGCCTCCGTCCGGTGCGACGGCCGGATTCAAATTCGGCTCGGACTTTGCTTTTTGCACGAGCAGTCCGATGGTTCCGGCAACGACCGGCGCGGCAAAGCTCGACCAGTCACCGGTAAATTCATACCGGCTGTTACTGTTGGCGTCTGGCACGATACAATTGCCGCCAGCCACGATATCAGGTTTGCAGCGTCCGTCCGAGGTCGGGCCGACACTCGAATGCTCGGCGTGGGGCAGGGAAAACTCGCTCAGGCTTTTTGAAAAATCGCTGGTTTCGAGAGAATCGACCACGCCGACACCTATCACGTTGGCACCTGCACCGGGGTATAACGGAGGGTCAAAGACATCGCTTCCGTTGCCGACACTGGCGACGACAATCAGGCCGTTGGTGCCGGCTATATGGTTAATGCCCCTTGTCCACCAGTCATCGAAGGCTGTGCCGACACTCATGGTAAGGATGTCCGCTTCGAGAGGCTTGCCACCGAACACGTGGTTGACGACAAAACGCCAAAACTCGTAAACGTCGAGTTGTGCCTGCGGCACGGCGCCCTCGTAGTGGAAACGGCCCAATTGCGGATGATAGCCGTTGGGGTCACGTCCGACTAATATTGCTCCAATGGCGGTAGAATGCTCTGAAATCCCAGGCTCGAAGCCGAGTCCATCTACAAAGCCCACATTGCTGTTCAAGAAGCACTGGTGCTGCATATTCAGCCGATAATCGTTAAGTGGTTTGCTCTGGAGGTAGGTGAAGCTGCGACAGACGGCGGCTATTGTGACGCCTTCTCCAGATAGATGAGGATCGAGGCGGCGCAGGGCGAAGGTGCCGGTATAATCGAGGGCTGCCGGCTGCAGGGGCGGCTGGCTGGCCTCATAAGCACCGGCCGTGCCGGCTGCAAGTATTATGAGGACCAACGCGGTGGGGGCCCGCGACACCCTCGCGAACTTGGCTTCTCTACAATATGACATAAGCGGGAAAAACATCAAAAACATTTCAAAAAAGCACAAAAAGCCTTCCGGGCACAGACCTTCCACACCCGTAGAAATTATACCATAAAGCCCTCGGCCATTGCAAGTAAATCTGCTGCGACATTGAATTTATGGCCCATAAAGTCCTATAACCTCACGTTTTTTGCATGTTTTGCCACCGTGTTACTGCTGAATACTGTTCAATGCCTCGCGTGCGCGTCTATTTTGTGGTTCTATCGCGAGGGCCTTGTTGAACGCCTCTATAGCTTCGTCAATTCGGCCCTGCTGTCTTAGGCAAATGCCGAGATTACAGTATATTCCAGCGTCGTCAGGTGCTATTTCAAGTGCCTGGCGGTATGTTTTGGCGGCTTCAGAGAACTTTTTCAGGGCCGCAAGGGCATTTGCCATGTTGTTCAAGGTTTCGGGGTCGTCGGGCTTAAGATTCAGCGATATTTCGTAATGTTCGATAGCCTTTTCGGGCTGGCCCTGTATGGCATAGACGTTACCGAGATTATTATGAGACACGGGGTCATCCGGCTTAAGTGCTACCGCTGTGGAATAATGTTTGATGGCCTGCGTCATTTTTCCGAGCCGGAAAAGGACCGTGCCGAGGTTGTCGTGGGCGCTTGCGCTCTTGGGATTAATCCGGATAGCTTCGTTATAGTGGTCGATTGCTTCCTGAGTTTTTCCCAGCTTGGAAAGCGCCAATCCCAGGTCATCGTGCACGCCCGCGTTTTCAGGGTCGGTCTTAAGTGCCGAGTTGTAGTGGGCTATAGCTTGTTCAAATTTGCCCTGATCGGCTAATAATAGACCCAGATTATGATGTGCCTCTATATAATCAGGCCTTAGACTAACTGCCCTGGAATACGCTTCAATGGCTTCGGCAGTGCGGTCGCGCTTGTCTAAGGAATCGCCCAGGCAGTAGTATAACTCCGGTTCGAAATTAAGCTGCTCGGCGTAGAACGGGCCGGGTACACTGGTTACCAGAGTGATACCTACAAGTGCTGCAACTATGCCTGCGAGCTTCTTCGGCCGGCGCTCTTTCAGGAGCTTGCCTATTGCGAGGCATCCAGCCGCGGCCAATACGCTCATCACCGGCACAATCGGCACACGATACCGCGACGTGACAAACACCAATATCACCGAGGCCGGATAGAGAACTACGAACAGCCAGATTGGCGCGGCTATCTCGCGGCGGCGACAAACGGCCCCTGCAACCGCCAGCGGCAGCAGCAGACCAAATGGAAATCCGAACCTGCCGACCTTCCAAACACCGGCGCTAAGCAGGCCGGACCAATTCCTGAATAGATAAATGTCCACGTTGCGCGGCATCTCCCGAGAGTTGACAAACTGAGCCGCTTTGTAGCACAAGCCCTTCAGGAAACTTAGAGGCTGTTGTGTGATGTAGTCCGTCGTCCTTTCAAAAAAGAACTGCTGCGCGGCGAACTTGTCCTTAATGCCGTGTTCGGTGGGAAGGTCGGTAAGCTTTCGCCATGCGATGCCGGGTCTGGTTGTAATAGTCTTTTTGTAGTTGGGATTGTTGCCGATATAGAAATTGATGCCCCCGGAATAGGGCGTAACAGTCGCTTTGCCTATTACGCGCCGGCTCATAAGCAGTTGTGGACCGGCTACAATGAAGAAGCCGGCTGCGAGTCCGGCCATACCCAACAGAAATCTTCGGACGCCAATAGCGCGGCGGAACCACGCAATAATCAGCCAAAGACATGTCGTCCCGACAAAAGGCAGGAACACAGAGCGCGTTGCAATACTGAGCGCACAAGCGGCGCCCAGGATGAAACTGTTTGTCATGGTCGGTTTTTCTTTTACTCTAAGCAGGGCGAGAATTGTCGCGACCGCCCAAAACCCCGCCCAGCCTGTCGCCAGCAGCTCGCCCTCGAAAAAGACCAGAGGCATATAAATTGCACAGATGAGGCCGGCTAAAATCCCGGCGGCTTTGCTGAAGACTTTGCTGCCTAATAGACATGCCAGAACGCACGTCAGGGAGCCTAACAAAATCTGCACCAGCTTGACGCATAGAATAGATGAATTGCTCAGTCGGTAAACCGCCGACAGAAACAGAGGATAAAACATGGGCTGCCAGAAGAATTCGCTCGTCAAACCCTCGCCTCCGGCGAGTGTGCGTGCCATCTGGTCATAGGTCATCGCGTCCACGATAGGTGCGGAAAAAGTGGGATTATCGCGGCTCTGGTAGAGGTAAAGGCCCCTGACAAGGACGGCAACCAGGAACACCGCCACCAGAGGCCAGAAGCTGCCTTTTGCGTGGGCACGGTCGCTCTTTTTGCCGGCCTGCTTATGGGGCCTTTTTGCCTGTTGGCTCATCTTCATGCCCAACTATTGCCTATTCTTTCCAAAATCAGGCCCTTGCAATGTGGCCTTCGGCTTGTTATACTCCGCCTGATACGCTAATAATATCGGGCAAAACGACCGGTAATATGCAAAAAAATGCCCCGAATGCCCGTGACCCGGGCGGAAAGTGTGGTTTTAAGGCTCAGGGCCGTATGAAAGTTATTCTGGATGCAAATCAAATCGAGGCCGCACTCAGCGATTTAACCAATCGCATTGCCGAGCAAGTTTCCTCAAAGGTCGATATTGCGACAATCGGCATTCGCAGCAGGGGCGAAATCTTAGCCAGGCGCCTTTCGCAGAGGCTCTCAAGCAAACTCGGCAAGCCCGTTCCCTACGGCACGCTTGATATTACGCTGTATCGGGATGATTTGAACGACCCGCACGGGGATGCCCAGCCGACCGTACGCAGCACCGTAATCCCGTTTGACATAAGCGAAAAAAACATCATCCTCGTCGATGATGTTCTCTATACCGGCAGGTCAACACGAGCGGCCATGGATGCGCTTATTGACTTTGGCCGCCCGAAAGCCATAAAGCTGGCCGTGCTTGTTGACAGGGGCCACCGTGAGGTGCCGATTCATGCCGACTATATCGGCTGTAAGGTTGATATTGCCCCGAGTCAGTCCGTCGAGGTAAATCTCGTTGAGACGGACGAAAAAGACCAGGTCATAGTTAAATAAGAATTTCTGTGGCAAAAGCTAAAGAAAAGAAGTTCAGGTGGCATCGAAAACATCTGTTAGGTCTAAGAGACCTTGACAGAGAAGAAATTGAATTTGTTCTCGACACCGCCAAGGGCTTTGAACAGATAGGCACGCGACCAATCAAAAAGACGCCGCCACTGCGAGGTAAGGTGGTGGTAAATATGTTTTTTGAAGACAGCACCCGAACGAGGATCAGCTTTGCCCTTGCAGCCAGCCGGTTGAGTGCCGATGTTATCGAGTTTACCAAGAAATCAAGCTCCGTCAGCAAGGGTGAGACGCTCCTTGACACCGCCAGGAACCTCGAAGTAATGGGAGTCGATATTGTTGTGGTCCGCCACAGTGCAGGTGGTGCGGCGAAGTTCCTGAGCCGAAATATAAACGCCTGTGTGGTAAATGCCGGCGACGGCTTCAACGAACACCCGACCCAGGCACTGCTCGACGTTTATACCATTCGCGAGATGAGAGGTTCTCTTGACGGGCTGAAAATCGGGATTGTCGGCGATATCGCGCACTCACGCGTGGCCGGAAGCGACATCTGGGCGATGACGAAACTCGGTGCGGAGGTTACGCTCATCGGCCCGCCGACGCTCATGCCGGCCCAGGCCCACCGGCTGCCTGTTAAAATCAGTTGCAGCCTGGATGACGTCATTGAGCAGTTGGATGTAATCAATATGCTGCGAATCCAGTTTGAGCGCATGGGCAAAAATCCGTTTCCATCCGTCAGGGAGTATTCCCACTTCTTCGGTTTGACTGTTGAGCGGATGAAAAGGGCCAAGCCGGATATAATAGTGATGCACCCGGGGCCGATAAACAGGGGCCTCGAACTGGAATCGGAAGTGGCCGACGGTAAAAACAGCGTAATCCTGCGGCAGGTGGCGAACGGACTGCCGGTAAGGATGGCCGTGCTGTTTTTAGTGAACCAGGCCGCCGCTCAAGAAGCAAAAATGTAAAATATGAGAGTTGTGAGTAGTTACGACAAAAGGGCATGTAAAAGGACAAAAGGATGAAAAAGCAAATACTGATATCAGCAGCTTTAATGTTCGTATTTTGCCGGGTCTGTATCGCCGCCGCTGCGCAGGAAGTTACGGGCTCGGTTTCCGAGGTGATTGTCTATCGGGGACAGGCCCTTGTTACCCGAACCATCGAGCTTGATTTGCCTCAGGGCGGCTCGGAACTGGTTGTACGCAAGCTTCCCAATAAGGTTGTGCCTGAGAGCCTGTACGCGCAGGCGTCCGGTGATGTAACGGTGTCGAGTGTTAGGTACCGTGAGAGGGCTGTTGAAGAAGATACCCGTGAAGAAGTCAAGAAGCTCGACGCCGAAATAGAGAAGCTCCAAACCAATCTTCACCACGCGGAAATGAACCTCCGGCTCATCAATGATAACCGCGGCTCTATCTCCAAGTTGGAGAACCTTACGATTTCCGCCGGTCAAAGTGACCTCGATCGTAGCTTACTGCAGTTTGACCCTCTGCAGAAACTCTTTGACCATATTGAAACCAAACGCGGCGAATATCACACGAAGCAGTTGGAACTGGATGATGAAATCCTTGCTCTGAAGAAGCAATTGGAACTTCTGCAAAGAAAACGAAATGAACTGAGGGCGGGCAGAAGCCGTTCAGAGCGGGAAGTGGTTCTTGTTGTCAGCAGCCCTGCTGCAGGAGAGGCTGCCATCCAGCTAAGATACCTTGTCAATGATGCAGGCTGGCTGCCCCAATATAATCTGCGGGCCGAGCCGGCTAAATCGGCGGTTTCAATAGAATACAACGCCGTCATTCACCAGGCCAGCGGTGAAGACTGGACGAATGTGGCGATGAGCCTCTCTACGGCCCAGCCGACGATGGAGGCAGGCGCACCTGAATTGGAACCTATGGAGGTTATGCTCACTCCCGGCGCTCCAGGTATGGGTAGAGCTCTGTTCAAAAAGCTACGTAGTGTTGGTGTACGTCCCAGTGTAGTTGATGAAGCTGAGGAGCCCGTTTATCGTGATTTGAGTGACCAATTCCAACAGTTGGAAAGGTCGCGGCGCCAGATTGCCCGCAAAGGCAAGGTGGCTCAGGATACGCTCAATGTGATGGCGGCAGGCAGGCAAATGATGGAGTTGCAGGCCGACAAAGATGCTGTGCAGAAAATAAAATCCGCAGAAAAAAAGTTAGCCCGCACCGAAGGTGTAAGCATAACTTATGATTTGCCTGGGAAGTTATCGATGCCGAGCCGGAGCGACCAGCAACTGCTCACTATTGCTGCTTTCAGAGCTAAGGCCGAGTTTCTCCACATAGCAACACCACTGCTGACTGATTACGTGTATCTGCAGGCCGATATTACCAACAATAGCAAGACTATTATGTTGGCGGGGCCGGCCAGTATGTACCTCGATGGTGGATTTGTAGGTAAAGCGAACATTGAGTTGGTAACCATTGGTGAAGAGTTTACCGCTGGTTTTGGCGTGGACAGCCAGGTCCGGATTACGAGGGAATTTAAGGACAAGAAGGTCGATACGCTGTGGGGCAATCGTGTTGAGGAATACGACTACAGAATTGCCATCGACAACTACAAAAACATGCCGGTTAAATTGCGATTGCTGGAAAGGATTCCGTACACCGAGGATGAGGACCTCGAGATCGAGAATTTCAAAACAAATACCGCTTTGAGCAAAGACCCTGAATACCTCAGAGCCCGGGGGGATAAAGGAATTTTGCGCTGGGATTTGGCTCTCAAACCGGCGACGACCGGACGAAAGGCCACGATTGTCACTTACCATTATACCATGAAGTATGATAATGATATGTCTATAGGGTCGGTTCCGGCGCGACGTTAAAGGTTACTTATTGCTTTGTGAATTATGGATGCGAAACTCCTGATAAAGAACGGTCGAATAATCGACCCGGCCAATAAGGTCGATAAAAAGGCGGACCTGCTTGTGGTCGGCGAGAAGATTGCCGAGATAGGTTCTGTCAAGTCCGACTGTGATAATGTCATCGATGCGAAGGGCAAGCTTGTTACGCCGGGCTTAATTGATATTCACGTGCATTTTCGTGAGCCGGGCGATGAGGAGGAAGAGACAATCGCCAGCGGCTCAGCCGCGGCGGTGGCGGGGGGGTTCACCTCGGTAGTGTGTATGCCGAACACTAAGCCGGCCATCGACGATGAGACCAGTGTCGAATATTTACACAGGATGGGTCGCCAGGCGCGAAAGACCTTTATTTACGTTATGGGTGCAATTACAAAGGGGCGCCAGGGCAATGAGCTTGCCGAGATGGGCCTTATGGCGCAGGCAGGTGCAATAGGCTTTACCGACGACGGTTGTGGTGTACAGGATGCCGCGATGATGCTGCAGGCCCTTAAATACGCAGGAATGTTTGACCTGGTGGTCGCCCAGCATTGCCAGGACGATTCACTTGGAACAGGCGGTGTGATGAACGCAGGCTACCACTCCACTATCCTCGGCCTGCCGGGAATCGACCCGTTGGCCGAGGAGATGATGCTCTGGCGGGACATACAACTGGTCAAAAAGACTGATGTCCGCTATCACGCCCAGCACATCTCGACCGCAGGTTCCGTCGAACTCATAAGACAGGCTAAGGCCGAGGGCTTGCCCGTTACCTGCGAGGTTACGCCGCACCATCTGCTGTTTACGGATGACGCCATTATGGATTACGACACGAATTACAAGGTCAGTCCGCCTCTGAGAACTGTAAAGGATGTCGAAGCGCTGAAACGGGCAATACAGGAAGGTCTGGTCGATGCACTGGTAACCGACCATGCGCCGCATCTGCAAAGCGAAAAGGAGCTTGAGTTTCTTGCAGCACCTTTCGGCATCGCCAGTCTCGAATGCGCCATGGCACTCTATGTCAAGGCGCTGATTGAGCCGGGCATCCTTGATTGGCCGGGCCTGATTAGCCTTATGACCCATCGGCCTGCCGGTGTAATCGGTATCGACAAGGGCACCCTTGCAAAAGGCGACCGTGCGGATATCACGATTATAGACCCCGACGGCGAATACACAATCGACGCGGCCAAATTCGAGTCTAAGAGCAGGAACTGCCCCTATAGCGGCTGGCTGGTTATGGGCAAGGTCCAAAAGACCATCGTCGCGGGTGAGATAAGATATTCGGCGGACTGAAAATGCCATATCTGGTCGACGGCTACAACCTGCAAAAGCGAATACAAAAGACCGACCCCCAGTTCGAGACACTATCGGATACATACCTCTGCAAGATATTGAGCCGCTATCTAAAGCGCATCCGTGAGCAGGGCCAGATTATTTTCGACGGCATCGGCCCGCCTGATAAGACCGGGTTTGAGAACCTGGATAATATTGAGGTGGTGTTTGTCGGACGAAATACCGACGCCGACACGGTAATCGAGCGAAAAATCAAGGCCAACACCGCGCCGAAAAAGCTCGTCGTCGTAAGCAGCGATAGACGACTTCGCGTTGCCGCCGCTAAGAGAAAGGCAGTCGGCATCAAGAGCGAGGACTTTTGGCCGATGGTAACCAGAGAACTCGGGCGTCGTTCCAAGCGGCGCGCAGAGCCGAGGTCAAAACACGATGGTCTCACCGAAAGCGAAACCGACCAATGGTGCGACTTCTTCGGCCTGAAAGAATGAAATAGTGTGCCACTGCCAAGCTATCGCTTGACAGTGTATGGTATGCAAAGCATACCCTACCAAAACTGAGAGGGCGACATTGTTTCTGCACGGCCAAACAATCCGTTCGACTCCGCTCAGGACAAGGTTTGACCGTGGCACCCGTGTTTCATCAGCGATAAGTTTGCCGGTGGTACCTGTGTTTCATTAGTAGAGGTCATTGATCTCTCTGCGCAGGCACTACAGTTACCGGCGCAATCTCCCGAAGCTGGTCCTTGATTTTGGCTGCGTCGCCGACAACGACAATTATCATCTTATCAGGATTGAGCGTCTCATCGACCAGGTTGTCGCAGTCTTCTTCGGTGGTTTGTGCGATCTTGGCGAGCAGCCTTTCAAGATAATCATTACCTAAGTTCTGCGATTCAATCAGCCATAAATCCCTTGCCACCTGCTGAGGTGTTTCGCGGGTCCGTACAAAGCTGCCGGCAAAATAACTTTTGCTATTGTCGAGTTCCTTTTCGGTTGGCTGTTCGGCCTGCAATCGTCTTATTTCATCGAGCGCTACTTTTACAGTTTCAGCCGTAGAATCGGTCTTGGTAAACGTGCTTATCGTAAAGTCGCCGCTTAAGGCCTGGGCCGTGTAGCCGCCGAAGGCGCCGTAGGTCAGGCCCTTCTTGACGCGAATCGTGTCATTAAGCCTGCTGTTGAACGACCCGCCGAAGTAGTGTCCCACCACCCTGCTGATAAAATACGCCGGCTGCTCATGCCGGGTGATGCCTAATTGGCCGATGCGAATCTCACTTTGCATACTGCCCGGCTGGTCCACAATATAGACGTGTTTATCGGCTGTGGTCGGAATATCAGTCACTTCGATAACCGGCGGCCGAGCGTCTTTTTTCCACTCGCCTAAAGTTGCCTCAGCAAGCGCAACTGCTTTTGCATGTTCAATGTCACCGGCAAAGACCAGAGTTGCCTTGTCCGGCCTTACGAACTGGTCCCACCACCGTTTCAGGTCCTGGGTCTGCAGCACTTGGACGTCAGCCGGCTCACCGGTAACTGTTCTGGCATAGGGGTGCTCGCCGTAGAGCCTCTTGCGAAACTCCTTATCAGCAAGATACCTCGGTGTTGCCGTCTGCACCGCTAAGGATGTGAGCACCTGTTTACGCAGCTTCTCAAATTCGGCTTCGTCAAAAGCCGGCTCAAGCACCACTTCAGCCAACAGTTCCATCGCCCGTTCGATGTGGTCGATAAGACAGTTTGCATTAAGTTGGCTCGTGTCCAGCCCCGCTGAACCTGCCAGTGATATCGCATACCGCTCGAGTTCGGCTGCAAGTTCGGCCTCTGTGTGTTTAGCCGTGCCTTTGGTCAGCATCTGCATCGCCATTGACGCGGTGCCCGCCCTAGTCTCCGTCCAGGCCCCATTCAAAAGGCCCAACGTAACACTCACAAACGGCACCTCATGATTCGGCACCACCATCACCTTTAAGCCGTTGTCAAGCTGGGCCGAGCTGTATTCCGGCGTCGGCTTGAGCTCTGTCAACTCTGCAAAAGGTGCCTCAGCCGGGAAATCTTCGGGACGGACGACACCCTTACGCCCCGGGGCAGGTGCCTTTTCTTCACGCTTGGCTGTAATCGGTGCAGTCTCATCATCCTTCGCCCCAGCCATCGCACCTTTCATATTCTGCCTAACCATGACAGTCAGGGCGCGAGCATCTGTGAGGTACTTGTTTGCAGCCCTTTGCAAATCCTCTCTTCTTACCGCCCGAATTTCTGCTAACATCGTGTTCACGCGAGATGTATCCCCTAATACCACCGCAGCAGAGCCCAACATCCTCGCCTTCCTGCCGATGGTTAAATTCTCCGTTACCACGCGTTTGAGCATCTGGTTGCGGGCCTTGTCAAGTTCTTCGGCGGTAACGCCCTGGGCTTTTACCTTCTCGATGTGTTTGTTAATTATTCTGCATATCTCGGATGAGTCAGAATCCGGTGCCTGCACGGCGTCCGCAGAAAACAAGCCGTCATGTTCGAGGTTGTATGTTGATGCTGAGGCACTTACGGCAAGCTGGCGGTCTGCCACGAGCTGGCGATACAATCTGCTGCTGTTGCCGCCGCCCAAGATTTCGCTGAGCAAATCGAGCGCTACTTCGTCACCGTAGCCGGCCGGTACCGTTCGCCAGATAATCTGTACCAAGCCGGCCGGTGCATTTTCATCATCAACTGTCAGCTCCTCGGCGGCCGGCCGTTTCGGCTCGCGGACCTTAACGCGCTTGGGCTCGGCCCATCTCGGTATCCAGCCGAAATAGCGCTTCGCAAGGGCCTGGGCCTGGGCGTGCTTTACCGCCCCGACAATAATCAGTGTTGCGTTATTAGGCACATAATTCCGCGTCCAGAAATCCCTCAGTTCCCCCGTACTCGCCGCCCGCAAGTGCTCAAGCTTTCCTATCGGCGTCCATTTGTATGGGTGAACCTTGAACAGTTTTGCGAATGTCTTTTTCGAAAGTGTTCCATACGGCCTGTTTTCCCCCATCCGCAGCTCTTCCTCGACCACATTCCTCTCCGTGTCGAACGCCTCCTGGTCAATCTTCAGGAAGCTCATGCGCTCGGCTTCGAGCCAGAGGGCAAGCTCTAATTGATTTGCCGGCAGCGTCTGAATATATACTGTCTTATCAAAACTTGTATAGGCGTTGTTCGTGCCCCCGACTCGCTGGATGAAATCAAAGTGGTCGCTCGGCCCGACCCGGTCGGTGCCCTTGAACATCATGTGCTCGAACATGTGGGCAAAACCCTGCCTGTCGGGATTTTCATTTTTCGACCCCACGTGATACCAAACCTGTACCGCGACGATGGGGCATGAAAAGTCCTCTAAGGTTATCACTCGGAGACCGTTATCAAGTTCAATTTCCTGATAATCGAAAAGTGGCTTGGCGGTTTTTTGTTCGCTGACGTGCTCGGGATATATAATGACTTCCTCACACGCGCCTCCCAGCAGCGTCAATGTCGAGGCCAGGCAAACCAATGCCGCAAATGTAATTTTTCTAATCCAGTTATCTTTATCCATTACGCACTCCTGAAACCGCAAAAAGCTTTACCGGTGTGTCAAAGTTTACTCACTATAAGTTTCGCCGGCGCCGTCGTCAAGCGCTTTTGCATCCAGGCCCAATATCCGGTGGAACAGTTGGTGGCGGGGCCGTTCTGGCATAATTTCCAAAAGAATTTATAATCGGCTGTCACAATTTTTCATTTTCTCCGTCTCTTGTAGTGAAAGGAGATGATTGTTGGCCGAGGATAAGCAGCGAAATACCCTTGATAATCTGAAAACAGAAGATGCGCATGGCACCTTGACACCTCAGATGCTGGTGCAGAAATATTCGGGCATGGTGCTGGGTCTGTGCCTTGCTCATACGAAAAATGTTCACGATGCCGAGGATATTATGCAGGAAGTTTTCCTAAAAGCATGTATGAAATTAGGCACTTTGAGGGAAAAGAGCAAGGCCCGGGCCTGGTTGTTGCAGATTGCCCGCCGAGCGTGTGTTGATTACTATCGCAAACGGCCATCGTCCCGGAGGCTACTGGTTGATATGCCGGCCAGACCTAAGTCAGACAGTGAACTTATCACGCGTTTGCACACGGCTGTATCCAGATTACCCGACGGTCATCGTGAAGTTATCACCCTTTATTATTTAGACGGCCGAAAATGTGCCCACATTGCCGAGGCTCTCGGAATCAAGGAAGATACCGTCCGTAGTCGTCTTGTGCGTGCCCGGTTTGCATTGCATAACCTTCTTACGGAGGACGAATCATGAACAATTTTACAGACTGTCAAAATAATCGGGAAGCAATAACGGCATTAGTGCTCGATGAGTTAGAGCCGGTCGCAGCCGACGAACTTCATCAGCATATCGGCACCTGCCGGAAGTGTCGCAAGTTGTATGAGGCTTTAGCCGACGAGGAGCAAATGTTGCGCTCGACGTTTGACGAGGTCGCCGCGACAATCGAGAAAGCAGAAGACAGCCTTGTTGGGCAGTTAAGCGAGCACTTATACAAACCTGTATCGGCACGCCCATTGTCGTGGCTACGCCCTTGGAGCAGCTTCAGAACAACCGGACCAATTGCCAAAGTAGCTGCGTTGATAATGATTGGAATACTTTTTCTTGGAGGAGTAACATTTTGGCCGAGCCAAAATGGAAAGGAAGACAAATGGTGGCTCGGCCCACCGTCAGCATGGGGCCAGGAAATCCTTCAATCCTTGGACAAAGTAGAAGCTTTGGTTTATCGAAGTCAGTTCGTGTTTGTGAGTAGATTTGACTCGACACATGTTTCGGGCACGTGGAGTAAACACTACGAGGCACGAGACCGGTTGCGAATTGACAGTTTTTATGAACATACTGATGAAGATACGTACGGTGATAACAGCGAGACCAGCGAGTTCCAACATACTACGTGGAAGGTGCCTGAGGGGCAGGATTTATTGACATATAATGTGTCACTGGAGTTCGAGTGTTACGAAATACGGAGGATCGAAGGCGGCGCCTACGAGCATGATCCGGTGGAAGAGTTGCGATTCTATATAAATCTTTTAGATAAAGCCGATCGGATTCTTGGAACCAAGATATTCGACGGCCGTGAGTGTGTAGGCTTTGAAATAAACGCCAGCAAATACGGAGATAATCCTGCTGATTGGGTTGACCGCATCTGGTTTGACTTGAAAACAAAATTACCCGTTCGCATAGAAAAACACGGAAGGCCGATCACCAACCGGCCAGGCGAGACTTCTACGAGGATACAAGATCAATTTGAATACTATGCGGAGATTCCAATTGATGTGTTTGAACCTGAAATTCCCGATGGTTTTATCAACGCCGAGCCACATCAGATACAGTTCGCCAGGATAAAAGAAGAAAAAGGTGAAATGATATATGCAGATGTGTCGACGGAATTAAGGAATGAAATCTTTGAAGCGCTGAATAATGTCGCCACAGCTACTTATCAACAATACTTTGAGCGACTTGATGAGGGCGAATGGGTATCAACTTCTGAGAAAAGAATATATTCGTCTTTGCATGGCTGGCGGACGGATTCTTACATTGGTGAGCAACTACGACGAATAGAATGGTTTGAAGTGGACAAAGAAGATTGGGCCGAGACCAGTTTTGATTTTAATGATCCAAATTTTGGGCTAATCCAGACGACTGTAGATTTCGCGCGTCACAGTTACACGGTGGTTAAGCATGGCCACAAATCTCATCCCGACAATCCAATGGACCGTATCATATTCCTTGCAGGCATGATTGACAAAGCGGATGAGCGTTTAGAGGATACCGAAATAGAAGGGTTGGAGTGTTTTGGCTTTAAGCTCAGTGCCAAGAAATATGGAACCAATCCCGATACGAGCGTGCATTGGCTTTGGTTCGACTCGGAAACAAAGCTGCCGGTGAGAATGGAATTCGAATGGCTCGAGGATGACGGACCAAGGAAGATGATTAAGGACCAATTCGAGTGGAATCCACAATTGCCGGAAGATATTTTTGTCCCGAGGATTCCAGCCGGTTTTGTCATGATAGAGCCAAATGATAAATAGCCGATAGTTCTTATTGATGTTTGAAAAACTAAAGAAACAGTAACGCTCTGTCACCCCCGCGGAGGCGGGGGTCCAGAAACGCCTTGAACAGGCCTGGATTCCCGCTTTCGCGGGAATGACATCTTCGCTTTGCTTGTGCAGCAACGTTCCATTTAATATTCAAAGGTCAATAGTATTCGACAGGCCGGGCTGATTGTGGCTCGGCCTTTTTTGTGAACTGCATGGCTTCATCTTGGCTTCAAGAAATCAACAGAAGCGCAACTACGGCGGTTCGCTCAGGCATTGTACCTTAATGGGGAGCCGTTTTGTCGCCTTCTCTCGTCAGCACTTGGCAAACGCCGGATAGACCGCAAATTGTGTCGGCTGTGTCATGTTGGGGATATTTATGGTTCTGTTTGTCTTCTTATATGAGCTTACAGGGAAGATAATTTTCAGTTTGTAGATAAAATTTCCCTTGCAGACCTGGAAGATTTGTTGATAATTAACCCTAATAAAGAGTAATGGCCTCGTTTGTGTATGATTTGGTGTGTGGCATCGGATGGCTGGTAAGTTAGTCGCGGTAGCATTTTTAACGGATGTATCAGAGGATGAGAATCAGCAGATCGGCAGAATATGCTCTCATAGCAGTAGGTTATATAGCCGGCAATCACAAAGATGGTGCTATTTTGGCTACAAGAATCTCGGAGGAATACAGTATTCCATTGGTGTATCTGGTGAAAATCCTTCAGCAATTGGTAAGAACCGGCGTATTGAGAAGCAAAAGGGGACCACGTGGGGGTTTTTTCCTTGCTCGACCGGCTGAGCATATAACTCTGCTGCAAATTGTAGAGGCGGTTGACGGACCTTTGATGGGCTATCTGCACCTTGCGGAGCTGACTAAGGATGCGCCGTTTAGTCTTAAGATGGAAGCGGTTTGCAGAAAAGCAAGCGAGGATGTCAGAGCCGTTTACGGGAGTTCTCCGCTCTCGAGTTTCATCGAGACTTAATCAATTATGCCGGCGCAAAAAATGCAAATTGGAGAATTTCAGGAACTGATTCGCGGCAGGTACCTGAAGCGCGACCGCCAGCGCGGCACAGCGGCCACGTTCATGTGGTTTGTTGAAGAGGTAGGTGAACTTGCAACGGCATTGGGCGGGGCCGATAGTGAAAGCAAAGCCGAAGAATTCGCTGACGTGTTTGCGTGGCTTTGCACACTTGCCAACATTAATGACATCGACCTGGAAGAGGCCTGCCGGAAATATACGAGTGGGGACGTTTCAGGTTTTAAATAGACCAGACCACGAAGTTGTTTGAGTTGTGGGCATTTTAGACTGAATGCTCTGTAGAAAACCTTATAGATGTCATTCTTAGCCCTTCGCTTCGCTCGAGGACAGGCTCCGCGAGGAATCTCAATCTTTCGTACGCCGGAGATTCTTCAGAATGACAATTTCCAGACCTTTTCTACAAAGAAAGACTGCACTTTAATTGGCGGGTTCTGCGCCCGGCTGGGTTTGAAGTGGTGTGTCTCGGCCTGCAGCGGCCATCGCACGGTAGAAGCACCAGGCCAATCCGCCGATTATCAGCAAAAACACGACGCTCAGGATGACGTATGACACGGCGCTGAGATGCTCAGCTTTTGAAGTTTGAATTTCAGTGCCTCTTGCCTTCGCCGTAATACGGATTAGCATTATTGCCAAAAAGCCGCTTATATCAACAGTGGCAATGATTCCCGCCCACCTTGCAAACCATGATGGGAAGGTATAGGCGCCGCTGTACTTGTCAAGGAGGTAATTGCTCACTATGAGCCCCGCCAGGCCTAAGCCAAGCGATTGAAACAACAGATAGTTCGCGACGTTGCTCGGCAGATCGGGCCTGAGCAGGAAAACGGCTATCAATGCAGCGGAACCGGCCGCAAGGCAAAGTGCAATCAGGCCGCCTAATCGGCCCGAACAAAGGTTCGGATTGTGTATCTCCCGGGGGGCCATATAGTCGCGGTCTCTGAGTGGACTCTTAATCAGGCTCATGATTACTGCAATGACGGGAGTTATTCCAACAACGGCCATTCCGACACAATTGAACAAGTTCCAGTCGCCTTCGGGGCTCATAAGGAATCCACCTTGTTGGGTAAGGTCGTCGAACAGGCTCCACAGACACAACGTTCCCAGAACAACGGGGATGAAGATGCGAATGGCGTAGTTCCACCACCTGCCGAGGTTCCAATCGCTTCTTTCATTAGCATGAAGCCTCAGATTATCCACGCGGTAAAACCAGCCCAAGACAATACACTCGAGCAACCCAAGGAAGGCTATGCCCCACGTGCCGTTGACAAACCCATCTATGGTGCCCAGCCAATTGAGCCCCCCATGCGTAACATAAACCAGGCCGAACGCCAGCCCCACCAGGCTCATGAGCGGCAACACAATGCTGCGACGCCAGCCGGTTTTGTCAACAAGGGCGGCGAGAACTGACTCGGTGATGGAAAAAGCTGAGTCTATGCCTAATGTAACGAGAGTGAAAAAGAATATCAAACTCCACCATGGGGCGCCGGGCAGTTGCGCCAACGCATAGGGAAACGCCACAAAAGCCAGCCCGGGTCCGGCATCCAACACTTTGTCAACACCTACGGGGTCCCCTGCCTGTTCTGTAATGAAGGCCATGCCGCCCAATGTGGCAAATATTGCAAGGCCTGCGATGAAACTGGTCGCAAAATCTGCAAGGCCTATTATCGCCGCGTTATTGTTGATATCACTCTTTCTGTGCAGAAAGCTCGCGTAGGTTATCATCACCCCGAAGGCAAGACTCAGTGAAAAGAATACCTGTCCAAACGCAAATCGCCACGTGGTAGGTTTCGCGAGCTGGGACCAGACGGGGTCAAGATAATATACCAGGCCCTTCATGCTGCCCGGCAGTGTCAGGCCGCGTACCGTAAGAATCAACAGCATCAGCCATGGCAGAGGAACGGTCAGCCACACGATTTTGCCGACAAGCTTTACACCTTTGAATATGCAAAAGTACATCGCGAGCCATGCGACAATTAAGGGCATCACAATGTTCGTTCGGATAGCTCCAAGGGCAGGCCCCTCGGTTTTGCCAAGATAGGTTTCATTGAAAAAAGTTTTGGCATTCTGGACGCCCTCCAATCCCTGTCCGGCCCAGGGGAGAGGCTTGCCGTAGATGATTGATTCGAGGCTGTACTTCATGAAGCTAAAACAGTATGCCAGAATCACCGGATAATATGTGATTATCACAAAACCCAGGATGATGCCCCACCAGCCGACGAACTCGAGCTTTCTATGCGTCTTGGCAAAAGCGTCGGGGGCTGCGCGCTGAGTGAAGTGGCCCAGGCTGAATTCGAGGATAAGCATTGGCATGCCGATACAAAACATCGCGGTTATGTATGGTATCAGAAACGCTCCACCCCCGTAGCTGTAAAGCTTATACGGAAAGCCCCACAGATTACCCAGGCCGACGGCGGAACCGACGGCAGCCAGAACAAAACCCCCGCGACTGCCCCAGTTCTCTCTCTGTTCTTCGAGCATTTCCATGAAACATTGCCTCCCTGCAATCGGTGATGCCCTTACGGCCGACTGATGCCCAAAAGAGCCAATGTATCGCGTTCGATTATGGCGCGGATTTTTTCTCTCGGAACCGTCGGAAGATTGGTGTCAGCCAGAAGCTTGTTGAAGCCCAGAAGTGTTTCTATGCAGTTGTCCGCTCTTGCGAAGGGGTAGCCGCTGCCGAACAGGAGCTTGTCCATGACGCCGGCTTCGTGCGCACTTACGACGATATTGTAAATCTCCCAGACCTTGTGCGGGGATATTGTAAGATCCGCATAGACATTTTCATGCTTGGCTAACATGCAAATCGTCTGGGACACAAACGGCACGCCCATACTGCCGATGATGATTTTCAGTGATACAAATCTCCGCGCGACCTCATCGAGCAGATAAGGTTGAGCGTAATCCAGCACCGCGTCCGGGCCAAAGGGGGCGCCGTTGTGGAAGAAAACCGGAAGACCTGACTCCTCTGCAACCTCGTAAAACCGCATGGCCCGGGTGTGCGCGGGGTGAAACTTATTCTCCGGACAGTACATCACCACGCCGGCAAGGCCCAGTTCGCTGGTATTCGCCTTTATAGGGCGGGTGCCGATTTTATCTTCGGCGGGATTGACCACGGCGAAACCGATCATCTTGCGGCGTCCTTTAACATATTTGCCTACCTCTTTATTGACCTCGGCATTGTCGCCCTCACCGCAGGCAAGCACGATGCAGGCGTCCACTTTTTCACAGGCCTCTAAGTGCTCAGCGGCGTCGATTTCGCGTGATGGACAATTTATGTGTGTATGGCAGTCAACTATCAAGGTTTCGACTCCTTTCATTTTTACCCGCAAGACCCGGCCCTGCCGCAGGCCGTGGTTTTCAATATGATATTGCGCCGTCCTTACAGGTGTCAAGTATAAAGATTCGGCCCCGTATTTCACAAATTATGTGGATTTTTTTAAACTCAGGCTTGACATTGGCCGAGAATTTTGGATAATAGCAGTTGTTATATGGTTTTTATGGCAGTTGGTAGCATGAGTAATATGAGAACAGATATTCAAATTGAGTCAAGAGGCCCGGCCTTGTGCATAAGTACTGTGCGCACAAGGACTGTCCTTGGCGTCATTATTATTATGGAGAGACTAAAGCCGCTTTGAGAAAGCTGAAATTTGCGTTTTACAAGCCTTCCAGAGCGGCAAGCTCCGGAAGGCTTTTTTGTTACAGTCATGTAGAATGGGCAAATTGCCTGGCCTGAGCTTGCCGAAGGCTTTGCCCATGCAGTGTTTCTTGACAGGTATGGTCGGGACACGTAGTATATGTGATTCTTATTATGGTTTATGAGGTTTACAGCGATGTCGGATGACAGGAAAAAAGGTTACCGGGACACACTGAATCTGCCGAAGACGAGCTTTTCGATGAAGGCGAATCTCGTTCAGCGCGAGCCTGTGCAACGCAAAGCCTGGGCCAAAATGGATATTTACGGCGAGCTTCTGGAAGCTCGAAAGGATAAGCCCCTGTATATCTTGCACGATGGGCCTCCCTATGCCAACGGTGATATTCACATGGGCCATGTTATTAATAAGGTGCTTAAAGATATTGTAGTCAAATACAAAACAATGGCGGGCTTTTGTGCGCCTTATGTGCCCGGCTGGGACTGCCACGGACTGCCTATTGAGGCGAAGGTGATGGCCGAATTAGGCGACAAGGCCAGGGAATTGGACAAGCTTCAGATTCGCACCCAGTGCAAAAAATACGCGAGCAGGTATGTTAAGCTGCAATCAAAGCAGTTTCAGTCGTTGGGCATTTTCGGGGATTTTAAGAACCCGTATCTGACGCTCAAACCACAGTACGAAAAAGGTATCTTAGAGATTTTTGCCGAGTTAGTCGGCAACGGCCTGGTCTATAAACAGCTTAAGCCCATTCACTGGTCGGTTGGGTGCCAGACGGCCTTGGCCGATGCAGAGTTGGAGTATAAGGACATAACCAGCCCAAGCATTTTCGTAAATTTCCCCATCGCGGCTGAGTCAGTTGATAAGCTGGCCGAATTGGGCCTGGTTGATAAGTCATCTGGTGCAAAGTCCTGTTTTATGATCTGGACAACGACACCGTGGACGTTGGCGGCGAACCTGGCGTTGGCAGTTCATCCCCGGCTCGAATATGTCAGCGTCAGCTATGAAAAAGATGGCGAGAAATTCACCTCTGTCATCGTAGCCGATAGGCTCGAAGCCGTGCTGACGGCGGCCGGCCTCGAAGATGGCAAGTACACTGTGAGCGAACCGGTCAAGGGCAAAGAGCTTGAAGGACTCAGATATGTGCACCCGTTTGTCGAGTCCAATCCAACCGACGAAGATGCTTATATGGTGATTTGCGCCGAGTTTGTTACGACCGAAGACGGCACCGGCATCGTACATATCGCTCCGGGTCATGGTGTCGAGGACTATATGGCAGGTCAACGGCAGGGCTTAGCGGTTTATTCGCCGGTCAAGGACGATGGCTGTTACGATGACACAGTGCCCGAGTGGCTGCGGGGCAAAAATGTCTTAGAGGTGGGCAAAGAGATAAATGAACATCTACACAAGACAGGGCTTATGGTCAACGAGAGCGAGATGCTGCACAGCTATCCGCATTGCTGGCGGAGCAAGATGCCGGTCATTTTCCGGGCTACGGAGCAGTGGTTTATCGATGTGGATAGGGATTTTGGGGAACCAGGCTCTGGATGGAAGAAGCCCAAAACTTTGCGCAAGATGGCTCTTGAGTCAATAAACGACGTGCAATGGGTGCCGGGCTGGGGCCAAAAGCGTATCGAGGGTATGTTGGAGTCTCGGCCGGACTGGTGCATCAGCAGGCAGAGGAGTTGGGGATTGGCAATACCTTCTTTTGTAAACGGCAAGGGGGATTTGCTATTGACGGTCGACCCGGCTATCGGCAAAAAGGTTGTACTGGCGGCAGCCGAGCATGTCGGGCAAAAAGGTTCTGATAGCTGGTTTACAGATTCACCGAGCCAAATTCTGGGTGAAGATTTCGATCTGCCGGAGGGCTTCAACTGGGATGATTTGCATAAAGAGGAAAATATATTCGATGTCTGGTTTGAGTCGGGCTGTAGCTGGCACAGCGTCGTTGCCAAGGCTGGCTGGCCAATACCCGTCGATTTGTATCTGGAAGGCTCGGACCAGCACCGCGGGTGGTTTCAGCTTTCGTTGCTACCGGCTCTTGGTTCGGTAGGCAAATCGCCGTTCAAGACTGTACTTACACATGGGTTCACGGTCGATGAAAAGGGGATGAAGCAATCAAAATCAGCAGGTAATTATGTAAACGCCATCGACGAGATTCAAAAGTACGGAGCTGATATCCTGCGGCTGTGGGTGGCGAGCGTGAATTATCAGGAGGATGTGCGGTGCAGCGATGAGCTTATCGGCCGGCTGCAGGATGCGTATAGAAAGATAAGAAATACCCTGCGGTATCTTTTAGGTAATACGGATGATTTCGAGCCAGCGTCAATGGCGGTCGCTTATTCGGATATGTTCGAAATCGATAAGTGGGCGATGCAGCAGTTGCAAAAGCAGATTGGCAAAGTCGGCGCTGCTTACGAGAGCTTTGCCTTTCACAGGGTATTTTCGCTCGTCTATAACTTCTGTACGGTCGAGATGAGCAGCATATATATGGACGTTTTGAAAGACCGGCTCTACTGCGACGCAACTGACAGTAAGTCCAGGCGCAGTGCCCAGACGGCAATGCACCGGATACTGGACGCACTCGTTAAAATGTTAGCTCCCGTATTGGCCCACACAGCCGAGGAAGCCTGGGCGGCCATGAAGTATAAATCCGAAGACGTCCAAAGCGTACACTTAGCTGCAATGCCGAAAGTTGACGACTCAATCGACTGGCAAAGTGAAGAGCCAAAATGGGGTAAGATTATGGGCCTTCGTGACGAGGTCCTGCGCGAATTGGAAGGCTTAAGGCAGGCCCAGAAAATCGCCAGTAACCAGGAAGCTATTGTAAGCATCACGGCTGGCGACGAGGAGTTGATTTCGCTCGTCGGTGGTTTCGGTGCAGAGCCCTTTGCTGCCCTATGTATTGTGAGCGAGGTAAAACTGCAAAGTGGTACCCAGTTAAAGGTCGTAGCGGATAGAAGCAGCCATCAAAAGTGTCAGCGCTGCTGGAACTACTGGCCGAGTGTGGGGGCCGACAGCGAATATGATGATTTATGCCGGCGCTGCGTCGAAGTGGTTAGCAGTAAGAAGCCGGTTCGAAAAATGTCATTCTGAGTCCCGCGTGTCCCGATACCTCGGGGATACATCGGGACAATGGAGCGAAGAATCTCTGGCACACGAAGGCTTGAGATTCTTTCCCGGCGCGCCGGGACTCAGAATGACATCTCAATGATTTCTACAGAGCAACAAGTTACGATGTCAAAACCGTCCGTCAATCTGGAACCTTTCTCTGAGCCTGTTCGCAAATTATGGCGGAAGATGAACCCATGCACTCTTTGTCCGCGCAATTGTAAAGTCCTGCGCGCGGAAGGCGAGACCGGCTTTTGCGGGATAGCCGATATGCCACGGGTAAGCTCGGTGGGGCCGCATTTCGGTGAGGAGCCGGTTCTTGTCGGGCCGGGTGGCAGCGGCACCATATTTTTTGCCGGCTGTAATCTGGGCTGTGTGTTTTGTCAGAACTTCGATATCAGCCATCTGCGATACGGCAGCGAGATGAGTATTGAGCAGTTGACAGAATCAATGCTGAGCCTGCAAAATCGCGGCTGCAGCAATATCAATTTTGTAACGCCGACCCATCTGGCCGGCCCCGTCGCGGCGGCTATTGAATCGGCCAGAGCCAAAGGCTTGACAGTGCCTACGGTTTATAACACCGGCGGATATGATTCGGTCGATACCCTCAAGTTATTGGCCGGCTTCATAGATGTCTATATGCCCGATATGAAATACGACGGTTCCGAAGTGGCAAAACAACTTTGCGATGCCCCCGATTACCCGCAAGTTAACCAGGCCGCGATAAAAGAGATGCACCGTCAGGTCGGCGACTTAAAGGTGGTCGATGGGCTGGCCCAGCGTGGTCTTTTGGTGCGACACCTCGTCCTGCCAAACCGACTTGCCGGCAGCTTCGAGATAATAGATTTTCTGGCCGACGAAATTTCAACTTCTACCGCCATCAACGTGATGGCCCAATACCGTCCCTGCTACAAGGCGAACCAGCACCCGCAGATAAACCGCTATCCCCGCGCCGATGAAATCACCCGCGTCCGCCGCTATGCGATAAAAAAAGGACTTGCCATAATAACGTGACTTTTGTGTCAATGATTAGGATTACATCGGGTTCATAGCTGTTGTGAAGGCGATTATTTATCCGAATTTGCGGCGTAGTGTTCCAACTGGTATGTGACTTTTTCCAGGACGTGTTCAACTGTAACAGCTTCGATTGCATGTCTCGGGTCTGAGCTTTTTATCTGGCTGCCTCGTTTGTCGGGCTCGACTGCAGCAACGGTGTTGGGTCTGCGGTACGGACTGATTCTCGCAGGGTTTGTTGCGCCAAAGATAATCACGACCGGCACACCCAGCGCAGCGGCGATGTGGCCGGGGCCGGTGTCATTGCTGACAACAACTTTGGCACCGTTCAGCAAGGCTGTCAGTTGGGGTATATCGGTCAAGCCGGCAAAATCAGCGATTTGGACGTTCGAGGCGGATTTGAGCTTGCGGACGAGGGGTTTTTCGGCGCTTGTGCCGATCACGATTATCGACAGGTCAAACCGTGATGTGATTTCGTCGGCAAGGGCAGCGAAATTTTGTACAGGCCAACACTTGGAAACGTGGGCGGAGCCCGGAACAAACACGGCGTATCTGTCAGACCTGACGCCGTGTTCCGTCAGAAGGCGCGCAACGCTGTCTATAGCTCGGCTCGTTGGTGTGAGATTAAACTCACACGCTTTGGCTGATGCGCCGGCGGCAGAAACGATTTTCTGATAATAGTCGATTAGGTGGACGGAGTCGGCGTCCTGGCCGATTTCGTGTGTGTAAAACAAGGCGGCGAATTCTCTTGAAGGCTTCATCCCGAATCGTTTCTTGCAACGCGCCAGCCAGGCGAACAGGGCTGTCCGCAGCAGGCCCTGCATGTCTATCACGAGGTCGAACTCGGCGCGCCGAAGCCGCCCAATCAGGCGCACCAAGGCTGCAAATGCCTTCGGATTGTACCACCATTTACCCAAGAGTTTTCGGTCGAAGAGGAAAACGTCGTCGATGCCGCTAGCGCCGGCCAGAAGTGGGGCGTACTCGGGTCGAATGAACCAGCTGATTCGCGCATCGGGAAAGCTTGCTCGCAGCGATGCAAGTGCCGGAAGGGCCAGGACAATGTCGCCAAGTGCGGAGGGCTTGATTATCAAAATGCGTTTTATCGTTTGCCCCGTATTTGCTGTTGATTCTTTTGATCTTGCACCTTCCATTGCGGACTTTGCCAGCGTCAGTAGTCTTATGGCAACCGCCCGGCGGGCCAGACTCCGAAAGACCCGGCGGCGTTTGGAATAGTCGAGACCGGTGAGGTTACTATACATCGTGAAAGTCCGCAGATAATCGGTCGTGTTGATCGACCGGTGCCATAGCAGTGTGGCCGCGAGTTTGGCAAGGCCGCGAAACCTCAGACTGCGACCCCTGAGGCCGTAACGTTTTATGCCGTCCATATCAACGAGCATAACTTTGTATTGGCCGTTGGCCCGCTGGTAGATGAGAAAATTGTTTGCCTTTGCGTCACGGTGCCATAAAGAAGCGTTGTGCAGAGAGGCAAAAATTCGAGCAATCTGGGAGCATAACTGCTTTTTCAGGGCCAACTTGGGCCGGTTGTCCAGTGTAAGGTTGTCGCGAAGGAAGGCATGTAGATCACCGGAGCTCTGGATATATTCGGTGATGTAAATGCTTCGGGTGGTAAATGGGCCGTTTTTTTGCCGAAGTGCGGCCAGTGGACGCGCTACAGGCACATTGCTGTGGTATAGTCTCAGGGCGGTTCGAAAATTACGGATTGCTCTTGCCGGCAAAAGCGAGCGCAGAAGGTTCCTGAAGCCTGGCCCGCGCTGTTGGGATTTGACAACGACGGCGAGTGTTTTGTCGCAAATCTTAAGTTTTTTCACTGACACGATGACCCCGGCATCGGCCTTTATGGTTTCGCCGCTGCTGCTGCATAACGAAATTGGGTCTGCCAGACAGCGGGCCCAATCTTCAATAGTGAAGCAGTTACCGGATGAATCCGACAGTGCCACCCAGCCGCTCCAGCCGGGGGCCGGTTTCAGAGGCGCGGTTTCAAGGCCGGCCGATTGCGCGTGCTGGTTTTCACATTTGGTTGCCATTGGGGTGGTATTATACGCCAAAAGGCTGGTCGCAGCAATCGGCCACCACCGCTGATTATTGTCATGCTGAGTCCCGGCGCGCCGGGAAAGAATCTCAATCCTTAGTACGCCCCAGATTCTTCAACCCGCGTGTCCCGATACCTCGGGGATACATCGGGATTCAGAATGACAATTTTCGATTCACTCATCACCAATCACCATTTACCAATCACCATTTATCGGTTACCATTTACGCCCAGCGTTTGGGCCTGGTAAGGCCGGATGAGTTGTGTGTCGTAAATTCCTCTAACAGGGAGTGTCTTATGGCCGAAAAGGGCAGATATGTGTACGAGTGGCCTCGGCCGATGGTGACGGTCGATGCGGTGGTATTCTTGAAGGGCCAAGACAAAACGAAGGTGCTGCTGATAAAGCGCGCCAAAGAGCCTTTCAAGGACAGTTGGGTGTTTCCGGGGGGCTTTCTGGAGATAGATGAGGAGTTGGCGGATGGCGCAGCTCGGGAATTGGCGGAGGAGACGGGCGTTGTCGGCGTCCGGTTGAAGCAGATGCACACATTCGGCACCTGCGGCAGAGACCCGCGCGGGCGAGTGATAAGCATAGCGTTTGTAGGCACTGTGGAACCGGACAAAGCGACAGTAAAGGCGGGCGATGACGCGGCCGAGGCGGCATGGTTTGGCATAGACCGGTTACCGGAACTGGCATTTGACCATAACGAAATGGCCAAAATGGCCATCGAAAAGCTGTATGGCCGTTAGTGTTCGGGGAATAGTATTTTGTTGATTGTCAGGAGAAGAACATGTGGCAAAAAAGATGCGAGTTTCTGTTATTGGCCATTGTGGGGTTGGTTCTTGGGGGATGTCAGGCTGGTTCGTTGTGGGCGCCCACAAGCGCCAAAGGTATTTCACCGTTGGACGAACTGCCGGTGTATATAAGGCAGGTAACGCATTTCGGCCAGCGGGCGGACTGGTCGCACGATGGCAGGAGAATACTGTTTGTCGAAAAGACCTTCGGGGATGTGTATGAGCTTGACTTAGAGACGGGTATCATTCGGCCGATGACGCACCGCTACTTTCACGAAGGTTATACGCGGGCGCTTTACCTGAGTAATGGTGATATTTTGCTTTCAGGGGCACGCAAGTTCGACGCGACGGACCCGTGGCCAAGCAGGGATGAAGAAAACGCCGAATTGTGGGTGTTAAAGAAGGACCTTTCCAGCCCAGCGACGGTCTTGGGTGAGCATTGTTCGGAGGGGCCTGCCGTATCACGCAGACGCATGACCATAGCGTGGACACAGGGCGGGGCGTTCTATACGGGCGACATTGTTTACGAAGACGGCGTACCGAATCTGGTCCACAAGAAAAAGATTTTGGACGTTCGTGATTTACCGTTTGACTGCGACCTTGAGACGCAGAACTTTCGTCCGCCGGATGAAAAAGAGATCATCTTCAGCGCGTATGGCTATCAAGGATCGGAGGTTATGGGAGTAGATATTGAAACGGGCAGGGTGGTCAACTACTCGCTGGCGCCCGAGCAATATGATGAGCCGGAAGGAATTTTTCCCGACGGCAAATACACTACGGTCGAGTGTGACAAACACAGTCGTAAAGGCACGGATTATATCGATATCTACAAGCTGCGTTTGGACGGGCAAGGCAGGACCGAAAGGCTGACGTTTTTCGCTGAATATCCTGGGTACAAAGCCACGAACCCGGTAATAAGTGACGACGGTAGATATATGGCGTTTCAATTCGCCAGAAAAGGCGACCCTGCCGGTGTAGGCAGGGGTATAATGGTTTTTGACCTGGCCATGTTAAATTATCGGTAACTGCTTGACACATCGGGGCTTGGACAATACAATAAGCAGGTGCTCGTTTTGTGTCCCTCGGGTCGGTAACGTGTGATTGGCAAATTTGCATGGAGGTATTATGGACGAGACAGTGAGAGAAAGGCCACTTTTACCACATTGGCGCCGGATACTATTCTGGTTGGTGGTGGTGGCAATGGTGCTGCTGGCCGGCGTGATGCTGGCAAGCTGGGTAGTGGGAAAGCAATTAGGCGCCGAAATTGTCAAAATCAGCGAGGCGGGCGAGCCACTGACATTTCCTGACGTGGCAAAGGCAAACTCCGCCCAAAGCCCCATCGATGAGGATGCAACTCGCCATTATTATGAGGCACTGACAGGCATAGGTCCGGCCAGTTTGCCAAATCTGAAGCGCGTTCACAGCTTCTATCGCCAGAACATGACCGCTTTGCCCGCTAACCAGTTCCCTGCCGACCTGCGCGAATCTGTCTCTCAGAACCTGGCTGCCGTGGAGGCGATATTTGAAAAGCTCGACAAAGGAGCGAGCGAACCTCTTGCCCGTTTTGATATCGGCATTAGAGAGGGCATACAAGCAGCCGGAACCCATATACAGCGTGCGAATACCGTTGTGCTTTTAATGTCCTTGCGAACAATGGACCTGATATTGCAGGGCCGGGACGACGCTGCAGCAAATTCAGCTGTCAGCTTGCTGAAACTGATACGCATCTTCGATTCCCACCCCACTATGGTGATGCACACAATCAAAGCACAATTTGTAGGCTTGGTATGTGAAGATGTTCGGCTGTTGTTGGAACGGGGCAGTGCCTCGGATGAATTGCTGACAAAGCTCGAAGAGGCTCTGTTGGAGGTGGTTCCGACGAATGCTCTGGAAAGGGTGTTTTTGGCGGAACGAGTCTATCAGACCGAGATTGGAAGGAATCTAATACCTGAAAATGTTGCTTCGCGGCTTCTTCAGGAACAAGTCCTTGATATCCCGGAACGGATACGGTTGCCCGGCTCTTTCATGGGCCGGTTGCGGCTGCGGCAAAAAGCATGCCGCTATTTTTGCGATATGGCCCAGATAATAGCTGCTTCTCGCCGGTCCTGGCCGGAACCGTTGGATGAAATCAAGGTCCCCGAGGCCACTAAAAAACCCGACAAGCTGGCATCAAGCGCGGCTATGCTTACGCGTCTGACGGCCGAAGTCTTTGTCGCGGTGCGCTGTACCAGGCTTGCTGTTGTAATTGAGCGTTATCGCGCCAGCCATGGCGAGGGCGAATTGCCCGCGACTCTTGGCGACCTCGCACCGACCTATATCGAATCGGTTCCGCTGGACCCGTTTACCGGCGGGCAGCTCCTCTACAGCCACGATGAAGAAAGTTATATGGTATACAGCACAGGCACTAATCGCGTCGATGACGGCGGCTCTATAAGGCCCAAGGAAGGCGAGAAAGTTCCATTAGACCGGGGTCTGCGAATTCGTATGGACAGGATCAAATAAGCTGGAAATTGGCACCGGCCTTCTGACCGTTTGATTGTGTTCTTAGCCGGAATTCTGTTCAGATGTGCAACGCCACAGGCTATTAGCCGGTTGATGTACTGATCCTTACCTGATGATTTCTTCGATTGCCCGGGCCACCACGTAGTCCGGCAGCTTTGTCAAAGCGGGCTCAGCCTCGAAGGCCGAAATAATGGTATTATTCGGATAGGCTCCGACCTGCCTGATCAGTTCATCTGCCGGTTCTCGTATCCTCTCGTCCGCCCGCGGTGTTTGCAGTTTGCTGCGGGCCGCTTCGACCAATGCCTCAAATTCGGCCCGGCTGTCGTACCAGTTAAGCTGCAGCTCCAGTTCAAGTGCTTCGCGTGCGGTAGGACGGTCGAAGGTGTATTGAACCCCGATTGGGTTATACGTTTCTATCCGTTCATCTATAAATGCCACGCATGCATCCCGGTATGCATCAAACTTTTCTTCATCGAAGCTGCCAAGGTCGCGTTTTGCAATCTCCGTCGACAGCAGCTTTGCAGCTTTAGCTATGAGGGCACCCCTGTTGGCCTGGAGCCTGTCGTGCAGGACCTCGTAATATGCGTGCAAAAGCACGTTGGTGTCGTTCATATTCCTGACCGTATCAAAATCGTTCCATGACCGCCCAATATCAAGATATTGACAAAAACGGTCCCAGCAGTCAAACTTATTGCAAGAGTTCAGTTCGTTATTTTCCGGGGTCTTTGACAAAATTTTCGTGAGGCCAAATTATGTGGTAAGACGTTTATAAACATAACTGCGATGACCGATACGCACAACAATAATCAAGATTTTGTCGTCAAACACTTGATAAACGATTCGGTAGTCACCGGACCAAAGGTGGTAGAGGTTTTCTGCACCCTTTATTTCTTCACAGCCATGCGGCCGTGCATCCTTTTCCAAGCGCTTTAGTTTGTTCTTAAGCATTATATACTATCGCAAAAACTTGACTTGAGGTCAAGGATAATTTTACCGATTTCTAAAAAATCGAAGCAACACGCTCCAACGCGAGCACTCATACGCAGCAAACGGTCTCGCCAGGGAAAGATTTGAGGCTCACGAGCCCAATTCCCGCCTTATCGTCTCGACAATTGCCTTATTGGTCTTGTGGAAAATTGGGACCACACTTTGATTATATCCTTCAATTCGGTGAAAAAAGTTTTGCACTATACAGAATATGCATTATACTACGTATGTTAGGAACGCAGGCGCGGCAATAACAGGGACAGGAAAATGCCTGGAAGGATTCCGAAAGTTGTTGTGATTGGTCCGACTTATGTGGACATGTCTATAAAGTGCAGCGAGGTTCCGCAGCCGGGCCAAACCGTGGAAGGTTCGGGCCTTTCATGCACACCAACCGGTCCGGGGCCGAACCGGGTCGTAGAGGCGGCCCTTTGCGGCTGTGAGACATATCTTCTCAGCAAGGTCGGAGATGACCTCTTTGGCCAAATGGTCAGGGAAAATCTCATCAACTACGGCGTCAACACCGATTTCATTTACACTGCCCAGGCAAAGAGTACCGGTATCATCGTTACCATGGTGGATTCCATAGGTGAGAACAGCAGTTGTATTTGTGCCGGGGCCAACCGCGCGTTAAGGAGCGACGAGGTTGCCTGTGCCGCTGCAGAACAGCTCATCGGCTCTGCGGATGTGTGCCTGATTCACGCCGACGTTCCCCGCGAGGTAGTCACGACAGCTATCACAACAGCTAACTTATACAAAACCAGGGTCATACTTGAGACACCACTGACGATTAAGAATGGGGACAAGCCACACGAAAGCAACTGGCCGATGGAGTATTATTCGGTCAACATATTGATTCCTGATTTCGGAAAATCGGCCGGCGGCGCCGAGCTTGGCGCAGGGACCGTTCATAGGCTTAAACTGATAGGGTCGGAACTGGTGGCTGAAGGAATCGAATGTGTGGTAATAAACACAGGCGCCCGCGGCACGTTTGTTGTGGATAGACAGGGCACCTGCCACATTGGCGGCTTCGAACTCGATATCGTTGACCAGAATGGTTCCGCCGATGCCTTTGCAGGGGCGCTGGCCGCTTCCTGTGGCGCCGGTGACAAACCCAAAGATGCCGTCAGATTTGCCGCCGCCGCCGGTGCTTTGGCCTGCGCCAGATTTGGCTCGTTGGATGCCCTGCCCTCAAAGGAGGATATTATCGAACTGTTACAGAACCAGGCGGATTGATTCTGCACGGAATAGGCAAATGACATTTCAAAGGGAAAACCAGCGCATATCGGCAAGCGAAATTCTCCAGGCAATTGCAAGCGGCCAGGAAGTCAAGCTCCACGGATGCACAATCACCGGCCAACTTGATGTAAACAGGTTGCTTGTCAAGGATGAAAGTTTTGACAGTTCGAATCTGGATGTCAGCGTCGCCGATGAGAAAATGACACTGACCTTGCCGGAGCCGATTACGTTTGACTCCTGTACATTTGAGGACAATGTTCTTTTTGCACCGCCGTGGGACAGGCCGGACCAACTGGAGGTGATCTTCAAGGCCGATGTAGTCTTTAACTCATCCGTCTTTTGCGGACAAACGCGCTTTAGTAAAACGTTATTCTGCTCCCTCGTCGGGTTTGACGGGTGCACATTCAATCGAATCGCGGCCTTTCGAAGCGCAATCTTCTGCGCCGGGGCAAAGTATCGAACGGTGGCGTTCAAGGGTTACGCGTTGTTTAACGATACCGTCTTTCGCTCCGAAGCCGGGTTTACCAATACCTGCTTCAGCAGAGGCGGTAATTTTACCAATGTAAAATTCGAGGGCAGAACCGATTTTGCCGGTGTATATTCAGAGAGTAAATCGGTCCCCGTTTATGAATCCGTCTGGTTTGCCAGGCGTCGATACGGAGACGACGAGACGTTCTGGCGTTTTATCAAACAGGCTTCGCAGGAAGCGGGGTATTATCAACTTGCCGGTGAAAGTTTTTATAATGAGCGATGTGCGCATTTTTGGCGCAAGTTTCGCGGGCCGAACTACGACAGGCTTTCGCCGCTCCAAAAAATCACCAAAACAATTCTGGGCACCAGATTACTGCCGGAACTGATTCTCGGCAGATGGCTTTTCGGTTATGGCGAAAGGCCGGTAAGGGTGCTTGTGGCGAGTATGCTGATTATCCTGGTCTGCGGGATGTTTTACAGTTCGCCGTATGCCGAGCTTTCGTATCGGGCCGATCCTGTCCCAACCGGATGGTCCTTTATGGACGGCTTGTACTTCAGTACAATAACCTTCACCACCCTTGGCTTTGGTGATATGTATCCGGCCTATCACCATCAGTTGACCAGGTGTATTGCGATGGCTGAAGCCGTAAGCGGCGCGTGCCTGATGGCCCTGTTCGTCGTAGCCCTGTCCAAACGCTATTCCCGCGGATAAACCTGCTACAATCTTTTCTTACCATTCTCCCATCGTTCATCACTAAACCCACATCTTTGCAGTCGGCGCCGCTGCCGTAATCTGCAAGAACCCATCTCATAAACATGACAACAAGACCAGCCGGAAATTGCACCCGATAATCCTTCCACATATTTTCCTCTTGTTCCTGCACGTGGCCGAATCCGCGAGCCAGGCCAAATAAATGCATTCCTTGAACCACCGCAAATAGGACACCATCAGGTTGGTTAAGCGGGGGCCGATATTTTACGAAACATATCTGAGACCGTTAATGAGGTGAAAGAAAACCCTCTATTTTGAAACTTGCGGGGAATTTTACAATGGCACAGACAGCGTTACCACTGAAACAACGGCATATAAGCCGTTTCGTTTTTGTTCTAATATGCGGTTTTGCCCTGATTCGCCCCGCTACAGTCGAGGGGCAGTCGGCTTTATCCAAAACGGCTCACTCGGCCAACGCGCTGCGGTCGATGGCGCGGGTATATATGGCTGTCGGCGAATACGCAAAAGCTCAGCCCCTCGCCGAGCAGGCGGTTGCCTTGGCCCGGTCAGGCAATGTTTCCGACGCCCGGCTTAGTCTGTGTCTGATTGACCTGGCATGGCTGTACAGGGACCAGGCCAGGCTGGCTGAGGCCGAGAAGATGTGCATCGAGGGTCTCGAACTGCAGGAAAAGGCCTACGGCCGGGACCATCCGTATGTAGCGTACACGTTGAGGATTTTGGCTTCGGTCTATCAGGCCCGCGGTAAATATCGCCTCGCTGCGCCCGTACTGGACCGGGCGATGGCCATCATGCTGGCAAACCACAAACCCGATGATCATCTTATAGCTGGATTCCAGGTCGATGTCGCCGGACTGCTGACCGCACAGGGTAAATTCGCCGAAGCTGAGACTTATTATTCCAGGGCCATGGACCTGATTAATAAAAGCTATGGGCCGAACCACCTCTACACGGCGGGCGTGCTCGGACACATGGCCGAGTTGTATGTGCTTCAGGAAAGATTTGCCGAAGCGCAAACGCTGATTGATCGCGCGTTGAAAACGCAACAGGAAGTTTACGGCCCCAATCATCATGCCATAGCGCCAACGTGGCTGACAATGGCCCGGATTTACCTGGCCGGCGCCGATTACCCCGAAGCAGAGACGGTCCTTCGAAAAGCGATGACTGCCGTCCGGGATAAGCGGGGCGCCCGACATCCGCTCACAGGTAAGGTCCTGGCTGCTCTTGGCGGATTGTATCTGGCTCAGGGCAGGTATGCCGAAGCACAGAATGTTTGCCCGCGGGCCGTTGAAGTGTTGACCGGCTCGCTGGGTCCGGATAACGACCATACCGCAATGGCCCTTAACAATATGGCAAAGCTGTACGTGCACCAGGGCAAATATTTGGAGGCTGAAAAACTGTGTGCCAGGGCGTTAAACACGCTTGAGAGTATCTTTGATGACCGCCATCCAAACGTGGCTGATGTACTGGAAACAATGTCGCAAGTGCACCGAGAGAGCGGGGACGTGGCGAAGGCAGACCAGTTGGTGCGCCGCGCGCAGCAAATACGTCAGAGCAGCCGGGCTGCTTACGAACTTGTCGCCAGACTTGTTGAATGAAATACCACGACGCCGATACAATTGTGCAAAAAACAATAAGGGTGCCCCTCGAAAGAGGCACCCTTTTCAAATACAAATCAAATCTCACTCAACTTTTTATTAGCCGCCTAACGCTGACAGCCGTGCTTCAATGTATGCCACGACAGTTGCATCAACGTCAACTGTCGCCGGCGCTACGTACTTGTTCGTAGCGAATGCTACGGAGTCAGCCGTTGACCAGCCTATCTCGGAATTGAGGATACCGATATACTCTACGAGGGCGTCCAGCCATTGTCCGGCTGCGGCATAATAGGTCCCGTCATCGCTGTGAAGAGCTAATGCCTGACCGATCGAGGCCATTTGTTCGGTTGAGATTGGCGCCGGCGGTGCGACAAACTCATTGATTACCACGCCAAGTGCTGCAATCTGATTGCCACCCTCATCGGCCAGAATTGTGGCCGCATCACGGAGTCTTGCACACATCTCGCACGGCTGCAGGTCCGTGGTATAAACGTACGCGCCTGACAGATAGGTCTGAATCCCATCTTCAAGTCCAAGCTCCTCGGACGCCCAGGCGATCAAAGGTGGGCATTCATCTTCGAGTTCAAACGGAGGCCTTTCTTCAAAGTAAGCCATCGCATCCAGATGCGCCGGCTCTGACGGTGGATTTTCAAGCACCCAGGCCCGGCCGTCTTCGATGGCTGTATTGTCAAGACCTGCGCCGCGAAGAACGTAATCATAGACACTACCAAGGAATGTGCTCATAAACACAGGGTTACCGGCATAAGGCAAAGTCGCATTGGCAACCGCATCATTTAGCCATTCTGTTATCCTGGAGCACACCTCCAGGCTGAACGTTCCCGTTCCGCTACCAAAAGTCCTAAGTCCTTCAGGTGCAGGCGGAAAACTGACAGTGTTTTTGGCATCCAAGACTACTGTCGCACCGGTTGGCAACTGGGGTAATTGGGCTTTGGGGAAGGCAAATTCCACTGTCATACCACCGTTGGCTTCTACGTTACCTTCGGTACTGGCTGCATAAATCGCCACATCAATAGCTTCACCTTGTTTCCTGTTATGTCCGCCGATATTGGCCGGGACATCGAGGAAATCAATTGCCGCTCGGTCGTCGACCTTAATTCCGGAATCTTTTATGCCGTAATACAATCCTCTGGCCCTCAGGAAGCTGCCCTCACCGAGCTTCAAGTCTTCTTTGCTCATAAGCACTATTGCCGCCTTACCCTCGCCATAAGGCAGGTCAACTCCGGCGCCTGTTGCGTGGTTGGAATAGCCCTCTATGGTAACGTTAAGCGTATCACCATCACCAAGCACGCCCTTATCAGGAAGCCTGCCGTTATCGCTGCCTCTTGTGTATATCTTGCCGTTTTCTGAAATAATCGACACACCGCCGGGCTCAAGCAGCTCAAAGGGTCCATTTGGTATCTTATCAATGCCACCACCACAAGACGACCGAAGTGTTGTTATAAGGTCAACACCGATTTGTATGTCACCATTGCCTTCGATAATTATATTACCGCAGCAGGTACTTACACCGTTTTCGGGACCGGCATAGTTAAGGTCAACAGCTAAATCTTCGGAACCCCCGCGCAACGTCAAATCACCCGGAGTTGTTTTCCGCAGCCAGCCGTGCGTAGTAACCGTTCCGTTTGTGGCCTCGACCAACTGGTCCATACCCTCGCGGGTGCTAAAGCCGCCATAAAACTCGGTATCGGCAAACAAACTGACATTCTCACTTGCAATCAAATCACCCTCAGAGTAGAGCTTGGCCATGTCCGGGTCGCCATGTCCTGCGGCGATTTCTTCAGCTCCGCCTATAATTAGACTGCCATTGCTGACTTCAACGTCGTCCTGGAGTTCTATTGTCCGGATGCCGGAACCTTCACCATCGCCTACTTTGATTGTAAGGTCGCCATCGGTTGTCTTGGTCAGCGTTTTGAAAGCCAAAACGCTGCCGTCCTCCGCGTGCACTTCCTGGTTGCCTTGACCATCGAACACACCATCCTGCCACATTTGTATATTGTCACTTGCTTTCAAATCACCTGCTGCCGTGAATTCGGAGCTAAGTGACGGGATGCCTATCGTCAAGCTGCCTTGCTGAGAATCCACCGTACCGTTAAGGTCGATGCCACTTCCACCATACAACCTGATGGTGCCTTGTGTGGTTCTGGTTATATCTTCTTGGGCTAGAAGTGTTCCTGCAACTGCCTTTACGTCCTGGGGCATTACAGAAGAACTATTAAGGGTGAGTTCACCATTAAGGGTTAGGTTGTTTTGGGCTACAATGTTACCACCTGCAACCGTCGTGTTATCCAGAAGAATATCATCATCGGAAGTGATGTCGCCGGTCACAACTGTCGTATCGTCGGACGAATGAATCTCGATATCCCCACCGTTTGTGGTTGTGACAGTGCCGTCAACCATAATATCATCCGCGGCATTCAGTATCAGGTTACCGGCGGCGGACACGTTGTCGTCCATAGTAATATTGTCGGCTTCAACATTCAAATCTCCAAGGCCGCTCGTTGTTGCCGTTGCGTGCAAATCGCCGCCGGCAATAAGGGCCTTATCGTCGGCTACAGTAACGGGACCGTTCAAATCGAGGTTGTTATCAACGTCCACATTACCCTCAAGAGCAATGGTTGCACCGGCGAGTGTAAGGTTTCCTGTGGTGTTCTTGTTGATATCTCCTTTAGCTGTTAATGTCCCCGTCTCGGCATCGAATTTCTGATCGCCGCTGCCGGTTGCATAAACCACATTTTCGAATACTACATGGTTGCCGCCGTCGCCTGTCACATCACCGGCGAGGTTTATTCCATCCTCACCGGCAAGTATGAGCTTACCGGCGCCGCTTTTTGTAATATCTCCGGTGACCGTCAGTGTTCCTGCTCCGGCGTCCAGTGTCCGGTTAGAGCGTCCGAAAGCTTCTACTTCGCCGTTCAGTGCCACATCATCAGCCGTGATATCGGCATTGAGATTGATAATTCCGTCGGAATTAAGTTCAACGCCTCCTCCACCGGTAAAATAGATTCCGCTGCGCCTTTTCAAGTTGATGTCGCCTTCGGCATTGATGGTCAATGAATTTCCGCTTCCCCCCGTGATCCCATCTTTCAGGTTTCTGAGTGCTGCGAAAGTAACATTTCCCGCCTCGGATAAACCTGAAGTTGTGCTTATAGTTGTATCTCCAAGGTCCAGATGGTCCTCCAGAGTGTCAATATCTATTTCACTGCCGGCAGTTGTGGGAGCAAAGTCATGGTTCGTCCAGATGGGGTCATCAACATCATTGTCTGTGATGACGATATTAGTCGGGTCGATAAGTAACATGCCGCTTTCGCCGTTGACTGCCGTCCTGTCAACAGTGCCGTTGACTTCAACGTGCTTCTTACCCGAAACTTCTACAAAACCGCCGTCACCCGATTCGCTTCCACCCTTCACTTCGATTCGTGCACCCGACCGGAACAATGCCGTATCCGGTGAATATACAATCACCTCACCGCCGTCGCCGTTAGTCCCGCCGTTTGCCGTGGTGACGCTTTCGCTGCCCAAGACAACCACTTCGGTAGCGGTCAGATTAACACTACCACCGTCCCCTTCGATGCCGTCGGTGTTGATAGTGCCGAACTGACCCACGCGTGCGGCTTTGGCCGTGACACTGCCGCCGGTGGCGGCCAGAGTACCCAGATTCAGCGCCTTGGAAAATACATCGCCGGCGGCGAGAACTATCACTCCGTCCTGCGCATCGATTGTGCCTTCGTTAGCGACGTCAGCCATATCCGCAAGTGCGCCATCCGCCGCCTTTGGAACATCAACCGAAGCTAACTCGACAATAACGTTGCTGCCCGGCTGGCCCAGAATAACCTTGTCTCCTGCCGCCATCACAACATACCCGTTCGGGCTGGTTATAGTACCGGTGTTAAGGACCTTTTTGCCGATAAGCGCAACTTTCTCTGCAGAAATGTTACCTTGGTTTATCACCGCCGCATTGCCCCCGGCAAATATATCGCGCCCGTTCAGGAAATCTTCGTGTGACAGACCGAGACTGGTGGCCACCAGTTGGGTCATGTTTATCACGGCGCCGGGACCAATCAGGATACCTGCTGCGTCATGAAGGTAAATACTACCCGTCGCCTCAAACCTGCCATAGATTTGTGTGCCGTCGATACTGAACACATTAAATAGCGATCTGGCGTCAGCACTGGGCTGGGCGCAGAAAACCGATTGAGTTGAGGCGATATCAAAATCGCTGAACCGCCCGATTGCGCCGTCCGAAGCGGTCATGTTGGTCGTGTTGCCGCCGGAATTGACGGTGATATTGCCGTTTACAACGTCCGTCAGGACCACGTCAGCCAAGACGACTGAGAGCGGCACGTTGAAAATCAGACAGCATATCAAAAAGTGCGCGACGAGGTGTCTAACATTTCTTCTACAGGACTTTCTCACAAAATTCATAACATAACCTCCCGCCGAAATCTAAATCGGCAAATATTGTTTAATCACCCCCATTTTAGAATACACCGGCCGGCATCTACGCCCCGGCACCACTCGAACTTTACCCCTAATGAGAATAATAGGCTTTTATGGTAACATATACAGGCATATTTGTCAAGTCTTTTCTCGCTCCATAATGGAATAAGCGTCCGATAAGATAAAGACACCGTTGAAAAAACAGGACTATCAACGAACTGGGCCGGGAGGCCTTTTGAGGGCCAGGCCGTGAAACCATTGAACTGTTGTTGGGAAAGGATAATTAGTATTTGTTGCCCAAAGCAACAGATAATATTTAGCCCCGCGTTTTACGCGGGGTTTTGGCTAATTAACCAATTAGCCGAGGCCGTTGTACTGCGAACAAGGTTTTTGGGGTTTCGTTATAGTTCCTGTGGGACCGGGCCGATGAGCGAGTCATATTCGGTAAAGGTGGATTTGTCGCCGGTGCAGACTGCCTCGGCAAGGGCGGCGAGTTTAGGGGCGTTCTTTGTTATATAGCGGCGGGCAAGCCCGGCCTTTCGGGCCTTCATGCTGATAGTCTGCGGCTCGCCGTTAGAATCCGCATTTGCAACAGATACCTGCATATCGAGCTTTGTGCTTGCCTGGTCGCAGAACAAATAACCGATTATCAAATCGATTGCCATATCGACGATGGGCCGGCCGTAGAGGTCCATGTATTCGACTCCCGCATCTTTTACAAAGGCGACTGATTTGTTAAGGTGCTCTGTGCCTTCGGCCAGGACATCGAGCAGGTCTTTGAGGGAGGCGTCGTACTCGGCGCGAGCGAGGCCGGCGAGGTACTTTTCATACGTGCCTCCGGAGACGCCGCGGACTGCGGCGACGACCTGCAACTGGCTTGTGCCTTCGTAGATAGTTGTTATTCTGGCGTCGCGGGCATAGCGTTCACAGGGATAGTCGCGCATGTAGCCGCTGCCGCCGAGGACCTGGATGGAATCGTAGGCGACGGTGTTGCTCATCTCGGAGCAATAATATTTGCTCATCGGCGTCAACATTGCGGCGAGTCTTTTGATCTTGCGGTGTTGCTTCTTAATTTCTTTTGCAGCGGCCTTATCGGCAGGGGGATTGGCAAGGGCCTTTTCGAGACTGATTTCCGTATCGACTACCCGGCTGGTCTCATAGAGCAGTGCCCGGCCGGCTTCGATGGCCACCTTCATGTTGATGAGCATGTCGCGGACGGCGGGCAGCTTCTCGATAGGGCCGCCAAACTGGATTCTGCTTGCGGCGTAGTTGCGCCCGACGCGGTAGGCCGCTTCTGCGATGCCCATGGACTGCGCGGCGATACCGATTCTCGCACCGTTCATCAGGGCCATGACGTAGGTAACGAGCCCGCGTTGTCTTTCGCCGATGAGTTCGCAGGGCGTGTTGTCAAAGAACAGTTCGCAGGTGGGCGAGCCGTGGATGCCTAATTTGTCTTCGAGCCTTCGCACCTTGACGGTCGGCCCTCTGTCGCAGACGAAGAGGCTGAGGCCGAGGCCGCCGGTCCTGTCCTGCTCGCTGCGGGCAAGCACCAGGAGTACTTCGCCGCAGCCGTTGGTGATAAAGCGTTTTACACCGCTCAGATACCAGTTGCCGTCTTGGGCCTGATAAGCGCGGAGCTTGCAGGACTGCAGGTCGGAGCCGGCGTCGGGTTCTGTGAGTACCATGGCGCCGGTGACTTTGCCGATGGAGAAGTCGTGGAGATACTTTTGCTTTATATCTTCAGAAGCGAAGGCGTCGATGGTTTCTGCGATTCCCTGCAGGCCGAAGATGTTCATCAGTGAGGCGTCGGCGCGGGAGACGATTTCGATAGCCATTGAGTAAACCAGATTGGGGAAGTTGAGGCCGCCGAACCTGTGCGGGAGGATAAAGCCCATTACATCGGCCTTGCCTAAGGCGTCTAAGGATTCTGCGATACCTTTGGCGTAAGTTACGGTGCCGTCGGGGTTGAGAGTGTTACCTTCTCTATCTATATCCTCGCTGCGAGGGGCGATGAAGTCGGCGCTCAATTGGCCTAATGAATCGAGCACAAGGTCGTAATTTTGCACAGCTTCTTCGGCTGTGGACGGAGCATAGTCGAACTCGTTCGCAAAACGAAAGCCCTCTTCCATATAATCGGCAAGGCCGGCAAGGTCTATATGCCTGAACAGGAACTGAATATCGTCGTTATCCCTATAAAAATTGGCCATTCTTGATTCTCGATTCCGGATACTAGATTCTCGTTTTATGACCACTCTCTACCGACTTAATGAAGTTGGTCATCATTTTACCAAGGTGGTCATATTCTTCGCAAAAATACTCATACTTGTTGGCGTCTCTCAGAGACTTGGTCTCATACAGGGTATTCAAATGGTTACGAGTCTCATCGCAGGATGCTAACGAATACGTAAGATATTTGATGAACTCTTGCTCATATCTGCGCCTACCAAAGCCTTCAACTATGTTGTTTTCAACTGATTTGCTCGACTTTCTTATCTGGCTTCCCTCTTCGTATAACTCAAACTTAGGCAGTTTTAAACTCATTTCATGAATCTCTACAGCCAACTTATGGGCCTTATTATAAATGTCTAAATCTCTGTAACTCTTATATGCCACAGGTTTTTTCCTACAAGCATCGAGCATCGAGCATCAAGTATCGAGTATCGGGTATCTCATCCTTTCCCCTTGATTGCCTTTATCATCATAGGGACGACCGCGTTGAGGTCGCCGACTATTTTGTAATGAGCGATGCTGAAAATGGGTGCATTCGGGTCGTTGTTGATAGCGACAATCTTTTTGCTCTCGCTCATACCTGCCTGGTGTTGTATCGCACCACTTATGCCGACTGCGATATACAGGCTGGGCCTTACGGTGGTGCCGGTCTGGCCGACCTGGTGGTCATGGTCGATAAATCCCAAATCTACGGCGGCCCTTGTTGCACCGGGAGCGGCGCCGAGACTATGGGCAAGGTCCCAGATGAACTTGAAGTTGGCCTTGCTTCCTACGCCCGCACCGCCGGCGACAATTATCCTTGAGCCCTTCAGGTCAACCTTTCTTTCCTGCATGTGCTCTTTGAGAATCTCAAGTGGCAGGTCATCGCCCGAGATGTGGACGGATTCGGTAACAATTTCGGCCTTTCTTTTGGTATTGGGCTCCGGCATCGGCATTACGCCTTCACGGACAGTTGCCATCTGGGGCCAGCGGTCATAATTTATGATTGTGGCGATAATGTTGCCGCCGAAGGCCGGGCGAATCTGGAAGAGCAGATTCTTGTGAACTGTGTTGGTCTTGCCGATTTTGTGGTCGCCGATTCGCAGGTCCGTGCAGTCGGCTGTAAGGCCCGCCTTTGCGGCGCTGGCGATACGCGGGGCCAGGTCACGCCCGCAGGCAGTTGCACCATAGAGCACAATCTGCGGCTCGTATTTATGAATCAAATCGTAAATAACCCTGGCATAGGAGTTCGTCTGGTAACGCTCAAGCAGCCGGTGTTGAGCCAGGTAAATCTTGTCGGCGCCGTAATAAGCCAATTTGTCGGCCGGTGCCTTGCAGTTTTCACCTAAAAGCAGCGCAGCCAACTTTACGCCGAGCTTGTCGGCGAGTTCCCTGCCCTTACTCAAAAGCTCAATCGGTGCATCTTCGAGTTTGCCTGCATGCTGCTCGGCAAAGACCCAAACTTCACCGGCAGTATTAACTTCAATCATGCCCCGGTCCTTTATTAAACCGTTTGATGGTGGGCTTTAGCCCACCGGTCCTTCTAATCGTTTTTATCCTATCGTATGCCCTTCGATCAGTTCGTGAATCATCTCGCTGACTCCGTCTGCTGTCGGCTCAACTTCTTTGCTTTCTTTGGCTTCAAGCACGACGCTTTGGATGCGGTGTACCTTTGTGGGTGAGCCGTCCCGGCCGCACCAGTTAAAATCGGGCTTTAATAAATCCAGATCCCATAGTTTTATAAGCAACCCTTTTTCTTCAAGCGCCCGGCACTCGCTATCAGCCAAATCAGCGAGCTTTTTTACCTCGGCCTCAGTAGCTTGCCGGTTCGCCTCGGCTAAGGCCTCGGCGACTTCTAACTGCGTGCGGGCTTTTTTGTACTTCATAAGTCTCTTTGCAGCCGTGGCCCTTGGCTCGTTCGCCTCGCCGATAACGGTCAGCAGGATGGGCAGTTCGGCTTTGACTTCCTGCCAGCCGTTGCCGATGTTGCGGCGTGCGGTAATAGTCTTATCTTCAAGCTCAATGAGTTCTTCGACATAGGTGATTTGAGTGATGCCTAACTTTTCAGCCAACTGCGGACCTACCTGAGCTGTGTCACCGTCGATCGCCTGCCTGCCGCAAAGGACAATGTCATAATCGAGTTTCTTAACGGCGCAGCTTAAAATATAGCTTGTGGCTAAGGTATCGCTTGCCGCACAGCGCCTGTCGGTAATCAAAATCGCATCGTCCACGCCGCGATAGAGCGAGTCCCGCAGGACTTCGCTTGCGGCCGGCGGGCCCATCGTGATTGCCGTAACGCTGCCGCCGAACTTTTCCTTGATTTGAAGGGCCAGTTCGAGAGCGTTCAGGTCCTCGGGATTGAAAATCGCAGGCAGCGCCCCGCGGTTCACAGTCCCGTCCGGATTCATCGCCTCGCCCGTAATCCTTTTTGTATCAGGCACTTGCTTTATCAACACCACACAATTATATGCCACGGTCAGCTCCTCAAACTCTTACATTTGATACTTGGCAATCCGTTAATGCCGCGACAGTTTAGCCCAAACGCTGACGTTAGTCAATAGTTGATAAAAGTTCATAGATGGAATATACTGGTGTTAGTTTGTAGTTCATTATTAATCGTTCGTAGCCAAGACAAGGGCAGGTCTGATGGGCGAAGTAAAGCGTCTAAATATGCCGTTGAGTGATGAGAATGTGCGGTCGCTCAGGGCGGGCGATGAGGTTTTGATTAGCGGCGTCGTATATACGGCTCGCGATATGGCGCATAAGAGGCTGTGCGAGCGTATCGATGCCGGGAAGAAACTGCCTATCGAGCTTGGAGGCCAGGTCATTTACTTCGTCGGGCCTACGCCGGCAAGAGAAGGCTGGGTAATTGGAGTGGCTGGGCCGACAACATCTTCGAGGATGGATGCCTTCAGCCCGAAGCTGATCGCAGCCGGACTTAAAGGGATGATAGGTAAAGGCTATCGCGCCGAAGAAGTGCGGGCCGCACTTGTAAAATACGGCGCAGTTCACTTTTCGACAATCGGCGGGGCGGGGGCGCTGCTCAGCAAACATATCACCTCGGCCGAGGTAGTGGCCTATGAAGAGTTAGGCGCCGAGGCAATACGAAAGTTGGAGGTTGTGGATTTTCCCTGCGTTGTGGCTTACGATGCGCATGGAAATACAGTTTATGACCGTTAGCTGTACTGTCTAATTTTGTTAAAGAATTCTAAGTCGTTTATACGATTAACTTTCCAGGGGAATGGTCCCCATGGAAAGGTTGAACGATGGAGCGACGATTTGAGATACAAAAACGGAAAATCCTTAAGGAAGCTGATATCAAGCCACAGGTTTTCAATGGTATGCTGAAGCGTCTGGAACAATTTGTTAGGCCCTTTATCGCCTCTCTCGGAAGGCGTGAGCCCAAGGAAAACGCTCATATCTACATATCCGGGCTGTTGTCGGATCTGGGAAGGAAAAATGTCGAGTCGATTGCCTACCGTTACGATCAGGATCGCCGGGCGCTGCAACGATTCATAGGTTTTGCACCGTGGGATCATCAGCCGTTGCAGCAAGAACTGGCCAGACAGATTGGTAATGAGCTTGGTGAAGATGATGGTGTAATTGTTTTTGACCCTTCGGGACACAAAAAATGCGGCAACGATTCGGTGGGCGTGCAGCGACAATGGCTGGGTCGGCTTGGCAAGGTTGACAATGGGCAGGTTGGCGTTTACATGGGTTATGCCTCTCGCAAAGAACATGCGCTGGCGGATATGCGTTTGTATCTTCCCAGGAGTTGGGCCAATGACAGGAAACGCCGAAAGAAGTGCAGTGTTCCGAAACATATTCGCTATCAAACCCGTCATGAACTGGCATTGGATATGCTTAAAAACAACAACGAATATTTGCCTCATAGCTGGATAGCCGGGGATGATGAAATGGGCCGTTCGAGCCGTTTTCGCAGGGATTTGCGGGATTTGGACGAACAGTACCTTCTGGCTGTTCCATCCAATACCGGCATTCGTGACCTTGACAGTCCGCCTCCTGCATATGG